>DATITC010000110.1:0-35713 GCA_035468175.1 Frankiaceae bacterium | reverse complement strand
CGAGGGCGGACGGCACACGCCGTTCTTCAACAACTACCGCCCGCAGTTCTACTTCCGTACCACGGACGTCACCGGTGTCGTCACGCTGCCCGAGGGCACCGAGATGGTCATGCCGGGCGACAACACCGAGATGACCGTCGTGCTGATCCAGCCGATCGCCATGGAAGAGGGCCTGCGTTTCGCCATCCGCGAGGGTGGCCGCACCGTCGGCGCCGGTCGCGTCACGAAGAACCTCAAGTAGTCGATTGCACGGCGGCCGGAGCTTCCCGCACCGGCCGCCGCGGCGCGACTCGACCGACTCCGACATTCAGCGTGGACACAGCACGACCGTGAACGCTGCGAGACCAAGAAGGAACGATGGCAGCCCAGAAGATCCGCATCAGGCTGAAGGCCTATGACCACGAGGTCATCGACTCATCGGCGCGCAAGATCGTCGAGACGGTGACCCGTACCGGCGCGCAGGTCGCCGGCCCGGTGCCGCTGCCGACGGAGAAGAACGTCTACTGCGTCATCCGCTCGCCGCACAAGTACAAGGACAGCCGCGAGCACTTCGAGATGCGCACCCACAAGCGCCTCATCGACATCATTGACCCGACCCCGAAGACCGTCGACTCCCTCATGCGGCTGGACCTCCCCGCTGGCGTCGACATCTCCATCAAGCTGTAGAGGAGGCTCGCGATGGCAGACCGCATCATCCGCGGCATCCTCGGCACCAAGCTGGGGATGACCCAGGTATTCGACGACCAGAACCGGATCGTTCCGGTGACCGTCATCAAGGCCGGCCCCAACGTGGTCACCCAGGTCCGCACGGCGGACAAGGACGGCTACGGCGCGGTCCAGCTGGCCTTCGGTGAGATCGATCCCCGGCGCGTGAACAAGCCGCTGCGAGGCCACTTCGAGAAGGCCGGGGTCACCCCCCGCCGGCACACGGTGGAACTGCGCACGCTCGACTCGTCCGAGTACACGCTCGGCCAGGAGATCACCGCCGACGTGTTCGAGGCCGGCGCAATCATCGACGTGGTCGCCACCAGCAAGGGCAAGGGAACCGCCGGCGTCATGAAGCGCCACGGGTTCAAGGGCCTCGGTGCCGGCCACGGCGTGCAGCGCAAGCACCGCTCGCCGGGTTCCATCGGCGCCTGCGCCACCCCGTCGCGCGTGTTCAAGGGTGTCCGGATGGCTGGTCGGATGGGTGCGGTACGCAGCACCACGATGAGCCTGCGGATCCAGACCGTCGACGCCGAGCGCGGCCTGCTGCTGATCAAGGGTGCCGTTCCCGGCCCTGACGGCGGCCTCGTGCTCGTCCGCAGCGCGGCCAAGCGTCCGGCTCCGGGCCCGATCTCGGCAGCGGTAACGCAGGGGAGTGACAACTCGTGAGTCTCGTCGAGGCCGCAGCTGCGGCCGGTACGACGCGCACCGTCAACGTCGCGTCGCCCGCCGGTGACCTGGCGCGGACCGTGGAACTGCCCGCCGAGATCTTCGACGTGCAGGGCCACGTGCCGCTCATCCACCAGGTGGTCGTGGCTCAGCTCGCTGCCGCCCGCCAGGGCACGCATGACACGAAGACCCGTGCCGAGGTCCGTGGCGGTGGCAAGAAGCCGTACCGGCAGAAGGGCACCGGCCGCGCTCGACAGGGGTCGACCCGTGCGCCGCAGTTCGTCGGCGGTGGTGTCGTGCACGGCCCGACGCCGCGGAATTACGCCCAGCGGACGCCGAAGAAGATGAAGGCCGCCGCGCTGCGGGGAGCCCTGTCCGACCGGGCCCGCTTCGGGCGCGTCCACGTCATCTCGGGTGTCGTCGAAGGCGACAGCCCGTCGACGAAGGCGGCCGCCGCGCACCTCGCGACCGTCGTCTCCGGCAAGCACCTGCTGGTCGTGGTCGAGCGGCACGACGAGGTGACGCGCAAGAGCTTGCGCAACATCGAGTCCGTGCACCTGCTCGTCCCCGGGCAGCTGAACACCTACGACGTGCTGGTCAGCGACGACGTCGTCTTCACCGAGGGCGCGCTCGCCGAGTTCCTGGCCGGGCCGCCGAAGGGCAAGGGCGCGAGCGCCGTTGCCCGCGAGGAGGAGCTCGAGCAGCTCGCCGACGCGGTGACGACGCTGGCCGAGGGCCCCCAGGGGGGCGCGGCCGCACCCAACACCACCCAGGCACCGACGCAGGAGGTCAACGTGAGCGAGACCCCGGGCAACACCACCGCCGCCGGCGACAACGTCTCCGACGAGGAGATGGCGGCTGAGGTCGAGGGTCAGACGAGCAGCGATCTGCAGGCCGAGAAGTCCTTCGAGGCCGAGGCCGGCGGCGCCGGCGGCGACAACGGTGATGTCAAAGAGGCGGCCAAGGACCCGGGCGGGGTCGGCGAATGATCCCCGACCCACGCGACGTCATCCTGGCGCCGGTCATCTCGGAGAAGAGCTACGGGCTCATCGAGGACGGGACGTACACCTTCCTGGTGCGTCCGGGAGCGAACAAGACCGAGATCAAGATCGCGGTCGAGCAGATCTTCAACGTCCGCGTACTGAACGTGAACACCGCCAACCGGCAGGGCAAGCGCAAGCGCACCCGTTATGGATACGGCCAGCGCCGGTCCACCAAGCGCGCTCTGGTCAGCCTTCAGCCGGGTGACACGATCGAGATCTTCGGAGGCCCGGGCGCCTGACGCCCTAGCCGCCGACCGCACTGAGTCATAGCAAGCCAAACGATTTCTGCCTGAGGGACACGATGGGTATCCGCAAGTACAAGCCGACGTCGCCTGGGCGCCGCGGCGCCAGCGTCGCCGACTTCGTCGAGGTGACCCGCGACGAGCCGGAGAAGTCGCTGGTCCGTCCGCTGCACAGCCGCGGGGGGCGCAACGTCCACGGCAGGGTGACCGTCCGCCACCAGGGCGGCGGGCACAAGCGGTCGTACCGCGTGATCGACTTTCGGCGTGACAAGGACGGCGTGCCGGCCAAGGTCGCTCACATCGAGTACGACCCGAACCGCACGGCCCGCATCGCGTTGCTGCACTACGCCGATGGCGAGAAGCGCTACATCATCGCGCCGACCCGGCTCAAGCAGGGCGACACGGTCGAGAGCGGCCCGGGCAGCGACATCAAGGTCGGCAACGCCCTGCCGCTGCGCTACATCCCGACGGGCACCGTTGTGCACGCCATCGAGATGCGGCCCGGTGGCGGCGCGAAGATCGCCCGTAGCGCCGGCGTCAGCGTGCAGCTGGTTGCGAAGGACGCGGGCTACGCCCTGCTCCGGATGCCGTCCGGCGAGACCCGCAACGTCGACCAGCGCTGCCGCGCCACGGTCGGCGAGGTCGGTAACGCCGAACAGGCCGGTATCAACTGGGGCAAGGCCGGCCGGATGCGCTGGAAGGGGAAGCGACCGACCGTCCGAGGCGTTGCCATGAACCCGGTGGACCACCCGCACGGTGGTGGTGAGGGCAAGACCTCTGGTGGCCGTAACCCGACGAACCCGGCCGGTAAGCCGGAGGGACGCACCCGGGCCAGGAACAAGCCCAGCGACCGGCTGATCGTGCGCCGTCGCAACCGCACGGGACGTAGGCGCTGAGCTCGATGAAAGCAGCAGGACCGATGCAGACATCCGTAATGACCACAGGCACCACCCCCACAGACACCACTGAGCAGAAGGAAGGAGACAGCGAATGCCACGCAGTGTGAAGAAGGGCGCGTTCGTCGACGACCACCTGCTCAAGAAGGTCGACGCACAGAACTCCCGCGGCACGAAGAACGTCATCAAGACCTGGTCGCGACGCTCGACGATCATCCCGGACATGCTCGGCCACACGATGGCCGTGCACGACGGCCGCAAGCACGTCCCGGTGTTCATCACCGAGGGCATGGTCGGCCACAAGCTGGGCGAGTTCGCGCCGACGCGCACGTTCCGCGGTCACGTGAAGGACGACCGGAGGGCGCGTCGTGGCTAACCCGAAGGCTGCCGCCGCCGCCACGAAGGCTGCCGTCGACGAGTCGCAGATCGCCCGTGCCTCCGCCCGCTACCTGCGGGTCAGCCCGCGTAAGGCGCGTCGGATCATCGACATCGTCCGCGGGACCAAGGTCACCCAGGCGCTCGACGTGCTCCGTTTCGACGAGCACGCCGCCAGCGAGGACGTCTACAAGGTCGTCGCCAGCGCCGTCGCGAACGCTGAGCACAACCAGCGGCTCGACCGCGAATCGCTCTGGATCTCGGAGGCGTTCGTCGACGAGGGCCCGACGCTGAAGCGGTTCAGGCCACGGGCGCAGGGCCGCGCTTACCGCATCCGTAAGCGGACCAGCCACGTCACCGTCGTGGTGGAGAGCCGTAGCGGGGCCGGCACAGCCGCCGGCTCCGCCCGTAGTTCGAGGAGGGCCCGCTAGTGGGTCAGAAGGTCAACCCCCATGGGTTCCGCCTCGGCATCAGCAGCGAGTTCACCTCGCGCTGGTACGCCGACAAGCAGTACGCCGCCTACGTGGGCGAGGACGTCAAGATCCGGAAGATGATGTCGCGCGGCATGGAGCGCGCCGGCATCGCCCGGGTCGACATCGAGCGCACCCAGGGCCGGCTGCGGGTGGACATCCACACCGCCCGGCCGGGCATCGTCATCGGTCGCCGCGGCGCGGAGGCCGACCGCATCCGCGGCGAGCTCGAGAAGCTCACCGGCAAGCAGGTGCAGCTGAACATCCTCGAGGTCAAGAACCCCGAGATCAATGCCCAGCTCGTCGCGCAGGGTGTGGCCGAGCAGCTCTCCAGCCGCGTCAGCTTCCGCCGCGCGATGCGCAAGTCGATGCAGACGGCGAGCAAGGGCGGTGCCAAGGGAATCCGGGTGCAGTGCTCGGGCCGTCTCGGCGGCGCCGAGATGAGCCGCTCGGAGTTCTACCGCGAGGGTCGGGTCCCGCTCCACACGCTGCGTGCCGACATCGACTACGGCTTCTACGAGGCCAAGACCACCTTCGGCCGGATCGGCGTGAAGGTCTGGATCTACAAGGGCGACGTCGTCCAGAGCCGCGCCGAGCGCGAGGCCCTGGAGGCCCAGGTGCGTCAGTCGCGTCGCGAGCGTCCGGTCCGCCGGCCACGCAGTGGCTCGACCGGTACGACCACCGGCGGCACCGAGGCCGGTCGCGCCGCAGCCGCCGAGGGTGGCCGTTCCGGCCGGTCGCGGGCGCCGCAGGCAGACGGCGAGGAGGTGCTCGCCACGGCGGCACCCGAGGCCGCCAACGCGACCGAGCCCCGGTCCGCCGACGTCACCGACGCTCCGGCCCAGCCGGTGTCCAGCGTCGACTCGAGCGAGTCGACCGGCGGCCCGGCCGTCGCGGGCGACCAGCCGATCGCGCCGGACGAGCAGGGCACCGCTCTGGACCCGTCCGCGGACCCGGCTTCCGGCACCACGGCGACAGACGGAGAGGGCTGACATGCTCATCCCGCGCAGGGTCAAGCACCGAAAGCAGCACCACCCGGGTCGGCCGGGTGCCGCCAAGGGCGGTACTGCGGTGACATTCGGCGAGTTCGGCATTCAGGCGCTGGAGCCGGCCTACGTCACGAACCGGCAGATCGAGTCGGCGCGTATCGCAATGACCCGGCACATCAAGCGTGGCGGGAAGGTCTGGATCAACATCTACCCGGACCGTCCGCTCACCAAGAAGCCGGCCGAGACCCGCATGGGTTCCGGTAAGGGTTCGCCGGAGTGGTGGATCGCCAACGTCAAGCCCGGCCGCGTCATGTTCGAGCTGTCGGGTGTCGCCGAACCGATCGCCCGTGAGGCGATGCGGCGTGCGATGCACAAGCTGCCGATGAAGTGCCGGTTCGTGACGCGAGAGGGGGCTCCGGTCTGATGGCCGTCTCTGCGACCGAGATCCGTGGTCTGGGCAACGAGGAGATCGTCACCCGCCTCCGGGAGGCGAAGGAGGAGCTGTTCAACCTCCGCTTCCAGGTCGCCACCGGGCAGCTCGACAACAACAAGCGCCTGCAGACGATCCGCCGCGACATCGCCCGGATCTACACCGTCCTGCGCGAGCGGGAACTGGGCATCACCTACGAAGCAGTTGAGAGTTCGAGCGCATGAGCGAGACAACTACATCGCCCGCATCAGCGGGGACGACAGCGGCGACCGCCGAGCGGGGCAACCGCAAGTTGCGCGAAGGCCTCGTCATCAGCGACAAGATGGACAAGACCGTCGTCGTCGCCGTCGAGGACCGCGTGCAGCACCCGCTGTACGGCAAGACCATCCGGCGCACGCAGAAGTACAAGGCGCACGACGAGGCAAACTCGTGTGGCCTCGGCGACCGCGTGCTGCTCATGGAGACCCGACCGCTGTCCGCCACCAAGCGCTGGCGCGTCGTGGAGATCCTCGAGAAGGCGAAGTGACGCTGTGATTCAGCAGGAGAGCAGGCTTCGGGTCGCCGACAACACGGGCGCCAAGGAGCTGCTGTGCATCCGGGTACTCGGTGGCTCCGGCCGCCGGTACGCCGGCATCGGCGACATCATCGTCGGCACGGTCAAGGACGCACTCCCCGGCGCGGGCGTGAAGAAGGGCGACGTCGTCAAGGCGGTCATCGTGCGCACCACCAAGGAGCGCCGACGTCCGGACGGGTCGTACATCCGCTTCGACGAGAACGCGGCCGTCCTCATCCGTGACACCGGCGACCCCCGCGGTACCCGCATCTTCGGCCCGGTGGGTCGGGAGCTGCGTGACCGCCGATTCATGCGGATCATCTCGCTGGCACCGGAGGTGCTCTGATGAACATCCACAAGGGCGACACGGTTCAGGTCATCACCGGCAAGGACCGCGGTCTCAAGGGGAAGGTGCTTCTCGCCTACCCCAAGGACGAGCGGATCCTGGTCGAGGGTGCCAACCGGGTCAAGAAGCACACCAAGGTGACGACGACCGGTCGCGGCGCGCAGACCGGCGGCATCATCACGCAGGAGGCCCCCGTTCACGTGAGCAACGTGATGGTGGTCTGCCCCAGCTGCGACAAGCCGTCGCGGATCGGGCACCGGCGGGACGAGGACGGCAAGAACGTGCGCACGTGCCGGCGCTGTGGGAGTGACGTCTGATGTCTGCAACAGCAACAGAAGGCAGTGCTACGGCGAGCGAGCAGAGCTCGGGACCGCGTCTCAAGGCGCGCTACCGCGCGGAGATCCTCCCGCAGCTGCGGGACTCGTTCTCCATCGGCAACGTCATGCAGGTACCCGGCGTGGTGAAGGTCGTCGTCAACATGGGCGTCGGCGACGCCGCCCGCGACGGCAAGCTGATCGATGGCGCGGTCCGTGACCTCGCAGCGATCACCGGCCAGAAGCCCCAGATCCGACGGGCGACCAAGTCCATCGCGCAGTTCAAGCTGCGTGAGGGCCAGCCCATCGGCGCGAAGGTCACCCTCCGCGGCGACCGGATGTGGGAGTTTCTCGACCGGCTGGTCAGTATCGCGCTGCCGCGTATCCGTGACTTCCGCGGTCTGTCGCCGAAGCAGTTCGACGGCAACGGCAACTACACGTTCGGGGTGACCGAGCAGTCGATCTTCCACGAGATCGACCAGGACCGGATCGACCGCGTCCGAGGCATGGACATCACGGTCGTCACCACCGCTGAGACCGATGAGCAGGGACGCGCGCTCCTCCGGGCGCTCGGGTTCCCGTTCAAACAGGCGTGAATCCGCGAAGCGCATTCATGCCTGTTGATCGGGCAGCGGCGCGTAGCGCCTCGAAGCTGTTGACTGAGATTTGCGCCGCAGGCGCTGTGAGGAGTCGGAGACTGTATGGCTAAGAAAGCGCTGGTCGCCAAGGCGAACCGGAAGCCGAAGTTCAAAGTCCGGGGCTACACGCGCTGCCAGCGCTGCGGCCGTCCGCGTGCGGTGTTCCGCACGTTCGGTCTCTGCCGCATCTGCTTCCGGCAGATGGCGCACCGGGGCGAGCTGCCCGGTATCACCAAGAGCTCCTGGTAGCCCCCGAGAGATCGACGAAGTCCATCTTTCGGTGGGGAGAAGGACAGCGGCGCGCAGCGCCTCAGAGCAGTGCATGGTGCAGGAACTATTCCGGTAGGCCCAGTCGGGAACCGCCGGAGGAAGGGCGGAACGCCCAATGACGATGACTGACCCGATCGCGGACATGCTCACGCGCATCAGGAACGCCAACAAGGCGTACCACGACCGCGTGGTGATGCCATACAGCAAGATCAAGACCCACATCGCCGAGATCCTCCAGCAGGAGGGCTACATCGCCGGCTGGTCCACCGAAGGCGAGGGAGTGACGCACTCCGTCGTCGTCGAGCTGAAGTACGGCCCGAACCGGGAGCGGACGATCGCCGGCGTGCGCCGCATCTCCAAGCCCGGCCTGCGGGTCTACGCCAAGGCCACCAACCTGCCGAAGGTGCTCGGCGGGCTCGGTGTGGCGATCATCAGCACCTCCACCGGCCTGCTGACTGACAAGCAGGCATACAAGCGGGGCGTGGGCGGAGAAGTCCTCGCCTACGTCTGGTAGGGGAGGCTTCGTATGTCACGCATCGGAAAGCTCCCGATCCCGGTCCCTAGCGGCGTGGAAATCACGCTCGCCGGCCAGGAGGTAACGGTCACGGGACCCAAGGGCTCGCTGAGCCATCGGGTCGCCGAACCCATCTCAGTCGTCCAGGAGGACGGCACGCTGCTCGTGCAGCGTCCGAACGACGAGCGGGAGAGCCGTGCCCTGCACGGGCTCACCCGCAGCCTGGTCGCCAACATGGTCACCGGGGTGACCACGGGTTTCGAGAAGATCCTCGAGATCCGCGGCGTCGGTTACCGCGTGCAGGCTCGAGGCAGCGACCTCGAGTTCGCGCTCGGGTACAGCCATCCCGTCCCGGTCAAGGCCCCGGAGGGCATCACCTTCGAGGTTCAGACGCCCACGCGTTTCATCGTCCGCGGGATCGACAAGCAGGCGGTCGGAGAGACCGCGGCCAAGATCCGCAAGCTGCGGCGCCCTGACCCCTACAAGGGCAAGGGCGTCCGTTACGCCGGCGAGAACGTCCGTCGCAAGGTCGGAAAGGCAGGTAAGTGATGCCGAGCACCTCCGGCACGCGTCGCAAGGGCCTCACCCGTCGGCACCTCCGGGTCCGCAAGAAAATCACCGGCACGACCGCCCGTCCGCGCCTCGTGGTGAACCGGTCGAGCCGGCACATCCACGCCCAGGTCGTCGACGACACCAAGGGCCACACGCTGGTCGCCGCCTCGACGCTGGAGAGCGATCTCCGCAACGCCGAGGGCGACAAGACGGCCGCCGCCACCCAGGTCGGCAAGTTGCTGGCCGAGCGGGCGAAGGCAGCCGGCATCGACAGCGTGGTCTTCGACCGCGGTGGACGTCGGTACCACGGGCGGATCGCCGCCCTGGCCGACGGAGCACGGGAAGCGGGGTTGAGCTTCTGATGGCCAGCCACCGCTCCGCCCGCACGCTGGGCACCACGCCGAACACGGGCCCCACAGCCAGGAAGGACCAGTAGTCATGCCAGGTCAACGCCGCGCAGGCGGAAGCGGCGGCGACCGCCAGGGTCGTCGGGACCGCGCCGGAGGCGGCGCGGCAGCGGAGAAGAGCTCCTACCTCGAGCGCGTCGTCGCGATCAACCGTGTCGCGAAGGTCGTCAAGGGTGGTCGGCGCTTCAGCTTCACCGCGCTGGTCATCGTCGGCGACGGCGACGGCACGGTGGGTGTCGGCTACGGCAAGGCCAAGGAGGTGCCCGCGGCGATCGCCAAGGGTGTCGAGGAGGCCAAGAAGAACTTCTTCAAGGTGCCGCGCATCGGTGACACGATCCCGCACCCCATCCAGGGTGAGGCCGCGGCCGGTGTCGTGCTGCTGAAGCCGGCCTCAGCCGGTACCGGCGTCATCGCCGGTGGTCCGGTGCGTGCCGTGCTCGAGTGCGCCGGGATTCACGACGTGCTGTCGAAGTCGCTCGGCTCGTCGAACCCGATCAACATCGTCAAGGCGACTGTGACCGCGCTTCGTGGTCTCACCCGTCCCGAGGAGATCGCGGCCCGTCGCGGTCTGCCGATCGAGGATGTCGCCCCCGTAGCCATGCTGCGGGCGCAAGCTGCCGCGCGTTCGGCCGCTTCCGCTCCGGCGGGGGGTGCCTGATGTCCATCGCGAAGATCGGCGACGGCAAGTTGAGGATCACGCAACTCAAGTCCGGGATCGGGGGGACCTCCCGCCAGCGGGAGACCCTCAAGACCCTTGGCCTGCGGCGTATCGGTGCCACCGTCGTCCGCGAGGGCCGGCCTGAGGTGCGGGGCATGGTCCGGTCCATCAGCCACCTGGTCGAGGTCGAGGAGGTCAGCGAATGAGTGAGCAGCCGGAGACCGGCCAGGGCTCGGCCCGCGGCCTGAAGGTCCACCACCTGCGTCCCGCACCGGGGGCCAAGACGGCCAAGACCCGGGTCGGCCGCGGTGAGGGTTCCAAGGGCAAGACTGCAGGTCGCGGTACGAAGGGCACCAAGGCGCGCAAGAACGTGCCTGGCCGCTTCGAGGGTGGCCAGATGCCGTTGCACATGCGGGTGCCGAAGCTGAAGGGCTTCAGAAACCCGTTCCGCACCGAGTACCAGGTCGTCAACCTGACCAAGCTCGGGGAGCTGTTCCCCGAGGGCGGCGGCGTCGATGTGGACGCGCTCGTCCACGCGGGCGCCGTGCGCGCGAACCTGCCGGTCAAGGTGCTCGGTGACGGCAGCCTCAGCGTCGCACTGCAGATCGAGGCCAACGCGTTCTCTGCCTCCGCCCGCGAGAAGATCGCGGCCGCCGGGGGTACCGCGATCGAGGTCTGAGCCCCGCCACGAGGTTCACACCGCCCGGCCCGGCCGATCGGAACAGCGCGCTCATCCTCTAGAGGACCGCGTTGAGCAGCCCGATCGGGCCGGGCCGGACTGTTACAGTCAGCCGCACGAGCCGGTACTGTCCGCCCGCTCGAGCCCAGATCAGAAGTGCCTTTTCGGTCCGAAGGGAGGGGCTGTGCTCGCCGCCTTCGGCAGGGCCTTTCGGACGCCTGACCTTCGCAAGAAGCTGCTGTTCACGCTCGGCATCATGGTGCTGTTCCGCGTGGGCAGCACGATGCCATCGCCAGGGGTTTCCACCAACGCGATCCAGACCTGTCTCAACGCCGTGAACCACGGCGATCAGCGGAACCTGTACTCGTTGGTCAACCTGTTCAGCGGCGGGGCGTTGCTGCAGCTGTCCGTGTTCGCGCTCGGCATCATGCCGTACATCACCTCGAGCATCATCATCCAGCTGCTCGTCGTGGTGGTTCCCCGGCTGGAGGCGCTGAAGAAGGAAGGCAGCTCGGGCGAGGCGAAGCTCACGCAGTACACGCGCTACCTGACGGTGGCGCTCGCGATCCTGCAGTCGACGGGGATCATCGCCCTCGCCCGCTCCGGCCGGCTGTTCCAGGGCTGCAACGCGTCGGTCATTCCGGACACCAGCTTGTTCCGGATCGCCACGCTGATCATCACGATGACCGCCGGTACCGCCACGGTCATGTGGCTCGGTGAGCTCATCACCAGCCGCGGCGTCGGCAACGGTATGTCGCTGCTGATCTTCACCTCGATCGCCGCGCAGCTGCCGAGCCAGGGCATTCGCATCCTCCAGGTCGCCGGCGGCGTCATCTTCACGCTGGTTTGCCTGCTCGGCCTCGCGATCGTCGTCTTCGTGGTGTTCGTCGAACAGTCCCAGCGGCGCATCCCGGTGCAGTACGCCAAACGCATGGTCGGTCGGCGGATGTACGGCGGGTCCTCGACCTACATCCCGATGAAGGTCAACCAGGCCGGCGTCATCCCGGTCATTTTTGCCTCGTCGCTGTTGCAGCTACCGCAGCTGCTCTCGCAGGTGTGGAGCAACCGGACCTTCCAGGATTTCCAGCAGCGGTACCTCGCGCGCGGGGACCATCCGCTCTACCTGCTCTTCTACTTCACGCTGGTCATGGGCTTCACGTACTTCTACGTGAGCATCACGTTCAATCCGGTCGACGTCTCCGACAACATGAAGAAGTACGGCGGATTCATTCCGGGCATCCGGCCGGGTCGGCCGACCGCGGAGTACCTCCAGTACGTGCTGTCCCGCATCACGCTCCCGGGTGCGCTCTTCCTCGGCGTCATCACGGTCTTCCCACTGGCGCTGCTGGGTCTGACCAAGCAGCAGCCGTTCCCGTTCGCAGGCACGAGCGTGTTGATCATGGTCGGTGTCGGACTGGAGACGGTGAAGCAGATCGAGAGCCAGCTGATGCTGCGCAACTACGAGGGCTTCCTCCGCTAGTGCGACTCGTCCTCGTAGGGCCGCCCGGTGCGGGGAAAGGGACGCAGGCCCAGCACATCGCGTCGGCCCGTTCCGTTCCCGCTATCTCGACGGGCGACATCTTCCGCGCCAACGTGAGCCGAGGGACCGAACTCGGCACGCTGGCGAAGACCTACATGGACGCCGGGGACCTGGTGCCGGACGAGGTCACGGTCGAGATGGTGCGTCACCGGCTCGCGGAGGACGACGCGGTCAAGGGATTCCTGCTCGACGGCTTCCCACGCAACGTGCCGCAGGCGGAGACCCTCGAAGGCATGGTCACGGAGATGGGCAACAAGCTCGACGTCGTGCTCGAGCTGGTCGTCGACGACGATGAGGTGGTTCGCCGGCTCTCCGGGCGGCGCACCTGCCGGACGTGCGGGACCAACTGGCACGTCGACTTCGACCCGCCGTCGACCGAGGGAGTCTGCGACCGTGACGGCGGAGAACTTTTCCAGCGCGACGACGACAAATCCGGCACGGTTCGGCACCGGTTGGACGTCTACGCCAAGCAGACGTCGCCGCTCGTCTCGTTCTACGCCACACGAGGCATCCTGGTGGGTATCGACGCCACCGGCCCGGTCGACGACGTGACCGAACGGGCCCTGGAGGCCCTGCGACGCTACGAGGATTGACGGCGCTCGGAAGGCTGACGGGCGCTGGAAATACGGACGGGCGCTAGAAAAACTTGACGGCGCTACGAGGACTGGGGCAGGGACGCAGGATGCGACGCGAGCAAGTCGAGATCAAGAGCCGGTCCGAGATCCTGCTGATGCGGGAGGCCGGTCTGGTGGTGTGGCGCACCCTCGAGGCGCTCCGGGCTGCGGCGGCGCCCGGGGTCACCACGCTCGAGTTGGACGACCTCGCCGAGCAGACCATCCGTGGTGCCGGCGCCGTCCCCTCCTTCAAGGGCTACCCGGGCAACTCCACCGTGCCGTTCCCCGGCGTCATCTGCGCCTCGGTGAACGAGGAGGTGGTGCATGGCATCCCGTCGCGTAAGCGTCCCTTGCAGGACGGTGACCTGCTCAGCATCGACTGCGGTGCGATCCTCGACGGTTGGCACGGCGACAGCGCGATCACGGTGCCGATCGGTGCGGTCGCCCCGGACGAGCTCGCGCTGTCCGAGGCGTGCGAACGGTCGCTGTGGGCCGGCCTCGCTGCCGTTCAGCTCGGGGGCCGGCTCACCGACATCAGCCACGCCGTCGAGAGTTCGGTCCTGGCCGACGAGAAGCGCCTGGGCCTGGAGTTCGGCATCGTCGAGCACTACGGAGGGCACGGTATCGGGACGCAGATGCACCAGGCGCCGCACCTGCTCAACTACGGCCGGCCTGGCCGGGGGCAGAAGTTGGTCAAGGGCCTGGCGCTGGCGGTCGAGCCGATGTTGACGCTCGGCACACCGGACACCCGCGAGCTGGACGATCACTGGACCGTCGTGACGACCGACGCCACGTGGGCCGCGCACTGGGAGCACACCGTCGCCGTCACCGAGGAGGGCCCGTGGGTCCTCACCGCGGAAGACGGCGGAGCGGCCCGGCTTGCCGAGTTGGGCGTGCGGGCCGGCGTACCGGCCGCGACCGCCGGCTGAGCACGGCGGACACGGACGGATCGGGGGGCAGGCAGCGGTGGACGAACTGTCGCCGGGCCTCCGCGCCTCCGACGCCGACCGGGAGCGGGTGGCGTTCAGCCTGCAGACGGCGGTGAGCGAGGGCCGGCTGACCCTCGAGGAGTACGACGAGCGGGTCGCGTCGGTGTACGCGGCCAAGACCTACGGCGACCTGGCTGCCGTCACCGCCGACCTGCCGGCGGTTCGGCCGGAACCGGGTCGGGCTGCGCCGACAGACCCGGCCTGGCGCGGGCGCCCGCCCGCGTACCGGTCGGCACCGACCCCGGTGCCGGCCGTCGGACGGGCGGCCTGGGGGGCGTACCTCTCGGCGAACCTGGTCTGTTTCATCGTCTGGGCCTGTATCGCGGTCGGCACCTCAGACCTGCAGGACTTCTGGTTCCTGTGGGTTGCCGGCCCCTGGGGTGCGGTGCTCGCCGCTCGGGAGATCAGCCACCGCATCCGTTGACGCCGGGACAACCCTGGGTTCGGTGATCGCGGCCACCTGCAGCGCCGATTGGCCGACCCGCCCGACGTGGCGTAAAGTGGGCGATCGGCTGCCGCCAGGCGTATTACCTGTGCCCGGCGCGCATGCCAGGTCGGAACCGGTCGATCGGTCGCACGATCTCTACCAGGACCGACAGACCACCACATTCTCTCGTAGGACGACGGAGGACATGCCGAAGAAGGACGGGGCCATCGAGATCGAGGGCCGGGTCGTCGAGCCGCTCCCCAACGCGATGTTTCGCGTGGAGCTGCAGAACGGGCACCGGGTTCTCGCCCACATCAGCGGCAAGATGCGGCAGCACTACATCCGAATCCTCCCTGAGGACCGGGTCGTAGTCGAGCTCTCGCCGTATGACCTGTCCCGCGGACGCATCGTCTACCGCTACAAGTAAGCCGGACCCCGTCGGGGTCCAGATCCACCACGATTCGCGCGGCCACGGCAGCGCTGGCGAGGAGTACCGCAGCCGTGAAGGTCCAGCCGAGCGTCAAGAAGATCTGTGACAAGTGCAAGGTGATCCGTCGCCACGGCCGCGTCATGGTCATCTGTGAGAACCTGCGTCACAAGCAGCGTCAGGGCTGATCGAGCACCACCAGCACTATCGGTCAGCACCAGCGCGAGTACGACCGCACGAGTAACACAGCACCGTACGAATACGGCAGCACCAGCACCAGCACCCGCACCATCAGCACCACTTAGGTCCACACCATCTCGGGTTCGCCCGGGAGAACCCCCGGTCGGAGGCCGGGGCCCGGTCCTTGTCGAGGACGGGGACGGTGTGGTCGCAGACCTCCGGAAGTACGAGGAGCCCGTCCGCCCATGGCACGACTTGCCGGCGTCGACCTCCCCCGCGAAAAGCGGGCCGAGATCGCGCTGACCTACATCTTCGGCATCGGCCGTACCCGTTCCCGCCAGACGTGCGTGGAGACGGGGATCAACCCCGACACGCGGGTCCGCGACCTCTCCGACGAGGAGATCGGCCGCCTCCGTGACTGGATCGAGACGAACTACCGCGTCGAGGGTGACCTCCGGCGTGAGGTCGCCCAGGACATCCGGCGCAAGATCGAGATCGGTGCCTACCAGGGCATCCGCCACCGTCGTGGCATGCCGGTGCACGGTCAGCGCACCCACACCAACGCCCGTACCCGGAAGGGCCCTCGCCGCGCTATCGCCGGCAAGAAGAAGCCCGGCAAGAAGTAAGTGACTAGAGAGCCCTGAGAGAGATATATGCCTCCGCAGAAGCGAGCCGGCGCCGGTACCAAGAAGGTGCGGCGCAAGGAAAAGAAGAACATCGCGCACGGCCACGCGCACATCAAGAGCACGTTCAACAACACGATCGTGTCGATCTGCGATCCCAACGGAGCCGTGATCGCCTGGGCCAGCGCCGGGCACGTCGGGTTCAAGGGGTCGCGCAAGTCGACCCCGTTCGCTGCTCAGATGGCAGCCGAGAGCGCCGCCCGCAAGGCGATGGAGCACGGCATGCGCAAGGTCGACGTGTTCGTGAAGGGTCCCGGCTCCGGCCGTGAGACCGCTATCCGCAGCCTGCAGGCGGCCGGCCTCGAGGTCGGTCAGATCCAGGACGTGACCCCCGTTCCGCATAACGGCTGCCGCCCGCCCAAGCGGCGCCGGGTCTGACGTCTGACCACCAGAGAGTTCGAGGTAACCAACACACATGGCCCGCTACACCGGTCCTGACTGCAAGCGCTGCCGGCGCGAGAAGATGAAGCTGTTCCTCAAGGGGAGCAAGTGCGAGTCGGCGAAGTGCCCGATCGAGATCCGCCCCTACCCGCCGGGTGAGCACGGGCGTGGTCGCACCAAGGAGAGCGAGTACCTGCTGCAGAAGCGCGAGAAGCAGAAGTGCGCGCGCATCTACGGCGTGCTCGAGAAGCAGTTCCGTGGCTACTACGACGAGGCGAACCGCCGTGCCGGCAAGACCGGTGACGAGCTGCTCCGCATCCTCGAGTCGCGCCTCGACAACGTCGTCTACCGCGCCGGGTTCGCCCCGTCCCGCGACGGCGCCCGTCAGGCTGTCCGGCACGGCCACGTGGTCGTCAACGGCCACAAGGTCGATATCCCGTCGTACCGCGTCGGCGCGAACGACATCGTGGAGATCCGCGAGAAGGACCGCGAGCTCACCCCCTACGTCATCGCGCGGGAGCTCGCCGGTTCGCGCGGGACCCCGCCGTGGATGGAGGTCATCTCCTCGCAGATGCGCATCCTGGTCCACACCCTCCCGGAGCGGCAGGTCATCGACACGCCGGTCCAGGAGCAGCTGATCGTCGAGCTCTACTCCAAGTAGCAGCTCGTCGCGGCCCGGTCGATCCGATCGGTCCGGAGCCACCGCCGAGGGACAGAGCTCGGCGGTGGAGCACCACACGGGACGTCATATAGCGGACGCCCGGACAGGAAGAGGAACACCAAGTGCTGATCGCACAGCGACCGACTCTCGCCGAAGAGCCGGTCACCGAGTACCGCTCGCGGTTCATCATCGAGCCGCTCGAGCCGGGCTTCGGCTACACCCTGGGCAACTCGCTCCGCCGCACGCTGCTGAGCTCGATCCCGGGTGCCGCCGTCACCAGCATCCGCATCGACGGCGTGCTGCACGAGTTCTCGACCGTTCCGGGGGTGAAGGAAGACGTCACCGACATCATCCTCAACCTCAAGGGTCTGGTCGTGAGCTCGGACAACGACGAGCCCACGGTGATGTACCTGCGCAAGCAGGGCCCGGGTGTCGTCACTGCCGGGGACATCGCCCCGCCGGCCGGTGTCGAGGTCCACAACCCCGACCTGCACCTCGCGGCCCTGAACGACAAGGGCAAGCTCGAGGTCGAGCTGACCGTCGAGCGTGGCCGTGGGTACGTCAGCGCCGTCCAGAACAAGCAGGTCGGTCAGGAGATCGGGCGGATTCCGATCGACTCGATCTACTCGCCGGTGCTGAAGGTGACCTACAAGGTCGAAGCCACCCGCGTCGAGCAGCGCACCGACTTCGACCGGCTCGTCGTCGACGTCGAGACCAAGCAGTCGATCACCCCGCGCGATGCCATGGCCAGCGCCGGATACACGCTGGTCCAGCTGTTCGGTCTGGCGCAGGAGCTCAACGCCGAGGCCGAGGGTGTCGACATCGGCCCGTCCGCGGCCGACGCCGCCCTGGCCGCCGACCTGGCACTGCCCATCGAGGAGATGGACCTCACCGTCCGCTCCTACAACTGCCTCAAGCGCGAGGGCATCCACACGATCGGCGAGCTCGTCGGTCGCAGCGAGGCGGACCTGCTCGACATCCGCAACTTCGGTCAGAAGTCGATCGACGAGGTCAAGAGCAAGCTGGCCGGCATGAGCCTCGCGCTCAAGGACAGCCCGCCCGGATTCGACCCGCGGGTCGCCGTGGATACCTACGGCACCGGCGGCGACGCCTTCGGTTCCCCGTTCTCTGCCGGCGCCGAGCCGGGCGACGACGATGGTCGCTCGTTCGCGGAGACTGAGCAGTACTAGTCCGAGCAGTACTGGCCCGCACCACCCGATCAATCAGTCCCGGTCCGTCGACCCCGTCCTAGGAGCTCGTTGCCATGCCCACGCCCACCAAGGGTCCTCGTCTCGGTGGCAGCCCCGCGCACGAGCGGCTGATCCTGGCGAACCTCGCCACCTCGCTGTTCGAGCACGGCGGCATCACGACGACCGTCGCGAAGGCCAAGCGGCTCCGTCCGCTCGCCGAGCGGCTCGTCACGTTCGCCAAGCAGGGTGACCTGTCGGCGCGGCGTCGGGTGCTCCGGACCGTCCGGGACAAGTCGGTCGTGCACACGTTGTTCACCGAGATCGGCCCCCGGTACGACAACCGGAACGGCGGCTACACCCGCATCCTCAAGCTCGGCCCGCGCAAGGGCGACAACGCGCCCATGGCGCGGATCGAGCTGGTCGAAGCGGTGACCGCGGCACAGTCCGTAGTGGGCGAGGCCGAGCGTTCGCGCGGCACACAGTTCGCCGAGAGCCGTCCCGTGGGTGCCCGCACTCAGGAGTCGGCCGAGGAGCTCGCCTCCGAGTCGGCCACCGCGGCCTCCGTCGCGGCGACCGGTGCGGCCATCCCGAACGCGGGGGCCGAGGAGGACGAGCCGGAGAGCTCCGCGCCGTCCGTCGACGTCCCGACCGAGGGTGACACCGACGCCGGCACGGTTGCCGAGCCGACCGAGAACGCCGCGGGCGACATCGTCCAGGACCTCACCGGCGGGGCGCTCACCGGTGACGCCGCCACCGAGGGCACCGCTGACGAAGGCAGTGTCGACGAGGCCGGCGACGAGGGCGAGACCTCCGAGGGCACCAGCTGATCTCGGGCACCACATCGAACGAGCCCGCCTCTTCCGTGGATCCGTCAGGATCTCCGGGGGACGGCGGGCTCGTTCGCGTCCGGCTCGACCTCGCCTACGACGGCACCGATTTCTCCGGCTGGGCCACCCAGCCGGACCGGCGGACGGTCCAGGACGCGGTCGAAGCGGGGTTGACCCGGGTGCTGCGGTTCGCCCAGCCGGTGCGGCTGGTGGTGGCTGGACGGACCGACGCCGGGGTGCACGCGACCGGACAGGTCGCGCACGCAGATCTGGACATCGCGTCGGTGGACCCGGAACGGCTTCGCCGTGGCCTCAACGGCGTGTTGCCCCCGGACATCCGGATCCGGGCCGTCACGGTCGCGCCGCAGGGTTTCGACGCCCGCTTCTCCGCGCTCGCGCGGCGCTACCGCTATCGACTGTGCGACGACGTGCCGAATCCGCTGCGCCGGCGGGACACGCTGGCCTGGCCTCGCCCGTTGGACGTTGCCGCCATGCAGGCGGCCGCCTCCGGGTTGCTCGGGGAGCACGACTTCGCCGCTTACTGCAAGCGGCGGGAAGGCGCGACGACGATCCGTCGGCTGCTGCGCATCGAGTGCCGACGAACCGCGGACGCGATCGAGGTGAGCGTGGAGGCGGACGCGTTCTGCCATTCGATGGTCCGCGCCCTCGTCGGCGCGCTGCTCGCCGTCGGCGAGGGCCGCAAGCCGACGCGGTGGCCGGCCGACGTGCTGGCCGCGGGCGTGCGGGACTCGGGCGTCGCCGTGGCCCCGGCGCACGGCCTGACGCTCTGCGAGGTGCGGTATCCGCCGGACAACGCGCTCGCCATTCGGGCTCGGACGACACGTCAGCTGCGAACGGCGCCGAACCCGTGAGCCTCCGACCAGGCACGACGTGCCGCGAGTCCGCGAGCGGGCCCGTCCGGTACAGTTTCAGGTCGTTGCATGTCCAGCGCGCCGCTGTGCCTCGGTTCGCGAGGCGGTCGGTCGCCGCGGACGTACCGACAGAGTCACTGGCACCACCGATAGCACCAGTACCAGCAAGCTTGACCGACAGTTCGTTCCGAGCAGTAAGGCCGATCTCGTGCCCACGTACCAGCCCAAGACCGCCGATGTGCAGCGGACCTGGCATGTCATCGACGCATCCGACGTCGTCCTGGGCCGGCTGGCCAGCCAGACCGCGCGGCTGCTCCGCGGCAAGCACAAGCCGTACTACGCGCCGCACGTCGATGTCGGCGACTACGTCATCATCATCAACGCCGGCAAGGTGGTACTCACCGGCGGCAAGGGCGAGCAGAAGATGTACCACCACCACTCGGGTTTCCCGGGTGGCCTCAAGACGCGGTCGTTCATCGATCTGGTCGGCAAGCGCCCGCAGGTCATCATCGAGAAGGCGGTCAAGGGCATGCTGCCCCATACCCGCCTCGGTCGTCAGATGGGCGGCAAGCTGAAGGTCTACCCGGGCCCGACGCACCCCCACCAGGCACAGCAGCCGGTGCCCTACGAGATCCACCAGGTCGCGCAGTAAGGCTTCGGCCACATCCTTTGGCCAGTCGAGCAGGCCGGTCGGTACAGCAAGATCTCGAAAGCAGACGGAGGACCAATAACGTGGCTGTCGTCACTGACGCCCAAGGCGCGACCCGGGCCACGGGACGCCGCAAGCAGGCCATCGTGCGTGTACGGATTCGTCCGGGCAACGGGCAGTGGACCCTCAACGGGAAAACGCTCGAGGCGTACTTCCCGAACAAGGTGCACCAGCAGATCGTGAGCGAGCCGCTGAAGACGCTGGAGCGCGACGAGGCCTACGACGTCATCGCGACGTTGCGCGGCGGCGGTGTCTCCGGGCAGGCCGGCGCGCTTCGTCTGGGTATCGCCCGGGCGCTGACCGTGACCGAGGACGACTCCCGGCCGGCGCTGAAGAAGGCCGGCTTCCTCACCCGTGACCCGCGGGTCAAGGAGCGCAAGAAGTACGGCCTCAAGAAGGCCCGCAAGGCGCCTCAGTACAGCAAGCGCTAATGGCCCCCCGTCTCTTCGGGACGGATGGGATACGCGGGGTCGCCAACGGCGAACTCAGCGCCGAACTGGCGCTCGGCATCGCGTCGAGCGCGGTCCGGATCCTCCATTCGCGCGGTGTGGAGGAGAACGGAGCGCAGGCTGGCCCGCCCACGGTCGTCGTGGGGCGGGACACCCGCCCGTCCGGCGAGTTCCTCGAAGCCGCCGTCGTCGCCGGTCTGGCCGCCGAAGGCGCGCACGTGCTCCGGCTCGGCGTGGTCCCCACCCCGACCGTCGCCTACGCCGTGGCGACCAACGGAGCGTCCCTCGGGGTGATGCTGTCCGCCAGCCACAACCCGATGCCCGACAACGGCATCAAGCTGTTCGCCGGCGGCGGCTTCAAGCTGCCCGACGAGGTCGAGGACGCGATCGAGGCCGACTACCACGCCGGCCGCTCGCAGCCTTCGTGCGACCGTCCGCAGGGTGCTGGGGTCGGCCGCGTCCGGGACGACGCGGCCTACGCCACCGGCGGTGCCGGCCCGTCCCACGGCCGTCGTTCGTCGGACCAGACGAACGTCGTCGACAGCTACCTCGATCACCTGCTCGCCACCCTTCCGTGCCGCCTGGACGGGCTGAAGGTCGTCGTCGACTGCGCTCAGGGTGCGGCGAGTGAGCTCGCCCCGCGGGTGCTGCGCGCAGCCGGGGCTGACGTGATCTCGATGTTCGCCGACGCCGACGGCGAGCACATCAACGAAGGATGTGGCGCCACCCATCTCGAGAAGTTGCAGGCCGCGGTGGTCGAGCACGGGGCCGACGCAGGTATCGCGCACGACGGCGACGCCGACCGGTGTCTGGCCGTCGACGCGACGGGCGAGGTGGTCGACGGCGATCAGATCCTGGCGCTGCTCGCGGTCGGGCTCCGGGACCGGGGGCGCCTCTGCGACGACACGGTGGTCGCGACGGTGATGTCGAACCTCGGGTTCCGGCACGCCATGCGCGATGCCGGCATCGCTGTCCGGGAGACGCCGGTCGGGGACCGTTACGTGCTCGAGGCGATGCGGTCCGGTGGCTGGAATCTCGGCGGCGAGCAAAGCGGACACGTTGTGTTCCTCGACTCCGCGACCACCGGCGACGGGCTGCTGACCGCGCTGTCGGTCCTCGGCGAGATGGCGGCGTCCGGTCGGTCGTTGGCCGACCTGGCGTCGGTGATGAGACGACTCCCGCAGGTGTTGATCAACGTGCGCACCTCCCGCTCGGCGGCGTCAGCCCCGGCGGTGCTCGACGCGGTCGCCGACGCGGAGAAGCAGCTCGGTGACAGCGGACGCGTGCTGCTGCGCCCGTCCGGTACCGAACCGCTGGTGCGGGTGATGGTCGAGGCCACCACCGAGGAGGCTGCGCAGACCATCGCCGAGGAGCTCGCCGGCGTCGTCGGCTCCGCCGTCCAGGACTGAGCCGGAACCAGGTAAGGATGTCGGATGTCCTCGTGCTGACCACCCGTCGGCGGATGCGGCAGCGCGCCGGTCTGTCGAACAGCGGTGGTTCCCTCTCAGCCAATTAGGCTGACGGTTATGTGCGGCATCATCGGCTACGTCGGCGGGAAGTCCGCGCTCGAGGTCGCCCTCGACGGGCTCCGGCGACTGGAATACCGCGGCTACGACTCCGCCGGCATCGCGGTCGTCGGTGCCCCTGGTGCCCCGATCGGCATCGAACGGCGGGCCGGCAAGCTGGCCAACCTGGAGAAGGCGCTGGCCGACCAGGCGAACCCGAACGGTCTCGATCCGGCCGCCACCGCCGGCATGGGGCACACCCGGTGGGCCACCCACGGTGCCCCGAACGACAGCAACGCGCACCCGCACAAGGACTGCACCGGGCAGCTGGCGGTGATCCACAACGGGATCATCGAGAACTTCGCCGAGCTGCGGGACGAGCTCGAGCGGCGCGGCCACGAGCTGGCCAGCGACACCGACACCGAGGTCGTCGCCCACCTGCTCGAGGAGGAGCTGGAGCTGACGACCGGGCTGACCGGCGGCGGACCGGCGTCGGATGCCGTCGGCACCGACAGCGCGCCGGCGCCGGACCTCGCCGAGGCGCTCCGGCGGGTGTGCCGCCAACTCGACGGCGCCTTCACCCTTGTCGTCGTCTCCAGCACGGACCCCGACGTCGTCGTCGGAGCTCGCCGCAACTCACCGCTCGTCGTCGGGCTCGGCGAGGGCGAGGCGTTTCTCGCCAGCGACGTGTCCGCGTTCATCGCGCATACCCGCGACGCGCTCGAGATCGGTCAGGACCAGGTGGTCGAGGCCCGGCGGAGCGGGGTCGTCGTCACCCACTTCGACGGTTCCCTCTCGGAAGGCCGGCCGTTCCACGTCGATTGGGACGCCAGCGCCGCCGAGAAGAGCGGCTACCCCTACTTCATGCTCAAGGAGATCAGCGAGCAGCCGAAGGCCCTCGCCGACACCTTGCGCGGCCGGCTCTCACCCGACGGCGACATCGTCCTGGACGAGGTCCGCCTCGACGACCAGGAGCTGCGCGACATCGACAAGGTGTTTATCGTCGCCTGCGGCACGGCCTTCCACGCCGGGCTGATCGCGAAGTACGCCGTCGAGCACTGGACCCGGCTGCCCTGTGAGGTCGAGCTGGCCAGCGAGTTCCGCTACCGCGATCCGGTGCTCGACCGCGGGACGCTCGTCATCGCGATCAGCCAGAGCGGCGAGACCCTCGACACGCTGATGGCGGTCAAGCACGCCCGCGAGCAGTCGGCGAAGGTCCTGGCGATCTGCAACACGGTGGGTTCGACGATCCCACGGGAGTCGGATGCGGTGCTTTACACGCACTGCGGGCCCGAGGTCGGGGTCGCCGCTACGAAGACGTTCCTCGGCCAGGTCGCTGCCTGCCTGCTCGTGGGGCTGTTCCTCGCGCAGGTCCGCGGCTACGTCTTCGACGACGAGATCGCGACCATCGTCGATCAGCTGATGGCGACGCCGGAGCAGGTGGAGCGGACGCTCAGCACCGTCGATCCGGTGCGGACGCTCGCCAGGGAGCTGAAGGACGCCAAGGCGGTCTTGTTCCTCGGCCGGCACGTCGGGTTCCCGGTGGCCCTCGAGGGCGCGCTGAAGCTCAAGGAGCTCGCCTACATGCACGCCGAGGGCTTCGCCGCCGGCGAACTGAAGCACGGGCCGATCGCGCTGATCGAACCCGGACTGCCGGTGATCATCGTGATGCCGAGCCGGCAGGGTCGCAGCGCGTTGCACGGCAAGATGCTGTCGAACATCCAAGAGATCCGGGCCCGCGGCGCCCGCACCATCGTCATCGCCGAGGACGGCGACACCGCGGTCGAGCCGTACGCCGACGACGTCATCCGGGTGCCGCGCACCCCGACGCTGCTGCAGCCGCTCGTCACCACGCTGCCCCTGCAGGTCTTCGCCTGTGAGTTGGCGTTGGCCCGTGGGCTCGACGTCGACCAGCCGCGGAACCTCGCGAAGAGCGTCACGGTCGAGTAGGTCGGGTAGGTCAGCGTGCCGGTGATCGGGATCGGCGTCGACGTGGTCGACGTCGAGCGGTTCGAGCGGGCCGTGCTCCGTACTCCACGGCTGCTCGACCGGCTGCTCACGGCGGCCGAGCAGTCGGTGTCCCGGCCGGAACGGCTCGCCGCCCGGTTCGCGGCGAAGGAGGCGTTGGCGAAAGCGTTGGGCGTTCCCCCTGGGCTCGGCTGGCACGATGCCGAGGTCGTTCCGGACGACCGGCAGCGGCCACGGTTCGTCCTCCGGGGAACTGTCGCGGAGGCGGCCACCGCGCTCGGAGCGTCGTCCTGGCACCTTTCGCTGAGCCACGACGGCGGGATCGCCACCGCCTTCGTGGTCCTCGAGGGGAGCTGAGCCGAGTGCTGCACGCCCACACGGTCGAGGCCGTCCGCGCCGCGGAGGCGGGCACCGGTGATCTGCTGACCTCCGGTGTCCTCATGCAGCGGGCCGCGACCGCGCTGGCCACGACCTGCCTCCGGCGGCTGGGGCGTTCCGGCGGCGTGTACGGGGCCCGGGTCGTGGTGCTGTGCGGTTCCGGGGACAACGGTGGCGACGCCCTGTTCGCCGGCGCCCAGCTCGCCCGACGCGGCGCCGCGGTGCTCGCCGTTCCCTCGGGCGAGCGCTGGCACCAGGCCGGCGCCGCGGCGCTGCAGGCGGCCGGAGGGCGCATCGTCGCCGCGACCGCCGACCCGTCCGGCGATGCCGAGCGGGTCCGACGCCTGCTGCGGGACGCGCGGCTGGTGCTCGACGGGCTGGTCGGCATCGGCGCCCGCGGCGGGCTGCGGGAGGGGGCGGCGCGACTCGCCGGGCTGCACGCCGAAGTCGGGGCGGGGGACCGGACGGTCGCGGTGGACATCCCCAGCGGCGTCGATGCGGCGACCGGGGCCGTCGAGGGAGCGGTCGTCCGGGCCGCCCGCACCGTCACCTTCGGCACCATCAAGCCCGGGCTGCTCGTGCTGCCCGGCGCGGAACACGTCGGGGACCTGCAGCTGGTCCCGATCGGGCTGGAGCTACCGTCGCCGGACCTCAGCGCGCTCGAATCGGCGGATGTCGCCGCGTTGCTGCCGGAGCCGGACGTCATCAGCTCGAAGTACACCCGCGGAGTGGTCGGGGTCGCCTCCGGCAGCGAGCAGTATCCCGGGGCCGCGGTGCTCAGCACGGGTGGCGCCCTGCACGGCGGCGCCGGCTATGTCCGCTTCGCCTCGACCGCACACCCGGCGGAGCAGGTGCGGCTTCGCTTCCCCGAGGTGGTCGTGACTGAGGTCCCCACCGATGACGGTGCCGACCGGGCCGGTAGGGCCGACGGCTCGTCGCGCGCGGAGGCCACGCTGGCCGCCGGACGGGTCCAGGCCTGGGTCGTCGGGTCCGGACTGGGCACCGACGATGATGCGGCCACGGTGGTGCGCACGTTGCTGGAGCAGGATCTGCCGGTGCTGGTCGACGCGGACGGGCTGTCGATCGTCGCCCAGGACCCCGAGATGCTGCGCTCCCGGCGAGGGCGCCCGACCCTGCTCACCCCGCACGAGGGCGAGTTCGCCCGGCTCGTCGGCGGCGACCCGGACGCGGTGACCGCTGACCTGGCGGCCGACCGGCTGGGCGTCGTCCGCCGGGTCGCTGCCGACCTCGGCGTGACCCTGCTGCTCAAGGGGTCATCGACACTCATCGTCACGCCGGACGGCGAAGCTCGCGTCAACCGCACCGGCACCGGCTGGCTCGCCACCGCTGGCTCCGGCGACGTGCTCTCCGGCCTGTGCGGCGCACTGCTCGCCGCCGGCCTCTCCCCGCTGGACGCCGGCAGCGTCGGTGCGTACCTGCACGGTGTCGCGGCTCAGCTGGCACCGGTGCCGGTCGTCGCCGAGGACGTGCTGAACGCGCTGTCGGGCGCCTGGACCGCGGTCCGGTCGGGGGCGGCGTGAGCGCCCGCGCCGAGGTCGTCGTCGACCTCGCTGCCATCCGCACCTCGGTGGCCCGCCTGGTCGAGGCGGCGCCGACCGCCGCGGTGATGGCGGTGGTGAAGGCCGACGGCTACGGCCACGGGATGCTGCCGAGCGCGCGCGCCGCGTTGGCCGGTGGAGCGAGCTGGCTCGGGGCCGCTGTGCTCGAGGAGGCGCTGGAGCTGCGGGCCGCAGGCATCACCGTGCCGATCCTGTCCTGGCTGGCCTCGCCCGGCGAGCAGCTGGAGCGAGGCGTCCGGGCCGACATCGACCTGTCCGCCAGCGCCGAGTGGATGCTCGAGGAGATCGCCGCCGCCGCTCGGGTCGCCGACCGTCCCGCCCGTGTCCACCTCAAGGTCGACACCGGGCTGTCCCGCGCCGGTGCGACGGTCGCGGACTGGCCGGACCTCGTCCGCACCGGGTTGCGGCTGCAGGCCGAGGGGGTGGTCCAGCTCGTCGGCGCGTGGAGCCACTTCGCCCGGGCCGACGCCCCCGCCGACCCGACCGTGCGCGGACAGGTCGACGTGTTCACCCAGGCGCTCGGCGCCGCGGCGGACCTGGGCTTCACGCCGGAGCTGCGGCACCTGGCGAACTCGGCGGCGACGCTCGCGAGTCCGGAAGCGCACTTCGACCTGGTCCGTCCGGGCATATCGGTGTACGGGCTCTCACCCGGGCCGGAGGTCGGCACCGCCGAGGCACTCGGGCTGGTCCCCGCGATGACGTTGCGGGCGTCGGCCGCCCTGGTGAAGCGGGTCCCGGCCGGCAGCGGGGTCAGTTACGGCCACCGCTACATCACGCCGCGGGAGACGACCCTCGCCCTGGTGCCGCTCGGTTACGCGGACGGCGTGCCGCGGGTGGCGACGAACACGGCGGAGGTGTTCGTCGGAGGGCGTCGGCGCCGGATCGCCGGGACGGTGTGCATGGACCAGTTCGTCCTCGACGTGGAGGACGACCCGGTGCGCGTCGGCGACGACATCGTGTTGTTCGGCCCGGGCGACCGCGGCGAACCCACCGCACAGGACTGGGCGGAGGCTCTCGGCACCATCAACTACGAGATCGTCACCCGGATCGGCCCGCGCATCCCCCGCCGGTACGTCGGCGACAGCGGGTGACCGGTCCCGACACGCCGGCCGGCCCGGTGCGGTGGGACGCGCTCAGCGAGCGGATCCGCGGCTGCACCGCCTGCTCGGAGCTCGCCGCGTCCCGGCAGCACGTCGTGGTTGGGGAGGCTCCCCCCGGTGCCCGGCTGCTGTTCGTCGGAGAGGCCCCGGGAGCTTCGGAGGACGAGCAGGGCCGTCCGTTCGTGGGGAAAGCCGGGCAGGTGCTCGACGGGGCGCTCGCCGCCGCCGGACTTTCCCGGGACGAGGTCGCGGTCGCGAACGTGCTGAAGTGCCGCCCTCCCGGCAACCGGCGGCCTCTGCCGGACGAGATCGGCCGCTGCCGGGGGTGGTTGGACGAGCAGCTGGCGCTCATCGCACCGGCGTTGATCGTGCCGCTCGGTCTCACCTCGATCAGCTGGTTCCTGGGACCGGGCAAGTTCCTGCTGCGCGAGGTGCGCGGACGGGTGCACGAGATCGGCGAGCGCCGGGTGCTGCCGACCTACCACCCGTCCGGCGCGCTGCGGTACGGACCCAACGGCGAGCCGATGCAAGCGCTCCGTGCGGATGTGGCCCTCGCTGCCTCCCTGACCCACGCGGCGTGATCCGCAGATGATCGGCCGAGAATTGACCGTCGCCACCCCGGAGGCGATGCGCGAGCTCGGGGCCGCATTGGCCGCGGTGGCCCGGCCGGGGGACCTGGTGGTGCTGGCCGGACCACTCGGCGCCGGGAAGACGGTGCTGGTGCAGGGGATGGGCAGCGCCCTCGGGGTCGGTGTGCCGGTGACGTCACCGACGTTCGTCATCGCCCGGGTGCACCGGGACGGTCGACTGCCCCTGGTGCACGCGGACGCCTATCGGCTGTCCTCGGTGGACGAGGTCGACGACCTCGACCTTGATGCCTCGCTTGACGAGTCGTTGACCGTGGTCGAGTGGGGGGAAAGCCTGGTCGAGGGACTGGCCGACGCCTACCTGAGGGTTGAGATCGACCGGTTCGAGGAGTCCGAGGAGCGGCGCGTGCGCCTCGTCCCGGTCGGTGGTGACTGGGCGGAGCGGCTCGGGAGCTGAGGCTGCTTCACACCAGCACACATCTCGGCGCGATTCCATGATCGACTGTCTGGGTTTGTCCTGGTTCGGCGGCGCCGAATTCGGGGAGATGTGTGCTGCTGTGAAATCCATCGACCGACCTGGGGCGAAGCTCGGGTGGCTGAGGAGGATCGGCTGGCCCGCATGACCGCCCCACGAGCACCCGCCCCATAACCTGGGGTTCGTGCTCGTCCTGGCGCTCGACACCGCGACTGAGGCCTGCGTGGCTGCCGTCGCCGAGGTCGATGCTGCCGAGGTCGATGTTGCCGAGGCCGATGCGGCCTCGCCGGCCTCGCAGGTGCGGGTGCTCGCCGCCCGTGCGCCGGTCGACGCAAAGCGGCACGGCGAGCTGCTGATTCCGCTCGTGGCCGCGGTGCTCGCTGAGGCGGGGCTGCGGCCTGCCGACCTCGACGGGGTCGTCGTCGGCCTGGGGCCCGGGCCGTTCACCAGCCTTCGAGTCGGCATCGTCACCGCCGCCTCGCTCGCCGACGCGCTGGGCCGCCGTGCGGTCGGGGTGTGCACGCTGGATGCGATCGCTGCGGCTGTTCCCGCGACCTCGGCGGTGCGCGATCTCGTGGTGGCGACCGACGCCCGGCGCCGGGAGGTCTACTGGGCGCGCTACGTCGACCGGGTGCGGGTGACCGGCCCGGAGGTGAGCCGGCCCGCCGACCTCGCCGAGCGGCTGGACGAGGAGGGCGGCGGCGGTGCGCCCGTGGTCGGTAGCGGCGCCGCGCTGTATCCCGACCTCGGTCGGCGTGCGCTCGTCGGGCCCGGGGACGCCAGATCGGGGGGCGCCGAGCCGGTCCGGTTCCCCGACCCGGCCGCCCTGGTCGCACTCGGACTGCCCGCGCTGCTCGCCGACGCGGCGCCCGGACCGCTGGCACCGCTTTACCTGCGACGCCCCGACGCGGTTCCGCCGGGAGCGCCGAAGGCGGCCGACCAGGCCTCGCGTGCGGGTGCCCGATGAGCCCCGCTCCGGTCGATCCGGCTGAGCTGGCCGACCCGGCCGAGCAGATCGAGCTGGTTCCGCTGCGCTGGTGGCACCTGCGATCGGTGCTGCAGCTCGAACACGATCTCTTCGGTGCCGAGCAGTGGTCCGAGGAAGCCTTCTGGTCCGAGCTGGCTTATTGCCCGCCGACGCTGGTCGACGGACCGTTCCGGCGCTACTGGGCCGCCGTTCCGGCGGACGCTCAGTCGGACGACCCGGAAGGCCTGCCGGTTCTCGGCTACGCGGGGGTCGCGGTCGCGAGCGACGAGGCCTACGTGCAGACCATCGGGGTGGCGGTGCCGGTGCAGCGGCGCGGGATCGGGCGAGAGCTGTTGCAGCAGCTCCTCGACGACGCCTGGGACGCCGGCGGCCGGACGTGCTGGCTCGAGGTCCGGGCGGACAACGCGGGGGCGCAGGGCATGTACGAACGCTTCGGCTTCTCGCCCCGAGGTCGTCGCCGTGGCTACTACCAGCCGTCGGGCACGGACGCCATCGTCATGTCGGTGGACCTCCCGGCGCGAACGGAGCACCGATGACGACGGTTCTGGGCTTCGAGACCTCCTGCGACGAGACCGGGGTCGGCTTCGTCCGCGACGGGGAGTTGCTCGCGGACGCCCTCGCAAGCTCGGTCGACGAGCATGCCCGCTTCGGCGGCGTCGTGCCGGAGGTGGCGGCCCGCGCCCACGTCTCGGCGTTGGTCCCCACCGTGCACCGGGCCGTGGACCTGGCCCGGGAACGCGCGGGTGTGCGGCTCGCCGACGTCGACGCGGTGGCTGTCACGGTCGGCCCGGGGCTGGCGGGGGCGCTTCTGGTCGGGGTCGCCGCCGCCAAGGCCTACGCGCTCGCGCTCGGGGTGCCGTTGCTGGGCGTGCATCACCTCGCGGCCCACGTCGCGGTGGACACGTTGGAGCATGGTCCGCTGCCGCAGCCGGTCGTCGCCCTGCTCGTTTCCGGAGGGCACTCCTCGCTGCTGCGGGTGCCTGACCTGGCCGGCGCCCCGGTCGAGCCGCTGGGCGCCACCGTCGACGATGCAGCCGGCGAGGCGTTCGACAAGGTCGCCCGGCTGCTCGGGCTGCCGTTCCCCGGCGGCCCGCCGATCGATCGGGCGGCGCGGGAGGGCGAGGTGACGATCGCGTTCCCCCGGGGGAAGGCGGCCGACGGCACCCTCGACTTCTCCTTCAGCGGGTTGAAGACGGCGGTCGCACGCTGGGTGGAGGCACGCCGGCGGGCGGGCGAACCCGTGCCCGTTGCGGACGTGGCGGCGTCGTTCCAGGAGGCGGTCGCCGACGTGCTCACCGCCAAGGCCGTCGCCGCCTGCCGGGCCGACGGCATCGACACGCTCGTGATCGGTGGTGGGGTAGCGGCCAACTCGCGACTGCGAGCGCTGGCCGAGCAGCGGTGCAACAAGGCCGGCATCCGGCTCCGCGTACCCCGCCCCGGGCTCTGCACGGACAACGGCGCGATGGTTGCGGCGCTCGGATACCTGCAGGTCGAAGCCGGGGTGGCGCCGACGCCGCTGGACGTCGGGGCTGACCCGGCCCTGCCGCTGACGGCGTGACCCGGCCGTGACCGCACCTCCCGACCGGACGCTGATGTGGGAGGCCAAAGCTGCCCCCGGCCGCGCCGACGAGCTGTTGGCCTGGCTGCTGGCGGCGGCGCCGGCCGGCCAGGTGTTCGCCGCCGGCGACCGGGTGGTGCTGGTCGTCGACCTGGCCGAGTCGACCGGGCCCGCCGGGCCCGCCGATCCGCCCGCGGAGCTGCTGGCCCGACCGGTGCACGCCTGGCGCTTCACCCGGGTCCGCTGACCTCCGACCGCGGGTTGTATACCGGTGCGCGGGTCTCCGTCGTCAATTGGAGGCGAGCGCTTCCTCGGAAGCGACCATGTCGGTCCGATGAACATCGGCAACCCGGAGGAGCTGTCGGTGCTCGCCATCGCTGAGCTCGTGCGGGAGCTGGCCGAGAGCCGCTCCGAGATCGTGTTCATCGAACGGCCGGGTCGACGATCCGACCGTTCGGCAGCCTGATATCGCCCTCGCCCGCGAGGTCCTCGGCTGGCAGCCGCAGGTCACCATCCGTAACGGCCTGAAGCGCACGCTGACCTGGATCGCCGGTGAGTTGACGCTGGGTCCCTCGCCCGGCTAAGTTGGCACTCAGCACTCGAGAGTGCTAGCGACACAAGCGCTGCTCACCCGCGACGGCAGTCGCGCCGTTCGCTCTCTCGAACGTTCTTAACTTCTAGGGAGGGCAGATCATGGCAACCGACACCAAGGTTGGCATCAAGCCACTTGAGGACCGCATCCTCGTTCAGCAGAGCGAGGGTGAAACCACCACTGCGTCCGGCATCGTGATTCCGGACACCGCCAAGGAGAAGCCGCAGGAGGGCATCGTCCTGGCGGTTGGACCCGGCCGGTTCGACGAGGACGGCGAGAAGCGGATTCCGCTCGACGTCGCCGTCGGCGACACCGTCCTCTACAGCAAGTACGGCGGCACCGAGGTCAAGTACCGCGGCGAGGAGTACCTCATCCTCAACGCCCGGGACGTCCTCGCCGTCCTCGAGAAGTAACTCTTCTCCACCACACGGATCCGCCCCGGTCGCCCTCGGCGCCCGGGGCGGACTTCGTAGTTCCGCCGCGCCGCCCCGGCCTTTGCGGCCGCCGCGGCCCCGCAAGGTCTCGCAATCCCCGGCAGTGCAGCAGTTCGAAGGGAACTCATGGCAGCCAAGACTCTGGCGTTCGACACGGACGCCCGCCGCGCACTCGAGCGCGGCGTCAACAAACTCGCCGACTCCGTCAAGGTCACCCTCGGTCCGAAGGGCCGCAACGTGGTGCTCTCCAAGGCGTACGGCTCTCCGACCATCACCAACGACGGCGTGACGATCGCCCGCCAGGTCGAGCTCGACGACCCCTTCGAGAACATGGGGGCGCAGCTGGCCAAGGAGGTCGCGACCAAGACCAACGACGTCGCGGGTGACGGCACCACCACCGCCACCGTGCTTGCCCAGGCGATGGTGCGCGAAGGCATCAAGCTCGTCACGAGCGGCTCCAACCCGATGGTCCTCAAGCGCGGGATCGACGCGGCCGTCAAGGCCGTCTGCGACCTGCTGCTCGAGCGGGCCACCGAGGTCGAGTCCGTCGGCGAGATCGCCCACGTCGCCGCCATCTCCGCCCAGGACCGCACCATCGGCGAGCTCATCGCCGAGGCGATGGACAAGGTCGGCAAGGACGGCGTTATCACCGTCGAGGAGTCGCAGACCACCGGCACCGAGCTCGAGCTCACCGAGGGCCTGCAGTTCGACAAGGGCTACATCTCGCCGTACTTCGTCACCGACGCCGAGCGGATGGAGGCCGTCCTCGACGACGCCTCCGTGCTCATCGTCGACACCAAGATCAGCGCGATCGCCGAGCTGCTGCCGCTGCTCGAGAAGGTGCTCGAGGCGGCTCGCCCGCTGCTCATCATCGCCGAGGACGTCGACGGTGAGGCGCTGTCCACCCTGGTCGTCAACTCGATCCGTAAGACCGTCAAGGTCTGCGCGGTCAAGGCCCCCGGCTTCGGGGAGCGCCGCAAGGCGATGCTGCAGGACATGGCGATCCTGACCGGGGCGCAGGTCGTCTCGGCCGAGGTCGGTCTCAAGCTCGACCAGGTCGGCGTCGAGGTGCTCGGCCGGGCGCGTCGCGCGACCATCGACAAGGACAGCACCATCGTCGTCGACGGCGGCGGGTCGAGCGAAGGTATCGCGGACCGGGTCCGGCAGATCAAGGCCGAGATCGACGCCAGCGACTCCGACTGGGACAAGGAGAAGCTGCAGGAGCGCCTCGCCAAGCTCGCTGGCGGCGTCGGCGTCATCCGGGTCGGTGCGCACACCGAGGTGGAGCTCGCCGAGCGCAAGCACCGGATCGAGGACGCCATCTCCGCGACCCGTGCGGCCGTCGAAGAGGGCATCGTCGCCGGTGGTGGCGCCGCTCTCGTCCAGGCGTCCTCCGTCCTCGACGACGGTCTCGGCCTGACCGGCGACGAGCTCGCCGGCGTCGGTCTGATCCGTCGCGCGCTGGACGAGCCGCTGCGCCGGATCGCTGCGAACGCTGGTCTCGAGGGCTCCGTGGCGGTCAGCCATGTCCGCGAGGCCAAGGTCGGCACCGGCCTGGACGCCAACACCGGTGAGTACGTCGACCTCGTCTCCCAGGGCATCGTCGACCCGGTGAAGGTGACCCGCTCCGCGCTGGCGAACGCCGCGTCGATCGTCTCGATGCTGCTGACGACGGAGGCGCTGGTCGCCGAGGCCCGCGAGGACGATGACGAGTCCGCCGGCGGTGGCCACGGCCACGGCCACTCGCACGGCGCGGGTTTCTGACCCGACCGCACGTGTAGCACCTTCTGCGCCGCATCTGCGGCGCCGACTCGGCCCCGACCGCACCAGGCGGTCGGGGCCGAGTCGTGTTCGCCGACGATGAGCGGACCATCCGACTTCTAGGCTGAACCGTGTGGCGGCAGCGGAGCGGGTGGTCGACCTGCTGCTCCGTGCCGGAGCCGCCGCCCTCGGCGGGACCCCATCCGATGCCGACGAGCCGCTGGCCGAGCTCGCCGCTGCTGACCGGTCCGGCTCCCCACTCGACGGCGAGGTGCGGGCCCGCGTGGTCTGGCTGACCGGCGTCTCGCTGGGCGCGCGCGGACGTTACGCCGAGGCGCTCGACGCCCTCGAGCCGCTGACCAGCTCGCGCGAGGCCGCGCCGCCGGAGGTCCTCGTCGTCCGGGCGGCCGCCCTCGCGACGGCAGCTTCCCTCCTCCGGCAGATCGGCGACCACCCTGCCGCCGATCCGCTCGATGCGGCCGCCGTCGGCCTGCTCGCCGGAGTTCCGCTCGCGGTCGGGACCGACGTTCGGCTGGACTGCGCTGTGGGCTGGACCGCCGATGCCGTAGGACTGGGGGACCTGCCGCTGGCGCGGCAGCGGCTCGATTCGGCGCGGCTTCAGCTCGGCCCCGCGCTCGGGTGGCGTCCCGTTGTACGGCTGCACTGGGTCGAGACGGAGGTAGCCCTGCTCGCCGGCGAGATCAAGGCTGCGTCGACGGGAGCCAGGGCTGCGGTCGAACTGGCGAGGACCGCTGGCGCTCCGCGGCACCTCGCGAAGAGCTCCATGTTCCTCGGTGTTGTTCAGGCCCTGGACGGGGATCTGCCGCAGGCGGCGAGCACGTTGCGGACCGCGGCGGATCTCGCTGACCGGCACGGGTTGCTGCCGCTCGTCTGGCCCGTCCGCGCCGTTCTCGCGACGATGCCCGGGTTGGTCGGGGACCCGCTCGAGGCGGACGGCCATCGTGCGGCGGCCCGCTCCGCGGCCCGTTCCATCGGTTCCGGCCTGCCTCCGGAGCGGCGCCGCCGCTGGGAGCAGCGGGACCCGATGGCGGCCTTCCTGCTATCGGACGACTCACACGAACGAGGGCGCAGCCGACAAGGTTCATAGCGACGCGAACCGCGTCGCCATGTCCGCGAGGGGTATCCGTGACGACCGTTCTGATCTGCGACGACCACCGTCTGGTTCGCGAGGGGCTGAAGCACTTCGTCGAGGCCGTGCCTGGCGTGCAGCGGGTCGAGACCGCGGCGAGCGGCGAGGAAGTCCTCGCCCGCTACGACCTCGAGCGTCCCGACCTGGTGCTGATGGATGTCCAGATGCCCGGGCTCGGAGGCCTGGAAGCCACCCGGCGCCTGGTCAAGCAGCACCCCAACGCCCGCGTCATCATGCTGACCGCGGCTGACGACCGCGACAACGTCGTCACCGCCGTGGCCAACGGCGCCACCGGCTACCTGCTGAAGGACGTGTCCCGCGAGGAGCTGTGCGCAGCGGTGGCCAGCGCCCTCGCCGGCCAGGACCTGATGGCGCCGTCACTGCGTCGGGCGATGGCCGAACGGGCCGCCGCCACCCGCACCAGCGATCCCGCCGCCACGCTCACCGAGCGCGAGCTGCAGGTGCTGCGCGGCATGTCGCAGGGCAAGAGCAACGCCGAGATCGGCCGGTCGCTGTTCCTGTCAGAGGACACGGTCAAGACCCACGCGCGGCGCCTGTTCCGCAAGCTCGCCGTCAACGACCGCGCTCAGGCGGTCGCCCTCGGATTCCGTCGGGGATTCGTCACCTGATCTCCCGTACACACGAAACGGCCCCGGCTCCCACGAGGGAGACGGGGCCGTTCGCGTGTGCGAGCCACCAGGCCGTCAGCGGGCGGTGACCTCGATCCGGCCGCGACGGCGAGTCGGCTGGGCTGGGACGATCCGCTTCGGGTGGGACTGAGCGGCGGTGGTGAGGCCGAGTTCCGCGGCGAGGCGTGCGAACGACGTGCCCGAGATCGGCTGGGTGCCCTGAAGAATCAACATGACGGGGTCCTTGCGGTGGGCGTGGTCCGGTGTGGATCACGCATCGGTTCGATGGAGGAACCTTCACAGCCACCG
>DATITC010000109.1:0-23665 GCA_035468175.1 Frankiaceae bacterium | reverse complement strand
CCAGCCTGCAGAGAGATGCAGGTAGATCCGGGTCGACTCGATCGAGCGATGCCCCGCCTGGGCTTGCACGGCCTCCAGCGCCATCCCGGCCTCGCGGAGCCGGGTCAGGCAGGTGTGGCGCAGCTCGTGGCAGGTCGCGTGTGCCAATCCGCCCCGGCGCCGAGCCCCTCCGAGGATCTCGTCGACTCCGGCCGGGCTCAGCGGCCGGCCCCGGTGCGGTCCCTTGAGCACCACGAACAGCCGGTCGGTGTCGGCCTCGGCCGGCCGTTCCCCAGCCAGATAGGCAGCGGCCTCGGTAAAGAACCCATCCGAGACCGGCACCACCCGCTGATGGCCGCCCTTGCCGTCGGCGACGAACAGCCGACGTTGCCCGGGATTGAGGTCGCCCAGGCGGAGGCCGAGGACCTCGCAGCGGCGCAGCCCCGCGAGCAGCATCGCCGCGACCATCGCCCGGTCCCGGGCGGTCCGCAGCGCCGAGGTCAACGCGTCGACCTCGGCAGGTTCCAGCACCCGCGGCAACGTCCGCGGTGCCCGGATCAGCGGGACCATCCGACCCGCCGGTCCCGCCCGGCGGGTCGCCAACCCCCGCGGCACCGGACTCGTCACCACCGCCGTGTCGCCGCGAGCGAGCAGATAGGAGTAGAACCCCGACAGCGTCGCGAGCCGGCGCTTGATCGTCCGGGCCGACAAGCCGGACTCGCCGTCCTCGAGCCGGACGACGTTCACCCGCCGCGGCTCACGCTGAGCCTGAATGAACCCGAGCACATCCGTCGTCGTCACCGCCGCCGGGTCCTTCCCGATGACGGAGAAGACCACCTTCAGATCGAAAGCGACCGCGAGCACCGTGTTCCTCCGGGCTCGGGCCGCAACGAACTCGAGGTAGTCATCCAGAAGCTCATGACCAAGCCGTACGGCAACGTGGTTCCCCGCTGCACTGGAGCTGGTGCCGGTCAAGCACGGCGTCCAACTACTGACCACGGGTCCTCCCTGAAGGCGCCGGCAGCATGACCCGTCCGGCAGCCCGAGTGTGGGATGTCGATGACCCGCATATCAGAGCGCTCTTGGAGCTGCTCTCCGAGAGCGCGGACACCGACCCGCCGTCGAGCAGATAGTCGACGAGGCGTTCGTCGAGCTCGCGCCGTTGAGCTCGACCAACCGTGCCTGTGCGCTGCTCGGCAAGTCCCGGGCCACCCACTACCGGCATCAGCAGCCCAAGCCGGAACGGACGCCGGAGGCCCGGCCAGAACCGGCGAACAAGCTCACCGACGCCGAACGGCAGCAGGTCCTGGACGTTTTCCACTGCCCGGAGCATGCCGACCGGTCGGTGGCGCAGGTCTGGGCGACGCTGCTGGACGAAGGGACCTACCTCGCTTCCCAGTCCACGATGCACCGGATCCTGCGGGAACAGGGCGAGTCCCGCGACCGTCGCAACCAGGCGACCCATCCACCCCGGGCCAGGCCCGAGCTGATGGCGAACCAACCGAACGAGGTTTGGAGTTGGGACATCACCAAGCTTCCAGGGCCGGGCCGGGGGCAGTGGTTCGACCTCTACGTCATGATCGACATCTACAGTCGGCACGTCATCCACTGGATCGTCGCCCCGACCGAGACCGCCGAGCTCGCCAAACAGTTCATCGCCGACGCCATCGCCGCCAACGGCGGCGTCGCACCGAAGGCGATCCACGCCGACCGCGGCACGTCCATGACGTCCAAGCCGGTCGCGCAGCTACTCGTCGACCTCGGCGTCGACCGTAGCCACAGCCGGCCGCACGTCTCCAACGACAACCCCTACTCCGAAGCCGCGTTCAAGACCCTGAAGTACTGCCCCGCCTGGCCCGGCCGGTTCGGCTCGATCCAGGACGCCCGCAGCTTCTGCCGCCAGTTCTTCGCCTACTACAACCACGAGCACCGGCACACCGCGCTCGGGCAGCACACCCCCGCCTCGGTCCACCACGACACCGCCGCCGAGATCCGGGCCCAGCGCGCCGTCACGCTCACCGCCGCCTACCGGACCAACCCGACCCGATTCACCCGACCGCCCCAGCCTCCGAAGCTGCCGACCGCCGCCTGGATCAACCAACCAAGCCCGGAGGCCCTCATACAGAACCCGTAACGCGATCTTGTCTCAACCGGCTTGACAGGTTCCGCTACTGCTGGCCTTGTCGCTGGAAGTGCGACGAGGCCGGGGTCCCGCATGGCGTTCGGTGGCCCGAAGCAGGGCTGGTTCGCGGCCAAGGCCACGAACCAGCACCCGCCCGATAGCCGGCGCTATGCGCGGATGCGCGGTCGCAAGGCCTTGCCGAAGGTCGCTCGCCCACTAGCGGTCGAGGCGCAAGCTGTGCTGGGCCCTGCGGCCGCGGAGCTGGAGATTGCCTACGTCCAGTCGGCCACGACTGTCAGATCGACGAACTCGGGGGCGCTTTCGAAGATGTCGGACATCGTTGCTCGGGCGGCTGTCAGTCCCTCTCGGCGCCGCTCGTCGTTCTCACGTACACGTGCCTTTTCTTCACTCTCGAACACGACGAACATGTAGACCTTGCTCGGATCTTTCTGATCCCGGGTCATGGTCGAGTGCACGAGGCCCGATCCCGACTGTTCGGTCGCCCGCAACTGCTCCGCCAACAGAGCGAGTCCGTCGTCCTTGCCCTGCCTGAGATGGGTTGTGATGAGCTGTGCCCACATGCCTGTCCCCTGTCGCTGACGCAAGTTGCTCCCGGGAGACAGTACCGCGCCAAGATCGTTTCGAACGGCAGAACGGTCCACTCCGCAACGACCGTTGAGGATCGGTAAGCGGCGCTGGTTCCGGCATCCTGACTCTCATCACGTACGCGAGTCCCCAGTGCCAGCACGAACGAGATCCACCCGGCAGCGCCCACCGTCCGATGACGCCGCTGATCCGACGTTCCCGGTCGCCGTCGAAGCGCACAGAAGTACAGATATGCCGGTGATCGACGTCCGTCGCGACTCGGCGCGCGGGTCCGGGGCGTCCGCGAAGTGCCGATAGGCCGGCGATCGATCCGTCGAGAGTCGTAGCGCGGGCGCCGGAGAGCTGGCCGAGCAGCGAGCCAACCGACGACGCCCGGGACCGCACCGGCCGTGCGGCGCCCTCGCGCAGCAGTTCCTGCAGTCGATCTACCTGGGGACACGGGCCGATGCTCGTCCGGCGACGGTCCCGTCAGGCAGCGCATGCACGCGGAACCCGTGCGGCTTGTCAGCAAGCTCTAATCCGAGGATGCTCCGCGTTCGCCGACAGAGGAGGAGACCATGATCGTCCGCACAGTCATCGCCACTGCAGACCCGGCCAAGCTCGATGAGGGGGTCGCGTTCATCCGGGACGAGGTCCAGCCGGCGGTCGACCGGATGCCCGGCAGCTACGGGCTCGGGGCGTGGGTGGGCCGGGCCACGGGCGAGGTCGCCGTCAGCACCGCATGGCGGGACCAGGCCGCGCAGCAGGCGAGCGACGAGAGTATTGCGTCGCTGCGGGCCGAGGCGCTGCGCCGGTTGGGTGCGGGCGAGCCGCGGATCGAGCTGTTCGAACCGGTACTGATCTCGCAGAGCGCACCGGGCTTCGTCGGCCAGTGGACCCGGGCGGTGGAGATCCGGCATCCAGTCGACCGTCTCGAGGAGAGTCTCGCGGGCTTCAAGGACAGCTTCCTGCCGAGCATTCTCGAGTTCCCGGGCGTGACCCTGGTGACGCTGCTGGCGAACCGGACGACGGGGCTGGCCGTCGTGACCGTGGCCTACGCGACCGAGGCGGAGTTCGCGGCGAGCCGGGACCGGGCCGAGCGGCTGCGCGCGTCCGTGGGGCGGCGGGGCGGCACAGTTGAGCGGGTCACCGAGACGCAGGTGGCGATCGTCGGCCTCCGATCGCCGGTCGAGCTGCCGGCCCAGGGCGGCCCGGTCGAGTTCCCGGCCAACGCCGACGCCTGACCGGCCGTTCGTCACGGTCCGTAAAAGACCGCCCGCGCATCACCGGTTCGCGGACGGGCGCGCTACCGGGGGGCCTGATCCGTGCGTCGTCGGTCAGCCCATCGCGAGCCAGGGCCGCCGACCCGAACCGTCGGCGCACCCGCCGAGATGCGGACCGGGGGCGCCGCTGGTGACCCTGACCACCAGTCGAGTCCGGGTCGCTGGTGCGGGCGGTCGGGCATGTCGAGACGCGTCGTAATCCGACCGTGACTGATCGCCGGGTTGTCCGTCACCTTGACGAGGTTTGGAACATCGCGACTCACGAGACCCAGACGATCGGCCATTCGATCATGCTCGCACCTCGCCATCCGCAGCATGCCCTTGGTCACGGAGGTGCCCGCGCAGAAGTGCAGATATGTCGGTGATCGACGTCCGTCGCGCCTCGTCACAGGGCACCGGAGCGTCCGCGAAGTGCCGCTACCGGGCGCTCCGGGGCCGGCGTTCTTGGGCTCTGCGCGACGGAGCCTGGTTGCCGAGGCTGGGCCTGGTCGGCCGGCGGCTTCTCGCACTTCCGCCGCATTGCGTCGTGTGCGGGTAACCGACCTTCGGCCTACCGGGCGAGCGCCGTGGGTGTTAGACATCCAGAACCGGTCCGCCGGCGCGCGTGCCCGAGTCCAGACGCGCCGACGGCGGTCGGGCCGGCAGCGTCGTGTCCCGCGGAGGCCGAAATGAAGGCACTCACCCAAGATCGCTACGGCTCCGCGGACGTGCTCGCGTTCCGCGACGTCGACCAGCCGGTACCGGGTGACGGGGAAGTTGTGGTGCGCGTCGTCGCGGCTGGGATGGACCGCGGCGCCTGGCACTTCATGACGGGCCAGCCGTACCTGATGCGGATCCTTGGCTTCGGCTTGCGCGCGCCGAGCGTGGCAGTGCCCGGGACGAACTTCGCCGGCGTCGTTGACACCGTGGGGTCCGCCGTGAGCGGGTTCGCGCGCGGCGACGAGGTGTACGGGGTTAGTCGCGGCACGTTCGCCGAGTATGCCGTCGCGCCCACCGGCACGCTCGCGCACAAGCCGCCGCAACTGACGTTCGAGCAGGCCGCCGTCCTGCCTTACCCGACGTTCGTCGCGCTGCAAGCGCTACGCGACCACGGCCATGTCCAGGCCGGGCAGCGGGTGCTGGTTGTCGGGGCGTCTGGGGCGGTCGGGACGATTGCCGTCCAGCTCGGTGTCGCGTTTGGCGCGACGGTGACCGGGGTGTGTCGCGGCGCCCACGCGGACGTGGTCCGTTCACTCGGCGGGACCGACGTCATCGACTACACCCGCGAGGACTTCGCCGACGGCTCTCGCCGCTTCGACCTGATCCTCGACATCGGCGGCCGCGCACCCGTGTCGCGGCTGCGCCGCGCGCTCACCCGGACCGGAACGCTCGTCATCGTCGGGGGCGAAGGCGACCGCTGGATTGGGGGCATCCAGCGCCAGCTGTGGGCGAACATCCTGTCGGCCTTCGTGCCCCAGAAGCTTCGCGCATTCGTCGTGCGGGAGAACGCCCGCGACCTCGAGACGATGAACCGGCTCGTCGCCGCCGGGAAGGTCAGGCCGGTGGTAGGGAAGACGTTCCCGCTCGCCGACGGCGCGGTGGCCGTCGCCGAGTTCGAGGGGGGAGACGTCGACGGGCGCATCGTCATCACCGTCTGATGCCCGCGTGATCCCGTCACAGCAGGCCCGAACTCAGGGAACGGCCGGCTTCCAGCGGTGTTGTGGGCCTGCGCGTCAGGTACTCGTGCACCAACCGGATCGCAACGGAGCCTTCTCCTACCGCTGAGGCGACTCGCTTGACGGCTTGGTGCCGAACGTCTCCGACGGCAAACACACCGGGCAGGCTGGTCTCGAACAGCCGCCGGTCGCCGGTGGGGCAGGAGCCGCAGGTGCAGGCCGGGCCCGTGATCAGGAAGCCGTGCTCGTCTCGGTGGACCGAGTCGGGCAGCCAGGCGGTGTACGGCCGGGCACCGATCAGCACGAACAGCCCGGCAGCCTCGACCGTCTCGTCCCGTCCGTCGATGGTGCGCCGCAAGGTGAGGTGCTCGAGCCAGCCGTCGCCCCGCGCGCCGGCGACTTCGACGCCGTAACGGACGTTGACGTTCGGGCTCCGCGCGATGTCCTGGATCAGGTAGTCGGACATGCTGTGCGCGAGGGAGTTGGAGCGCACGGCGATCGTCACGTGCTTCGCGAACTTGGCCAGGTGTAGTGCGGCCTGTCCGGCGGAGTTGCCGCCGCCGACGACATAGACGCGCTCGCCGGTGAGCGCCCGGGCCTCGGACATCGCGGCGCCGTAGAAGACTCCGGTGCCCTGAAAGGCTCGCAGTTGCGGGTTGTCGAGCTGTCGGTAGGCGACGCCGGTGGCGACGATGACCGAGCGGGCGCTGATGTCCGTGCCGTCGGCGAGGCGAAGGGTGCGCAGGTCCCCGTCGAGCGACAGGCCGGTCACGTCGCCGCCGTAGACCATGTCGGTGCCGAACAGGATGGCCTGGTCGAGCGCTCGCGCGGCGAGCTCAGCGCCGCTGATCCCGCGGGGGAAGCCGAGGTAGTTCCGGATCAGCGAGCTGGTGCCCGCCTGCCCGCCCATCGACTGCCGTTCGATCAGCGCCGTGCGGAGGCCCTCCGATCCGGCGGAGACGGCGGCGGCGAGGCCAGCGGGGCCGGCGCCGACGATCACTACGTCGTAGACGCCATCACGTGGTCTGGTGCGGGCGCCGAGAGCGTTCGCCGCGTCGACGTTGGTCGGGTCAACGAGCACCGTCCCGTCGTGGAGCACGACGACGGGAAGCCGCTCGGCGCTGACGCCGGCGCGGGCGAGCGCCTCCGTGCCTGCTACGGAGTCCGCGTCGTAGGAGCCGTAGGGGAAGTCGTGCCGCTGGAGCAGGTCGCAGATCTCATGTGCCCGGGCCGACTGGCGCTGCCCGATGACCGTGATCGCCTCGAACGGGGTGCCCCGCAGCCGCCACCACTCGTCGAGCAGTTCGACGAGATCGCGGTGGAAGCGCTCGTCCGGGGACGACAGCGGGCGCCGCACCCAGCAATCTGCCTGCCCACGAGAGATGATCTCGTTCATCTCCTCCCGAGCCGCCCGTTGCTCATTCCACGCGACGAGCAGCCCCCGGCGGGCATGCGGATGCAGGCGGCGAACAGCCGCCAAGGCGCTTCGGACGTGCGGGCTTCGAGAGACGAGAACGAGAGCCACCGTCCGGCCAGCTTGGGCGAGCTCGTCCAGCACCGCGAGCGCGGCAGCCGCCTCGGCAAACAGGAGCTCGTAGTCGGTCCGGTAGCGGCTGATCAGCTGGTCCCGCAGCGTCGCCTCGTCGGGAGCAGCGTCAACGAGGATCACCGGCCTTGTCGGTCGAGTTTCGGCTCGTGTTTCGCCCTGGGGCGTCGTCATCGGTCGACTGTGAAGCTGAACATCATTCCGCTCTGTGCGTGTTCGGCGATGTGGCAGTGCGCCATCCACAGACCGGGGTTCGAGACGTCGAGCAGGACGTCCACCATCTCGCCGGTCCGGACGAGCACGGTGTCCTTCCAAACCAGGTTCGATTCCACCTCGCCGTTCCTGGTCAGCACGAGGAACCGCCCCGCACCATGGATGTGGAACGGGTGGTGCATCGGGTGATCGGAGTCCATCTCGTTGACCAGCCGGATCTTCACCTGGTCGCCGACCCGGAATCGCCAGTCGATGTGGTGGTTCACGGCGCCGTCGGAGTGGTCGACGAGCTGCCAACTCATGTTGTCGGGCGTGGTGAGCCGGTTGACCTCGACCATGTCGTCTTCCCACTCGATGCCCTCACCGGTGCCGGAGCCGTGCGCATGCTCGTGCTGGTGGGCGTCGTGCTCGCCGGCTCGCTGCTCGGGCATGTGGTGGTCGCCGGCACCGGTGACCAGGGCGGCGGCGACGAGCTTCATGCCGCACTCCGAGCACTTGCTGGGGTGGTCATCGGTGATGTGCGGGTGCATCGGGCAGACGTAGGCCGCGGGGGCGGCTTGGGCCAGGAGCTTCATGCCGCACTTCGGGCAGCGGCCGGGCTCGTCGCTGACCACCTCGGGATGCATCGGGCAGGCATAGCTGACCGGTCCGTCGCCAGCGGGTTCACCCATGTCCATCTGGGCGACGAAGGCCAGGATCTTGTCCGGCTCGGCCTCCAGGTAGGGGACGATCCGGGTCCGCTCGGCCCGCAGGTCCGGGTTCGTGCGCAGCCGGTCGAACGCGCCGGCGGCGGCCGATCGGCCGTCGTCGTCGCGCACCGCGATCGTCGCCAGCTGGTAGGTCCGGTCCGGCGTGCCGTGCAGCAGCGTCAGCTCGCCGGGCTGCTTCGGCAGAACGTCGATCACGGCCCGTTCGGAGGGGGCGAGTAGTACCTGGTCGACCCACTCCTCGTGCTCGTACCGCCCGCTGTCGCCGCCGACGCGCTTCATCCGCAGGCCGGGGACCTGCACGTTGAAGACGCGGGTGTTCGCGGTGTTCGTCAGGTACAGGCGGAGCACTTCCCCGACCCGGGCGTCGAGCGTCAGGTCTGTCTGTCCGGACGCGAGCAGGATGTTGCCGAAGCGGCCCATGGCGGTGTAGGTCACGTGGCTGCGGCTGAACGGGGCGACCTTGCCGTCCTCGAGCAGGAGGTCGTCGACGGTGACGAGCGCCTCGCGGTCGACCGTCGGCCAGTAGTCCTCGTCTACGGGGTCGACCAGGATGTTGGCGTACAGCCCCATCTCGAGGCCGTAGTCCTCGCGGACGTGCGGGTGGTACCAGTACAGCCCGGCGTCGGGGAACTGCAGGGTGTAGGAGAACTCGCCGCCCACGGGGATCGGGACCTGGGTCTCGTGCGGGACGCCGTCGAACCGGTTCTCGAGCCGGAGGCCGTGCCAGTGCACCGTCGTCTCCATCTCGGTGTGGTTGACGACGTGCACGTGGATCTGTGAGCCCTGCCGGACCCGCAGCGTGGGGCCGGGGATAGATCCGTTGTAGGCGAGCATGCGCACCGGGCTGCCGCCGATGTGCTTCACCACCGGAGCGATCGTGAGGTGGAAGGTGTCGCCGTCGGCCAGTTCGACGATCGAGGTCTCGGTCGCGGCCGGCAGCCCGGTGGTGTCGGTGGAGAACTGGTCGGAAATCTCGACGTCGGTCATGGTCAAGCTCCTTGGGACGGGATGAGCGCGCGACGTGCGATCTGATCGGCGAGGTGGGCGGCGTCGTCGGCGACGAAGCCGAGCAGGGCCGAACCGCGGCTGTGCTGCCACGGCAGGCCGAGGAAGTACAGCCCCGGGATCTGGGTGACGCCGCGGCGGTGCGCCGGCTCGCCGTTGGCCAGCGCCCCCTCGACCCGGATCCAGCCGTAGTCCGAGTGGTAGCCGGTGGCCCAGATGACGGCCGCGGGTTCGGCGGCGGCGCCGTCCGCGAAGCGGACCGTCGCGCCGTCGACTTCGGTGACGCGGGGCCGCAGCCGGATCCCGGCCCGGGCGGCGCGGCGGGGGCTGGTCCCGACGAGCGTCTCACCACCCGCGCGCAGCCGGCGACCGATGCGGGACTCTGCCGGTGCGGTCACCACGTTCAGCTTGGTGCCCCACCAGAACAGGTCCCGGCCGAGGAACCGCTGCGGCATCGCTCGCACCGTAGTGCCGATGGCGACGTCCACCGGGCGGTCGGCGATCAGCTCCTCGGCGATCTGCAGTCCGGAGTTGCCGCCGCCGACGACCAGGACCGGCCCGTTCGGCAGGCTCTGCGGGTTGCGGTACAGCGCGCTGTGCAGCTGGGCCACCGACGAGTCCAGCCGGGCCGCGACCGCAGGGACGGACGGGGTCTGGAACGGGCCCGTCGCGACCACCACCTGGCTGGCCCGGTACGTCTGGTCTCCGGCCTGCACCTCGAACAGGTCGCCCGAGCGGGTGAGGCCGGTGACTCTCGTGTTCAGCTGGAGCGGGAGGGCGAACCGGTCGACGTAGCTGCGCAGGTAGTCGGCGACGTCGTTCTTGTCCGGATAGGTGTCGTACCGGCCAGGGAAGGCCAGCCCCGGCAGCGAGTCGTACTGCGTCGGGGTGAACAGCCGCAGCGAGTCCCACCGGCACCGCCACACGTGGCCCACCTCGGCGCCGGCGTCGAGGATCAAGAACCGCAGCCCCTGCCGGTCCAGATGCCAGGACAGGGCCAGGCCGGCCTGGCCGCCGCCGATCACCACGACGTCGTAGACGACCCCGTCCGTGGTTCCGGACGAGGCCGGCGCCGCGGCCGCTGTTGGTGGGTTGCTTGTCACGCTCGATCACCACTTCCGTAGGGGACGACCAGCGGCGCGGAGGCTAGCCGTGCAGCTGCACGCCCGCGGCGATTTCCACGAACAGCACGGCGGCGACCACGAAGTCGACGGTTGCGCAGAACGGCGGCCACCAACGGCTGCCGCGGACGAACTGGGTTCGGTGCTGCCACAGGTCTTTGCCGCCGTGGCCGATGAACAGCACGGGCAGCAGCCACACGCTGTTCACCGCGAAGGCGGCCAGGATGAAGAACGCGCCGGCCACGCAGGTCTCGACGGCGATGACCTTGGGTCGTCCATCGGAGACCGCGAAGCCGATGTAGACCGCGGCGATCAAGGGGATCGTCATCGCCAGCACGGTCGCGGCCGGCAGCCACCAGACGATGACCGGCGCCGCGGCGTTGATGAAGCCCCAGATCACACCCCAGAGCACCGGGCGGGACAGCAAAACCGAGGTTCCGATCGAAGTCGTCCTGCCTGATGCGCTGGCTTGATCGGGCGGACGTAGCAGCATCCGTGGCCTCCGTCCGAATCCCGCACCGGGTCCGCCGGCCGGGTCAGCGCTCGCTCGCTGCTACCGCGGTCCGGCCGTAGTTCGAAGCGGAGCGCACCGTGCGCCATCGGCAGGCATTGTGCAACCCCCCCGAAATGACCCCGTCTCAGTGACGGCCCCACCGGCTCTGCGGCGCTGACCGGCACCGGCGCGAGCCGGCTAGCTGCGCGAGACGACCTTCCCGTGCCGCGCCGTGGACCCCGCGATCAGCACGGGCGACCCCGAGCGGGCGAACAGGCCGGAAGCCGCGACTCTTCTAACGCGAACTGGCGACCTGCGCTGGCTACCTGGCCTGTTGCGTAGAGCGAAGGCTGCCGCCGCTACAGGCGAGCGCGCCCCACGTCGAGCTGTCCATCCGCTGGATGCAAGAGGTCCGCCGGCTCGCCCGGCAATCGTCGGCCGCCGCATCTCCGCGGTCGGCGGCTCCTACCGGACCTGCGTGATCGACGGCATCCTCGAGCACTCGCCGGCGGACTACGCCCGCCCGCGTGCGTGCCGCCCCAGTCGCCGACGCTCGGGCCGACCCATTTGCAGTTCGACGCTCTGCAGTCGGCGGCCCGCTCCTCGGCCAACCCGTACGGCTTCGCGCTGGTCTGCCTGCTCGGACTACTCGGCCTGCGAGTGTCAGGCCACCAGCGCGCACCTGAACGACCTTGGCGAGGAGCACGGCAACCGCGTCCTCCGAGTCCGCGGCAAGGGCGGGAAGGTCGTCCGGGTTCCGCTGCCGCCCGAAGCGGCTACCCGCCGGCTCCGGCAACTCGCACGAGCTGCCCGCATCACCGCCGCCCGAGGCAACGCACATGCTCCGCCACACCCACGCGACCAGGACCAAGGCCCCTGTTCGCGGGCGGCGACCTTCGGGTAGACCTACGTGAAGGGAGATGCCGAGATGATGAACTGGGACCGCAGTTGGAGCGCGGGAAACTGGGTCGTGATGGGCCTCATGATGTTGGTCCTCTGGTCCGTGATCGCCGTCGCGGTAGTAGCGGTAGTGCGCTCACTACGTAGCCGAAGCCAGACGCCCACCGAAGATGACGCCAGGCAGATCCTTGACCGGCGCCTTGCCCGCGGTGACATCAGCGAAGCTGAGTACGCCAAATCGCGAGAGCTACTCCACACGCCTTGACGCGCCGGGCCCACGTTCTCAGCGTTGTTGGCGTCGCTAGCGTCGTTGTCGTTCTGGCCGCTGGTTCAACTGTTGCTGTTGGCGCTGCTGCCGGTGTTTTCACTCGGACGGGTCATCGCGCATCGTCGACGACAACATGTACGGCTCCCGCATTGCCAGGAACCGTCAGCGACGTCAGCCTTATCGACATGGGCAACTCGATGGGCGGCGGCCAACAGATGATGGGTGCCACCGAAACACCCATGCGCTTGCTGGTGACGCCGACATCAGTCGCTGCCGGCGCCGTCTCGTTCCGCGTCCACAACGTCGGCTCCCGCGTCCATGAGCTGATCGTGTTGCCGCTCGACGCCAACCAACAAGCCGGCCTGCGTGTCGCTGGCCCGGACGCTCGCGTCGACGAGGCCGGCAACCTTGGAGAAGCGTCTCGTAGTTGTGGTGCGGACGCTGGGGATGGAATCGCCGCCGGTGCGACCGGTTGGACCACCCTGAGCCTTCAACCCGGCAGATACGAGCTGCTATGCAACGTGGCGCACCACTACAACTCCGGGATGTACGCCACGCTGACCGTGCGCTGACCACCTCCTTCCGAGCGCTGTTATAGATAACTATTGATCTATGTAGTCCGCCCGTTCTGCTGCTAAAGGCCGACCGACGCGCTAATTTGCGGTGCCGTGTGGCGTCGATGAAGCCCGAGCGTGAGTACTACGGGGCACGGATGCCCAGACCGTGCTCGCATCTCTCCTCGCTACGCCCACGACGTTGCTCGTCGGCATCAGAACGGTGGGCACGTCACTGCCGCCACCGTTGGTGTGGATTGGTCATCAGAAGCGCGTCCGTCAGCCGGCCATGGTCAGGCCGCCGCTGACGGCCAGGACCGGCCCGGTGATGAAGTTCGCGTGCTGCGATGTGAAGAACAGCACGGCGTCGGCCACCTCCTGAGGAGTGCCGAGACGGCGGAACGGGATCGCTCGGGTCAGCCCGTCCTTCACCTTGTCGGGCAGCGTTGCGAACAGCGGGGTGTCGGTCGGGCCGGGACAGACGCAGTTCACGGTGATCTCGTAGCGGGCCATCTCCCGCGCGAGTGACTTGGTGAAGGCGATCAGGCCGCCTTTCGTGCCGGCGTAAACGGTCTCCCCAAGGCTGCCCACGCGACCGGCGTCGCTGGCGATGTTCACAACCTTTGCCGGACGTGCCGCACTGATGATGGGTTGCAGGAAGGCGTGCGACAGCCGCACCGGTCCGAGGAAGTTGACCGCCACCAGCGCCTGCCACAGTGCGTCGTCGTTCTCCAGAAAGGGTTCGACCCGGTCGAACCCGGCCGCGTTGACGATCACGTCCGGCGGTCCGTGGGTCGCGATCACGTCGTCGCGGAGCGCCAGGATCGCCGACGCGGAGGAGAGGTCGACCTCGTGCCCAGTCGCGTGGTCGCCGATCGTCCGCACCGCCTCCGTGAGGCCCTCGGCGTTGACGTCGGCCGCCGCCACGGTCGCTCCCGCACCGGCCAGCGCGACCGCGATCGCACGTCCTATGCCGGAGGCCGCGCCGGTCACCACCGCTACCTTGTTCGTGAGATCCACCGGGCTGCCTCCGTCGTCTCGGCCGCGCTGTTCCTGCGGACGGTACGACGAGGGCGCGACGGTCCACACGTCCTGAGGAGCCAGGTGAGCTTCGACGACTTCCAGCAGCTGACGTTCTCCCGCCGCGACAACGGCGTCCTGCTCATCACGATCGACCGGCCGGAGAAGTACAACGCCGCCGACGAGCAGATGCACGGCGAGCTCGCCCGGGTCTGGCGTGACGTCGCCGCCGACCCTTCAACCCGGGTCGCCGTCATCACCGGTGCCGGCCGGGCCTTCTCCGCCGGCGGGGATCTGGCGATGGTCGAGCGGATGGCCGGCGACTACGACCGGGTGTCGCGGATGCTGGGCGAGATGAGCGATCTCGTCTACAACATGATCAACTGCGAGAAGCCCATCGTCTCGGCTGTCAACGGCGTCGCCGTTGGCGCGGGGACGGTCGCCGCGCTACTGGCCGACATCGCCATCGTCGCCGAGGACGCGAAGATCGGTGATGGGCACGTCAGGCTGGGGGTCGCTGCCGGCGACCACGCCGCCATCCTCTGGCCGCTGCTGGCCGGCATGGCCAAGGCGCGCTACTACCTGTTGACCGGAGAGATGATCACCGGAGCGGAGGCCGAACGCATCGGCATGGTCGCGAAGGCGTTGCCCCGCGACCAGGTGCTCGACGAGGCGCTTCGGATCGCCGACGGCCTGGCGACAGGTGCCCAGCAGGCCATCCGGCTCACCAAGCGCACTCTCAACAACTGGCTGCGCACCGCGGGACCGATCTTCGACCAGTCCGCCGCCTACGAGATGCTGACCTTCCTCGGCCCTGACGTCACCGAGGGCTACACCGCCCTGCGCGAGAAGCGCGCTCCCCGCTTTCCGTCCGCACAGGCCTGAGCCGCCACCAGCCCCGTCCCGTCGACGGCCGATGTCGGTGCCGGCTCGTCGAAGCGGTTGCAGGTGGCAGACATAGCGGAGGACGGATCCAGCTTCTCAAGGATCGCGTCATGACCCCGGATGACGACTTCGGCACGCACAGCTCGCCGGGACCAGGAGCCAGTGTGCGTTCAGTGCCCTCGGTCATGCCGTCGCCGCCTACGACGCGGCGCTGACCTACGCCAAGGAACGCCGACAGTTCGGCAAGCGCCTCGTGGAGTTCCAGCTCGTGTAGTCGACGTCTCGTCGACATGCCGCAGGAAGCTCGTCGGTACGCAGCTCTGCTGTCTGCGGGTCGCCCACTCAACGGAAGCGGCAAGCTGACGGACACGATCGTTTCACTGGCCAAGTTGAACAACACCAGTAAGGTCCCCGGCGGCGAGCAGTGCCTTCGCCGGCTCCCGCGGCAGGGCGTCGGCGGAGCTGGTGGGCGACCAGCGGGTCCTTGGATGCTTGGCTGACGCCGTGCAGGCGGCGGATGCCGGCCAGCGTGGTGCGGACCAGGGGGCTCGCGGTGGGGGAGGAGTGGCCGGCGGCCTGGTGCACCGGGCTGATCGCCGAGCAGCGGCGGACCAGCGTCGCGACCTTGAGTCGCTCTGCGGACCGGAGCTCATCGACGCGCGTACTTCCGGGGTCGTCGCCGTGCTCTACTGCGCAGCTCGGGCTGCATCCGGTTCATGGAGGCAATGGCCTTGCGCTGAAGTAACGCAAGCTTCGTCGCGCCGAGCAGGTACCGAAGAATGGGGCTGTGGTGCATGGGGTTCAGTCGGCTGCGACGCAGCCATAGGGGCATGTGGGCCTGCAGGTTGATCATGTTCTGAGAACTGATCAGCAGGGATGAGGGCAGATCCTGCTTGGCCTCCGGGTGTGGCGCCGCGGTGCAGACGCGATTGCGCTTCTCGTCGTTGATGTCCAACAGCTCGAGGTGGGCGATCAACGCCGCGCTGAACGTTTGTTGGCACATGAAGACCGACTGCAAGATGATGCGTCCCTCGGAGAACAGTGGCTTTGCCTCGAACCTGCCCAAGCCGTTAGCCGAGCAGTCGATGAACAGGCTGTCCTCGACGGCGTCGACCGTCCCGGCTTCGAGCTGGATTTCGCTGGCGCCGATGCGCACCACCCGGCCCAGTCGAACCACGTTCCCGACCTGCCGGAGTGCGACCAACTCTTTCTCGTTGATCGTGGCACAACGCCATTTCGACGGCACAGTGGCGGTGTCGATGCGGAAGACGATGCCCTCCCGTTCGAGCCGCCGGAAAACGTCGTCGATGTCCACAGCGTCAACGAGGTTCTCGACCATTGACGTCATCGTCTTCAGCACGACGCCCGGTTGTACCGTCGCGCGGTTCCACAGCCAGGCTTCGTTCGAGACGATCCACTGAATCCGCTCGGGGGCGACGCCGGCGTCCAGCAGGAACAGGATCGCGTCGATCCCCGTTTTGCCCGCGCCGACGACCACGAAGCGTTTCCACGGCCGGTCGACGTGTGGCAAGCCGTTCGGCGGGATCACGCGGACGTCGGGGTTGACCGCGTACGGCGGAGGGCGCAGGAAAGGCACCTCCACAGTCATGTATGTGCCATCCACGACCCGGCGGCGAGCGGTGACCTCGACGACGCGATCCTCGTTCACGACAGAGACCACACGGCCGCCGCCTTGGTACTCGCACATCGAAAGGAACTGCACGCGGCCGGTGGCCAGGAACTGGCTCATTGCACGCTTGTAGTAGGCGACGACTTCGGGGCCGGAGGCGAGGTCCGCACCGCCCTCACCCAGATACTTGGAGTTCAACCCGTAGAACGCCGCCGGCTGATGCAGTCTCACGAATGGGTAGGCGTCGTTCCAGTGGCCCCCTGGGCTGTCGCGCCGATCGACCATCACCAAGCAGGCGCTGGGGTCCTCCGCGAGGATCACGTCGACGAACGCAAGACTCATCGCGCCCGCACCGAGGACCAGATAGTCGGTGTCCAGCCGCATCGTCGGCATGGCACCGCCTCACATCTTGCCGGTGCGCTGTGGTCATCAGCGGCCCGAACGAACCCTTGGCGAGCCTGTCGGCATCCAGCCGGGATGGACTATGCCAGGGAACGCGTCCGAACGCGGGGCAGCTGGATCGGGCTGACGGTACAACGTGCGATCACGACGACGAGCACGTCGCTGCTGAATCACACCGAGGTCGCCCGCGAAACCGCCGGGACGCCAGCCGCGAAACCGCCGGGACGCCAGCCGACACGCTGGCCGAGTTCCGCAACCATCTCCGCGCCACCAGCTCCCCGCCCGGTCCGACCGTCTCCTGGTTCGGCGAGGCCGTCGTCCACGGCGAGGAGATCCGCCGCCCGCTCGGCATCGTCCACAGCTACCCGATGGGAGACCTGACTCGGGTCGCCGACTTCTACAAAGGCCCGAACCTGTTCATCGGCGCCAAGCAACGCATCGCCGGAGTGCGGCTGCGGGCCACCGACACCGATTGGACGACCGGAAGCGGACCAGAGCTGGCTGGCCCCGTGCTGTCCCTGGTACTGGCAATGACAGGACGGCAGGGAACCGGTCACCGTGATCGCAAGCAGCCCGGTGCATCAGGTCGCGCTGCCGCCCCGCCAGACTTCCCATCCGCAGGTCTGGACCGACGGCAGAGTCGCGGCCTGGCAGGCCGACGGCACCCGGCCGGCGGTGGCGGTCTGGACCACCGGGCAGACCGCCCGGTTCCTCGGCGCAGCCCGGACCGACCCGCCCTACCGCTGCTGTATCTCGTCACCGTCCCGCGGCCTGCGCCGCGGCGAAGCCTTCGGGCTTACTTGGGACGCGGTCGACCTCGACCGGAGCACCCTGACGATCGACAAGCAGGTAGTCGAAGTCGGCGGTCAGCTCGTGACCGGGCCGCCGAGAAGCGCCGCCAGCCGGCGGGCGGTCGCGCTCGACGCCGACTCTGTCGCCGTGCTCCGCGCGTACCGAACGAATCAGGCATTGCGGCCCGGCGGATACGTCGTGCCGGCCGGGCCGGGGGGCCGATCCGACCGGAACGGCTCACCGCCGCCGTCCGCCGGATCGCCGCCGAGACCGGGCTGCCGCCGGTCCGGCTGCACGACCTGCGGTACGGCGCCGCCTCACTCGACCTCGCCGCCGGGGCGGACCTGAAGGTGGTGCAGGACCTGCTCGGACATGCCAGCATCGTGCTGACCGCCGACACCTACACCAGCGTGCTACCCGAAGTCGGCCGGGCCGCCGCCGAAGGCGTCGCAACACTCCTCCGCCAGGCCGGCACCCAGCCGCCGGGATCCGCCCGCTGACCTGCGGCGGCGGCACATCCGGCCCCCCACCCGCGTTGCCGGTGGGACCGACGTGGACCCACATTCGGTCTCACACAACCCAGCAGTGGCCGCGATAGCGTGCATTCCTGCAGGTCAATCCGGGTGCGCCGCGAGGGACATGAACCCCCAACCCGCGGATTAAGAGCGGACGCCAGATCGCGAGGTGACGGATGACCCCGGAAAAGCGTGAACGAGCAGGTCAGGGTGCATCTGACGTGCTAGGCGGTGTCGGACTCTGACGCCCTTGTTCTGCACGTCCGTTCCCATCGTGAACCCACAGAGTCCGATGATCTGGTGCCCTCACACACGGCCGACTACTGCTGGCCTTGTCGCTGGAAGTGTGACGAGGCTGGGGCGATTCGCCGCTCAGTTGGCGGATTCGCTGAAGTACTCGGCACGTGCTGCCGCTCTCAGCTGCCGTCTTGCCAACCGTGGCGTGGCGACACCCCGGTAGCCCCTGGCGATCACAGGAGCATCGCGGTTAGAACTGCTTCTCGAACGCCTGTTCGGGGAGGTGCGGCGATGTGTCCTGTTCCGACCAGATCTGCATCTCTTGCTACCAACGGGCGGGTGGGCGTCGACGTCCGTGTGCGACTGGTCTGTACGTCCGTGTACGGCGGCTTCGAGGGTGCGATGCACGACGTCGTCCTGCAGGCGGACGGCTCGCTTCGGACGCCGCACGACTTGGAGGCGGAGCGTATCGGTGTCGCCTTGGGCGGTTACCTCAGCTGCCTCGAGGTGGCTGATCGGGCGGTGCCGGCTGTGCTGGACTGGCTCGCTCTTCAGCGACGGGTGGAGCTCCCGCATCTGCGCCGGGACAAGCAGTCTCGGTGGCACCTGCGTGAGCGCCTGGACTGTTGCGGGCAGGGGTGGCTGCGGGCTGCGGACGCGGCCGAGCATGCGCGTTCCGTTCCCCATCTGGCCCGGCGGTTCGGTACCCAACCCCGGTTGCTCCGCCCGTTCACCGCCGCGTTGAGTACGGCCTTCGGTTGGCCGGACGGGGGTGCTCCGCTGGATGCGCTCCGAGCGGCAACAGCAGAAGGTCGAGTGGCCGGTCGCGGTGGGGCGACCCTGCTGTGGGCGTGCGGGATCGCGCCGGAGGTTGTCGTTGACGTCCACGACGCGCTGGCGGGCTGCCGCAGCCGCTTGCCGGTCGAGTTCTACCTGGGGGCGGTGACCCGCCGACCGGACCTTGCTTGGGTCGCGCACTCCGGCTCTTTCGCTGACCGGCCGGAGCCGGACCCGGAGACTCTCACGTGGTTGGCGTGGAGCGAGACGAAGCATGACCGGCTTCACCCGGTCGATCGGGGGGACTGGCTGCGTCTAGGTGTCCCGCGCAGCGTGCTGCTGTCCCTGAGTGACCAGCGGTATGCGCCGTCGGAGGTGCAGCAGTTCGGCGAGGTCCTCGGGCGGACGCCGGCGCACGCCGCCGTCCTGCTGCTGAGTTGGACGTCGGCGGGACTGCAGCCGGAGGTTTCCCGGCTGATGGCCCTGCACGCCACGGGGGTGGCCGACCTCCGGCTCAGTGCTGCGGCGCTGCGGCGGCTGGTGAAGGAGGCCGCGTCTGCCGGCATCGAGCTTGCCGACCTTGATGCCGCCGAACTGCTGACGGTGTGGGGCAACGTTCCCGAGGCCCTCGCCTGCGCGCGCGCCGGTCGCAGCGATCCGCTAGCTCTCGCCCGAACGCTGCACCGCTCTCGCCCCATGTGATCCCGGCTTCCCATCCGACCGACCGGCTCTGACCCGCACGAGGAGAACCATGCGCACTCGCTCCGACTACGACTTCCAGCTGCAGGCCCTCGGCATCTGCATCGCGGCACGAGTGCCGTTCCTGCTGTGGGGGTTGCCGGGGGAGGGCAAGACGGCGGTGGTCGAGTCGGCGGCGGATGCCGGGTGGTTGGTCGAGACGCTGATCGTCAGTCACCACGAGCCGAGCGATTTCGCCGGTCTGCCCGTGGTCGCCGGAGACGGCAGCGTCACGCTTGCGCCACCCTCGTGGGCGCAACGTCTTGCCGCGTACGACGGCCCCGGCCTTGCCTTCTTCGACGAGTGGACGACGGCGTCGCCCGCCGTCCAGGCCGCGGCCCTACGACCGCTGACCCACGGCGAGGTGGGTTCGCTCCAGCTGCCGCAGACGGTCGCGTTCGGGGCCGCCGCCAACCCGGCCGACGTGGCCGTCGGTGGCTGGGAGCTCGCCGCACCTACCGCGAACCGCTTCTGTCATCTGGACTGGCACCTGCCACTCGACGTCTACACCGAGGGCCTGGTGACCGGGCAGTGGCCGTCGCTGTCGCTGTTCGACTGCGGGGCGGCTTACGAAGCCGAGCTTCGCGCCACCCGGGTGCTGGTCGCCGGTTATCTGCGGGCGCGGCAGACCCAGCTGTCCGCGTTGCCGAAGGACGCGGCCGGTCGCGGGCGAGCCTTCCCGACCCCGAGGACCTGGGAGTACGCCAGCCGCCTCCTGGCGCTGGCCCGGTCGGTCGGCGCCTCCAGGGACGTGGCGCGGCTGCTTGTGTTCGGCTGCATCGGCGACGCCACCGGGCACGAGTTCCTGGCGTGGACCGCCGCGCAGGACCTGCCCGACCCCGAGGAACTGCTCGCCGACCCGGCGAGCGCCCGCTTCACCGGGATGCGGCCCGACCGCGTGCATGTGGTGTTGCAGTCGCTATTGGCGGCCGTCGCCGGCGCACCGTCCCCGGAACGATGGACAACAGCTGTGCAGCTGTGCGCGGTGGCTGCGCAGTCCGCCGGCCTGGACGCCGCGGTGCCGGTCGTGCGGGCGCTGCTCCGGGGTGGCCTCCGACCCGTCGGCGCGGCGATGCCGCCGGAGATCCGGACGTTCGCGGCGCCGCTGGCGTTGGCCGGTTTGCTGCCCGCCGCGTCGTGAGCGCCGAGAAGCTCGCGGCGGCCAAGCTGTGGCTGACGGCCTCGCCGGGGGAGGGGCAGCGGGTCGGCTGCGGTGACATGCCGTACCTCGCGGTCGCGGTGTATGCGATGAGCACGGTGCCGACGACGGGCGTCGCCACCTGCACGATCGACCACCGGTGGCGGCTGTACGTCAACCCGAACTGGCTGGACGAGGTACCGGTGCAGGAGCTGGCGGTGGCGCTGGCGCACTGCGTCTGGCACGTGCTGTCGGACCATGCGGCTCGGGCGGAGTCGATGCAGGTGGGCACGCGGGAAGCAGCGAGCTGGCACGCCGCGGCCGACGTGTGCCTGGCGGCGCTGCTGACCGAGGCCGGCCTGCCACACGATCTGGTGTCGGCGGCGGACCTCCAGCTGCCACCCGGACGATCGGTCGAGGAATATTACGCGATGCTCGGCCGGCTGGCGCTCGGGCAGCCCCCCGAAGTGGATGCCGAAGGGAGCGGCGACGAGCCGGACAGCAGCTGTGGCAGCGGCTGTGACGGCCTGCCCCGCCGCTACGAGGTACCGGACGTCGACGAGGCAGCCGGAATGGTCGGCTTGGCGGAGGCGGACCGCATCCGCCAAGCCGTGGCCATCGCCTACCGCGGCCATGTCACCGACCGCGGGACCGAGCCGGGCGGCGCCTGGCGGTGGACGGAGCAGGTCCTCGAGTCGACGGTGTCGTGGCAGCAGGTGCTCGCGGCCTCCGTGCGCCGCAGCGTAGCCGCCGTCACCGGCACCGTTGACTACACGTACGCCCGGCCGAGCCGCCGCCGTTCCGCGCTGCCCAATGTGATTCTGCCCGGCATGCGCCGCCCGCTGCCGTCGGTGGCGGTGGTCGTGGACACCTCGGGCAGCGTCGACGACGAGCTGCTGGCGCAGGCGCTTGCCGAGGTCGAGGGGACGCTGCGCGGGCTCGGCGTCGCCGGCGCCCGGCTGAAGGTACTGGCGTGCGACGCGGCCGTGCACGCGGTCGCCACGGTCAGCCGGGTGACGGAGGTGCAGCTCGCCGGAGGCGGTGGGACCGACATGCGCGTAGGCATCGCGACGGCGCAGAAGCTGAGGCCAACCCCCGAGGTGATCGTCGTGCTCAGCGACGGCTACACAGCCTGGCCGGAAGAGCCAGTCCCCGGCGTAGCGGTTGTCGCCGGCCTGCTCGGCCGCCGCCAGTCGGTGTTGCCGCCGACTCCGTCCTGGATGGTGCGAGTCGAGTGCGTGGACGGGCGGTGATCCCGCGAAGTCGGCGCCTTCAACACCGACGCCATGCCGTCGACGTGTTCGCGCTGACACGGCTCGCGGAGACCACCGACCTGTGGTGGCCCGAGCCCTGGGATCCCTCGAACGGCGAATCGCGAACGGCCACACCGAGGGCTACAACACCACGACCGAGCTGCTGAAAAGGAACTGAACATCCCCGGTCAGCTGGGGGCTTTCTGACAGTGGTGGGTCTGCTCGTACTCGGTGGGCGGGACGTGCTGAGGGTGCCGTGGAGCCGGTGCTCGTTGAACCAGTGGACCCAGTCAGGGTGGTGACCTCGAGGTCGTCGAGGTGCGCCGCGGTCCGGGAGGGGTGATCGAGAAAATTCAGTGCATGGGGTCGTGCTGCCTCCCCGGCAGGCTGCGCATCCGAGGGTCTGAACCGAGGTTCGGGTCGCCGCTTGGCACGCGGGCGGCACCCGGCCGGCGGTGGCTGTCTGGACCACAGCCCAGACTTCCGGTTCCTGGCCGCGGCCCGGGGCGATCCGCTCGATCCGTTGCTGCACTGGGTCGCGGTCCTCGGCCTGCGCCGAGGTGAAGCCGTCGGCCTGACCGGGACGCGGTCGACATGAGTCTGGCCACCTTGACGGTCTGCCAGCAGCTGCTCGAGGGTCGGTGGGCGGCTCGTCATCGGGCCACCGAAGAGTGCCGCCAGCGGACGCAGCATCTCGCTCGACGACGACACCGTTTGGATTCTCCGCAGCCATCAGGCGGAGCACGGCTCCCGGGCCGGCGGCTACGTGGTGTCTGGCCGCAGCGGCGGACCGATCCGGCACAAGCGGCTGACCGCCGCCGTGCGCCGGACCTCAAGGTGGTGCAGGACCTGCTCGGATACGCCAGCATCGTGCTGACCGCCGACACCTACACCAGCGTGCTACCCGAAGTCGGCCGGGCTGCCGCCGAAGGCGTCGCAACCCTCATCCGCCAGGCCGGCACCCAGCCGCCGGGCTCCGCCCGCTGACCTGCGCCGGCGGCACATCCGGACCCCCTACCCGCCGTCCGGTGGGACCCATGTGCACCCACATTCGGTCCCACACAACCCAGCAGTGGCCGCGATAGCGTGCATTCCTGAAGGTCAGGTCGGGTGCGCCGCGAGGACTTGAACCCTCAACCCGCGGATTAAGAGTCCGAGCTGGGGTTGTCCGGCCTGGTCCATCTGGTGCCGGTAGGTGCTTTCACCTGCGGCTTCACGCTGGTGCGGTGTCCAGCCTGGTCCGTCGAGAACCGGGGTGTGCTGTGGCGACTGCTAGCGCAATGTGAGCGCAGGCGCCGTCCCGGCCGGGCGCGGAAGCTTCGCTGGGTGGTGCGTCGTGGCTGACCCGGCAACCACCTTCCCTCCTGCTGTCGACGGGCCGCTGTTGGATGTCGACACCCGTTTCGCGATCGTGCCCGAATGGGTGCTGGATGCCGCCATCTCTGACTGCGCACTTCGGTTGTATGCCGTGCTGCTCCCGCTACGGCCAGTCCTCCGGGGCCGGATGCCCGGCCGGGCCACGCTCGCGCGGCGGCTGCGGAAGCAGTCGGTCGACACCGTGGACCGGGCGATGAAGGAACTCGTCGGTTTCGGCGCGGTGTCGGTCGAGCACCGCCTGGACGGGACCCGGCAACTCACCAACCTCAACCTGGTCCGCGCCCTCCCGGAGAAGGGGGGCCGCAGTAATGCGGCCCGACCCAGAGGTCCTCACCCAGAGTCCATCTCTCCCACCCCCAGCCCCCTCGTCTCCCGACCCGGCTCCGGGCCGGCGGGCGGTTGGGGAGGAGGACCCGAACGGCCCACTGCTCGCCGCGTGCGGTATCGACGAGCTCGACGGGTTCGCT
>DATITC010000108.1:0-27610 GCA_035468175.1 Frankiaceae bacterium | reverse complement strand
GTCCGGATGCCCTGTACGCCGGAACGGGTCTGGCGAGCGATCCAGGACAGCGGAGGAGCGGGCGGCGGTGACGGTGGGGACCGGGCCGCTGCCGGGACGGTGGCCTATGGCGGCGCATCGACCAGCACCGTTGATGACGTCCAGGCCGGCCGCGAAGGAGACGCCCGATGATCCCGGCCGAGTTCGATTACGTGAAGGCGACATCCGTCGATCAGGCGGTTGCGGCGCTGGCCGAGCACGGCGACGAGGCGAAGGTGCTCGGTGGCGGGCAGAGCTTGCTGCCGTTGCTCCGGCTCCGGCTGTCCTACCCGACCGTCGTCGTCGACGTCTGCAAGGTCGATGAGATGCGGGGCGTGCGGGACGAGGGTGACCGCATCGTCATCGGCTCGATGACCACGCACGACGAGGTGCTGCGGGACCAGCTGGTCCGGCAACACCTGCCGCTGCTGTCCGAGACGACGCAGACCGTCGCCGACCCCGCGGTGCGGCACAAGGGCACCTTCGGCGGTGCCCTCGCCCACGCCGACCCGGCCGGTGACCTGGCCTCGGTGGCTGTGGCGCTCGACGCGACGATGCGGATCGCCGGACCGAACGGTCGGCGGGAGGTGGCGGCGAGCGAGTTCTTCGTTGACTACCTGCAGAGCGTGCTCGAGCCGGACGAGGTGTTGGTCGAGGTGTCGTTGCCGAAGTTGGGTGACGGCTGGGGCGTCCACTACGAGAAGTTCCACCGGGTCGCCCAGGCCTGGGCGATCGTGGGTGTGGCGGCTGCGGTGCGGCGGTCCAACGGCTCCATCACCGAGGCCCGCATCGGGCTCACCAACATGGGCTCCACGCCGGTGCGCGCGCGGGCGACCGAGGAGGCGCTCGCCGGAGTCCCCGCCGAGGCCGCCGCCGTGCGGTCGGCTGCCCAGAAGGCGGACGACGGCACCGAGCCGCCGGAGGACCTCAACGGCAAGGCCGATTACCGGCGACACCTGGCTCGGGTGCTCACCGCCCGCGCCGTCAGCAAGGCGGCAGGCATCTGAGCGATCCCGCGTTCCGCGACCCTGATCGGAGAAGGGGAGGCCCCGGGCGACGCACGCTGCTCCCGTCCGGGGTCGGCTCGCCGGCCGACCTCGGACGGATGCTGGGCGACGTCGGGTATCTCGCCGACACCGGGGTGGCGACCGCCTGCTACCTCGCCCTTGCGTTGCAGCGGCCCCTGTTCTGTGAGGGCGAGGCGGGCGTCGGCAAGACGTCGCTCGCCCGGTCGCTTGCGCTCGCGCTCGACGCACCGCTCATCCGGCTGCAGTGCTACGAGGGCATCGACGCCAGTCAGGCGCTCTACGACTGGGACTTCCCACGGCAGCTCATGCACCTGCGCGCGGCCGAAGCGGCGGGTCGGGCCGGGGGCGCCGGGACTCCGGCTGGCCTCGACTCCGATGCGTTGGAGAACGAGCTGTACAGCCGGCGCTTCCTCGTCTCCCGGCCGTTGCTCGCGGCGTTGGAGACGACCCCGTGCGTGCTGCTCGTCGACGAGGTGGACCGCGCCGATGACGAGTTCGAGGCGTTCCTCCTCGAGGTGCTCTCCGACTTCACCGTGACCATCCCGGAGCTCGGGACGGTGCACGCCGAGGTCCCGCCCGCGGTCGTGCTGACCAGCAACCGGACGCGCGACGTGCACGATGCGCTCAAGCGCCGCTGCCTCTACCACTGGGTCGATCACCCGAGCTTCGAGCGCGAGGTCGCGATCGTGCGCAGTCGGCTGCCGCAGGTCACGCAGCAGCTGGCCGAGCAGGTCACCGCGACCGTGCAGCGGCTGCGCGCCGAGCCGCTGCTCAAGCCGCCAGGGGTCGCGGAGACGCTGGACTGGACCGAGGCGCTGCTCGCTCTCGGGGCCGAGCGCGTCGAGCCCGAAATCGCGACGCTGACGCTCGGGTCGCTGCTCAAGTACCACGAAGACCAGCAGCGGGTGGAGCGGGTCGGGGTTGCGTCGATGGTCCTGCAGGCCGTGGCCGGTGGCTGAGACGGGCGCACCACGAGCGGTCGGGCGAGGCCGTCCGTACGGGATCGACGACGTGGTCGTCGGGTTGGCGCACACCCTGCGGGCGGCCGGGGTCGAGGCCGCTCCGGACCGGCTTCACGTCTTCGTCGACGCCCTCTCCCGGCTCGACGTCGGCCGCCGGGCAGACGTCTTCTGGGCCGGCCGGCTCACGCTCTGCAGCAACGCCGACGACCTCCCGCGCTACGACCGGGTGTTCGCCGCCTACTTCGGGGACCGTCCGGGCACCCTCGTTCGCCGTCCCGTCCTGCCGCAGCTGCGCCCCCAGACCCTCGCGGCGGGCGAAAAGGAGGACCTGGCACCGGAGGAGCAGGACGACGAGGGCGAGCAGCAGGCGGCGGCCGCGGCGGCGAGCCGCACCGAGCAGCTGCGGCAGCGGGACGTGGCCGAGTTGTCCGCCCACGACCGCGCCGACCTGTACGCGCTGCTCGCCGCCTTCCGCCTGCCCGGGGAGACGCGACGTTCCAGGCGGTTGACCCCGGCCACGCGTGGTCCGGTCGATCGGGCGCGGACGGCGCGGGTGCTGCTCCGGTCCGGCGGGGAGGTGTCCGGGCTCCGGCGCCACCGCCGCTCCGAACGGCCGCGGCGGGTGGTGCTGCTCGTCGACGTCAGCGGGTCGATGACGCCGTACAGCGACGCGCTGCTCCGCTTCGCGCATGCCGCCGGCCGTTCCTCGGACCGACCGATCGAGGTGTTCACCATCGGCACCCGGCTGACCCGGGTCACCGCCGAGCTTGGCCACCGCGACCCCGACGAGGCGATGGCCGCGGCCGCGAAGGCGATCCCGGACTGGAGCGGCGGCACCCGGCTCGGCGAGCTGGTGCAGCAGTTCCTCGACGGTTGGGGACAGCGGGGGATGGCCCGAGGTGCCGTCGTCGTCGTCCTTTCCGACGGCTGGGAGCGCGGGGACCAGGCCCTGCTCGGTGAGCAGATGGCGCGGTTGCACCGGCTCGCCGCCCGGGTGGTGTGGGCGAACCCGTTGAAGGCGCGCCCCGGCTACGCGCCCCTCGCTGCGGGGATGGCCGCGGCCCTGCCGCACGTTGACGACTTCGTGGAGGGCCACAGTCTCGCGGCTCTCGAACGGCTGGCGTCTGTCGTCGCCGGCGTCCGTACGGGCAGCGGGACGGCGCACTCCACCCGCCGAACACGGGAGGTCGAGCATGCGTGAGATTCGGGACCGCATCGCGGCCTGGACCCGCGACGGGACGCCCTATGCGTTGGCCACCGTCGTCGGCGTGCGCGGGAGCGCTCCGCGTGACCCCGGTGCAGCAATGGCGGTGAGCCTCGACGGCGAAGTCGTCGGGAGCGTCTCCGGTGGCTGCGTCGAAGGCGCCGTGTACGAGTCCGCTCGGGAGGTCCTCGAGACCGGTCAGGCCGTGGTCGAGACCTACGGCATCAGCGACGACGACGCGTTCGCCGTGGGACTGACGTGCGGCGGCATCCTGGACGTGCTTGTACAGCCGGTACGGACGCCATCGCTGCCGGCCGGCGGAGGGTTCGCCGACGTGCTCACGTCGATCGCCGAGGGCGAACCGGTGGCGACGGCGACTCTGACCGGGGCCGGCGGGGCCGGCGGGGCTGGCGGGGCTGGCGGGGCCGGCGGGGTGGGCACCACGATCGCCGTCTGGCGTGACCGGGTGGCGGGCTCGCTGGGCGTCGAGGGCCTCGATGTGGCGGTGGTCGACGACGTCCGCGGGATGCTCGAGCAGGGGCAGACCGGGACCCGGCACTACGGCCCGGCCGGTGAACGTCGGCTGGACGACGTAGCCGTGTTCGTCTCCAGCTTCACGCCGCCGCCCCGGCTGCTCGTGTTCGGCGCGATCGACTTCGCCGGGGCGGTGGCGCGGCTGGGCGTCTACCTCGGCTACCACGTGACGGTCTGCGACGCCCGTCCCGTCTTCGCCACCCGCAAGCGCTTCCCGGACGCCCACGAGGTGGTCTGCGAATGGCCGCACCGGTTCCTCGAGCGGACCGAGACCGACGCCCGCACCGTGGTGTGCGTGCTGACCCACGACCCCAAGTTCGACGTGCCGCTGCTCGAGGTGGCGCTCCGCCGGCCAGCCGCCTACATCGGCGCGATGGGGAGCCGGCGGACGCACGAGGACCGGTTGCAGCGGCTGCGCGAGGCGGGCCTGGGCGAGGCGGAACTGACCCGGCTCCGGTCACCGATCGGGTTGGACATCGGGGCACGCAGCCCGGAGGAGACGGCGGTGTCGATCCTCGCCGAGGTCATTTCCGGGCGGTGGGGTGGCACCGGGCAGCCGCTCGGGGTCACGTCAGGCCGCATCCACGAGGTGCGCCCCGACCAGCTGCACAGTCTCCCGGTGTGAGGGTCTGATGACCGAGACCCCAGCCGACCGCGAGAGCCCAGCCGACCGCGAGACGCCACCCGCCCCGGAGACCCGACCCGATCGGGAGATCCGACGCTGCGCCGGTCTCCTGCTGGCTGCGGGCAGCGGCCAGCGGATGGGCGGGCCCAAGGCGTTGCTCAGCCTCGACGGTCGGCTCTTGGTCGAGCGGGTGGCGGACGTGCTTCGGGACGGCGGCTGCGACTCCGTGGTCGTGGTGCTCGGTGCGAGCGCCGACGAGGTGCGCCGCCGCGCCGACCTCGGCGACGCGCGGATCGTCGACAACCCCAACTGGGCGGAGGGCCAGGCCGCCTCGCTGCGGATCGGTTTGGTCGCTGCGGCCGACGACGACGACCTTCCGGCTGAGGCCGTGGTCGTCGCACTTGTGGACCAGCCTGCGATCAGCGCGGCCGTGGTCCGACGGCTCGTTGAGGCCTGGCGCGAGGGTGCCGGACCGGCTGTGATCGCCTCCTATGGGGGCGCCCCCCGTAACCCGGTGCTGCTCGACCGCCGCGTCTGGGCCGACGTCGGGGCAAACGTCGAGGGTGATGAGGGTGCCCGGCTGTGGTTGCGGGAGGTCCGCCGCGACCGTCCGGACCTGATCGTCCTGGTCGAGTGCGGGGATATCGGGGACCCCACCGATCTGGACACCCCAGCCGACGTCGAGGCACTGTCCCTCCCCGGCGCAGACTCGACCGGCAACGCAGACTCGACCGGCAACGCAGACTCGACCGGCGCATCGCCGGGAACCGACGCACTGGCCACCGCAGGCCCGACGAACAGGAGCGAAGCATGAAGCTGGAGAACTCGTTCACGGTGCCCGTGGCGGTGGAGCAGGCGTGGCAGGTGCTGCAGGACGTCGAGCGCATCGCGCCCTGCATGCCCGGGGCCACCCTCGACGCCGTCGACGGCGACTCGTTCACCGGACGGGTCAAGGTCAAGGTCGGGCCGATCATGCTCACCTACGCCGGCAAGGCGACCTTCGCCGACAAGGACGAGGCGGCGCACGCCATGACCATCGAGGCGAGCGGCAAGGAGACCCGGGGCAGCGGGACCGCGAAGGCGACCGTCCACGCCTCCATGCAGGCCGACGGGGATTCGACGAAGGTCCTGCTGGTCACCGAACTCGCTGTCACGGGCAAGCCTGCGCAGTTCGGCCGCGGCGTGATGGCCGACGTCAGCGGCAAGCTGATCGACCAGTTCGCGAAGTGCCTCGGCGAGGAGGTGCAGAGCGGATCGTCCAGCGCGACTCCCGCCGCCGAGGAGGCGGCCACCGCGTCGGCAGCCCCGCCGACCCCGGCCGAGCCGGCGGTCTCGTCGGTGGGAGCCACTCCATCAGCTCCCGCGACGCCGCCGCTGCCGCCCTCGGGTGCGCCGCAGCAGGCCGCGCCCGCTCCCGCGACCCCGCTGCCCGCCGCCGGGCTCCCCTCCGGCGTCTCCTCCGTGTCGTCGCCGAACGGCGCGGCACCGTCAAGCGGCCCCGCGACGCCGAGCCGACCGCGGCCACAGCAGGCAGAGGCGATCGATTTGCTGGGCACCGCCGGGATGCCGGTGGCGAAGCGCCTGGTGCCGGTCGTGGCTGCCGTCGTACTCGCGATCGTGATCATCAGGATGCTCCGGCGTCGCTGAACCAGGGGTGACGGCCCGGGTCCTCCTTAGATGCCCGACCTCGCAAGGCTCAGCTCGCTCGTCGGCCCCAGATGAAGTAGGCGATCGGGACGGCGCCGACCGAGTTCACGAGCACGATCGCCGCCGCCCACCACGGCTTCGATCCGCGGACCTCCGCCGGTGAACGCCGCACCAGATCGGTGAGCGCCGCGACCTTGAGTGCTGTCTCGAAGGTGCCGCCGACCACGACGAAGCGCCGGGTTCGCGGGCTGAGCTCATCCCATCTCTTGCGAGCCATGGGTCCATGCTGCCGAGGATCGACCACGGGAACAACCACCACGGGAACAAGCAACAGTCCACGAGTCATGCCACGAGTCAGGCCACGCGCCTTCCGGGTCACGGCAGCAGCGCGATGATGACGTACATGATCCCGGTGCCGAGAACGGTCATGGCGATCGTCGCGCTCGACGGATGGTCCGCATGCGCTTCCGGTAGGACGTCGCTGGCGCCGATGTAGAGCAGGAACCCGGCGAAGACCCCGAGGTAGATGAGCAGATCTCGGTCCGGCACGTTGATCAGGAGGGTCAGCGCGGCGCCCAGCAGCGGCGCGAGGGCGTCCAGGGCCAGCAGGGCGAGGGCGCGCGCTCGACTGTTGTGGTTGGCGAGCATCAGCGACACCGTGTTGAGGCCGTCGGCGAAGTCGTGGCCGATGACGGCCGCGGCCACGGAGAACCCGACGGTGTCACCGACCTGGAAGGCGAGGCCGATCGCGATGCCGTCGGTGAGGCTGTGCGCGGACAGCGCCAACGCCGACGCGATGCCGACCGAGGGGTGCCCGTGCGTGTGCGGCTGGTACTCGCCCTCGTGCGCGTTGTGGATGAGCAGCGATTTCTCGATGATGTGGAAGCCGAGGAACCCCACTACCAGCGCGATCATCGGCGTCCGGAATGGGGTGCCGGTGTGCATCGAGAGCTGGGCTATCTCGGGAAGCAGATCGAAGGCGACGACCGCCAGGATCACTCCGGCGCTGAACCCGAGGATCAGGTGCAACCGGTCGCGGTGCCGTAGTGCGAACAGGCCCCCGGCCACCGTGGAGAAGACCGTGCCCAGAGCGAGGAGCATGGCCACGTCTGGACCGTAGCGGCCCGGCGGCCAGGTCGTCGGCTCCGGCGGTCGGGTCTTTCCGACATAGCCGGGCAATCAACGCGGAGTGCTACTTTCGGTAGCGGACGTGGAGCACCGTCGCCTGCAAGTCGGTCACGCCCAACTGATCGTCCGGACTACCCGCTGGCTGCGTTCCGCTACCCGGTGGCGAGGGCGCCAACGCGGCCAAGGTTGCCCGGATCCGGCTCGGACTACTGCCCAAGGTGGCCGTCAGTGGCCTCGGTGCCCGCCGACCGCAGGGCGAGTGTGGGGCTGGCCGCCAGGCGCCAGCGCAGCAGCCGCGCGCAGGAGGCGCAGCGGAACTGCGAGGCGGGATCCTGCGCGGTGGTGGAGCAGCCGGGGCAGCGGACGAGTGTCACACCAGTCGAATCGGCCGTTGGAAGTCCGGACCGGATCGCTCGTTCGGCGTCAAGTCTTCCAGTTGTGAGCGGAGCGGCATCCGTCGTTGACCACCCGACCACCGCTCTGAGGGCGCCCTACAGAAGTTGATCTGTACGGATCTTGCGGCTATACCTGCAGCTCAGAGCCACAAGATCTGCACAGATCACGTCGCGTAAGGCGGCGCACGGATGGCCCCGCAAGCGTAAGCGCCGCTCGCGGACGCCGGACGTCCTCCACCTCGGACAGCACCTGCTGGCCTCCTGCACGAGTGCGCTGGCGAGGTCCCGTCCCCACTTGGTCAGCCGGCAGTGAGCTCCCGGAGCTTGAGGACGGTATTCCAGTTCCGGGTCGAGGCGACGCCGGACAGCTTGGACAGCACCTTGTTGATCGGCGAGTCGAAGGACGAGACGGAGTAGGAGAGGTAGAGATCCTTCTCCCCGAGGGCGACCTCGTCCTCGCCGTGCCGCATCCCGAAGGCTTCGACGGTGGCCGGGTCGGCGGGACGCTCCAGAAAGGCGACGTGCACCATCTTCGGGTTCGCCGCCGCTCGGTCCGGCCATGGGCAGGCAGCCACCACCATGTCGAGTTCATCGCCAGTGCGGACGAGAACGCGGACGTCGAGGCCGACCTCGTCCCGCAAGGCCACCTCGACCCGCTCGGCCAGGCCGGCCGGCTCCGCCGTCACCACGGCATTGCCACTCTGCAGCAGGGTCTTGACGTCCTCCGCGCCCAAGCCGGCCAGCAGGGCTCGGAAATCCGCCATCGCGATGCGGTTGTGCTTGCCGACGTTGACTCCGCGTAGCAAGACGGCACATCGAGTCCCCACAGAGCACCTCCGCCATGCGCGCAACGTCTCCGGCGGAGAGTAAGGCCTCGCGGTGGCAGCATGGAGGCATGGACGCTCCGGTCGAGCGGCTCGACGAGCTCGCCGCGCTGCTCGCTGACGGCGACGTCGTCGTGCTGACCGGGGCCGGCATCTCGACCGACTCCGGGATTCCGGACTACCGCGGCCCCACCGGCGCGGTCCGGCCGGCCTCCCCGATGACGTACCAGACCTTCACCCGGGATGCAGTGGCCCGCCGTCGCTACTGGGCGCGCAGCCACATGGGCTGGCGGCTCATCGCGCGTGCCCGGCCGAACACGGGTCACCTCGCGGTCGCTCGGCTGCAGCAGCTCGGCAGTGTGCGTGGCTTGATCACCCAGAACGTCGACGGGCTGCACACCGCCGCGGGAGCGACGGATGTGGTGGAGCTGCACGGCGCCCTCGACCGGGTGGTCTGTCTGGGATGCGGGCGGCTGAGCGCGCGCTCCGAGCTCGACCGCCGGCTCCGCGCCGCCAACCCCGACTGGCAGGCCAAGGTCACTGCCATCAACCCGGACGGCGACGTCGAGCTGCCGGACGACCAGCTTGACGACTTCCGAACCGTCGACTGCCCGGCGTGCGGCGGGATCCTCAAGCCCGACGTCGTCTACTTCGGCGAGACGGTGCCCGCTCCCCGGGTCGAGCGGTGCTTCGACCTCGTTGAGGAGGCGGGCGCACTCCTGGTTCTGGGTTCGTCCCTGACGGTCATGTCCGGCTACCGGTTCGTCCTGCGTGCGGCCAAGCTCGGCATCCCGGTGGCGATCGTCAACTCGGGCGCGACCCGCGGTGACTCCCGGGCGGACCTCCGCGTCGACGCACCGCTCGGTACGGTCCTGCCGGCCCTGGCCGAGTCGGTCGCTGCCCGCCTCGGGCGAGGGACGGAGCGCACCGGCGTTTCGGCGTAAACCGGGCCGGACGTCAGCTCCGGGCTTGCTTCGTGCCGCTGCGCCTGTCAGCCGGCCGGTCCGAGCCGCCGGCCGCGCTGCTTCGGCTGCCGTTGCCGTTGCCGCTGCCCCTGCCGCTGCCCAGGTTGCCGCCGTCGAGCTCGCCGCCCGCATCCGGCTTGCTCTCGGTGCGCGACTTCCCGGAGCGGGACCGGCTGGAGTGTGACTTGCTGGAGTTCTTCCCGGATTGCGTCATCCGGCCGAACTCGCGGCCGAACGTCTGGTCGACCCGCTCCGCCATCGTGACGTCGAACATCCCAAGCAGTGCCTGCTCGGCGATCCCGGGCAGGCGTTCGAGTGCGGTCTGCACCGCCGGCCACTGGTCGTCCGGTTGGCCGGCGTCGGCAAACGGCTTCCAGACCACCTCGAGGTAGAGCTCCAGGTAGAGCTTCGCCACCCCTTCAGCGTGCCGGCGGAGCTGCTCCACGAGCTTGAGCGCCCGACGGGCATCCACGCCCAGCGACGTCATCGCATCTTGACCGGCGGTGAGCACGCGGGGAGCGAGCTCCTCGTAGGTCTGGTCGTCGAGCTTGCGCAGCAGACCCAGTTTCTCCGCCCGGTTGATCAACTCGGTCCCGTGCTCGGGCGAAGGAAAGCGCTCCCGCAGGTCGTTGAGATTGACGACTTGCGGCTCCGACTCGCCGAACAGCGACTTCACGGTGCGGCTGAACTGCAGGATTTCCACGTCCGACTCACCCGTGTTGTCGAGCATCCGGGCGATGGTGTCCAGCTTGAAGCCCTCGGCCTGGAGGTCCTTGACCAGCTCCACCCGGGCAACGTGCCGGTCCGAGTAGTAACCCATGCGCGCACGGACCTCAGGCGCCGGCAGCAGCTTCCGGGACTGGTAGGCCCGCAGGGTTCGCACCGTCATACCGGTGCGGTGCGCCAGCTCCTCGATGGGGAAGGACTCCTCCGCCGCGGGCTCGGAGGAAGCGCCGGACGTCGACATGGCGAAAGCGTAGCTGGTAGTAGGTGCCATTGTTCATTAGTACATTGAGCCGTGGTCCTTCGACTGGTGTCGCAAGCGGTGCTGACGGCGGCCACCGCGATCAGCGGGCTCTCGGATAGCTTCCGATCATCCGAACGTGAGGTGGGAGTGACGGCGTGATCCTCGGTATCGAGAAGTTCCACGGCCGTACGGCGGTCATCACCGGCGCCGGTTCGGGTATCGGACGGGCCCTCGCGCTCGAGCTGGCGCGGGCAGGTGCCTGTCTGGCCCTGTCCGACGTCAACGCCGGCAACGTCGAGTACACCGCCCAACGGTGCCGGGCCCGCGGCGCCGACGCCCGGTCCTACGTGCTGGACGTCTCGGACCGCGCGGCCGTGTTCGCGCACGCCGACGAGGTCGTCCGGGACTTCGGTGGGGTCGGCCTGGTGATCAACAACGCTGGCGTCGCGATGAGCGGCCGCGTGCAGGACACCGACATCGACGACTTCCGCTGGCTGATGGACATCGACTTCTACGGCGTCCTGCACGGCACGCAGGCCTTCCTGCCGCACCTGATCGCGTCGGGCGACGGGTACCTGGTCAACATCTCCAGCGTGTTCGGTCTCATCGCTGTGCCGAAGCAAGCCCCCTACAACGCGGCGAAGTTCGCCGTTCGCGGGCTGACCGAGGCGCTGCGGCTAGAGATGGCCGTTGAGAACCTGCCCGTGACGGTCAGCTGTGTCCACCCGGGTGGCATCCGGACCAACATCGCCCGTTCTGCCCGGTCCGCGCCGGAGAAGGCCAACGACCTGTCCAAGACCTTCGACAAGCTCGCGTTCACCAGCCCCGAGCGGGCCGCCCGCGTCATCCTCAAGGGCACCGCCAAGGGCAAGCCGCGCATCCTCATCGGTGCGGACGCCTGGGGTATCGGGCTGATGGCCCGCGCCTTCGGTGGTCGCTACATGCCGCTGGTGGCGAGCGCGACGAAGCGGCTCAAGTACTGAGCAGCTGACCGCGGCGCAGCCGGCGCTGGGCTGCGTATGGCCCCGGCCCTCGGATGGCCCCGTGCGGACGTCGTTCTCGCCCACGGTCGATCGTCGGGCGATGTGGATCTGCGGTGGGCGTGGACGGGGGCGTTTCCGGCCTGCGGACGGCCTCGTACGGACGTCGTTCTCGCCCACGGTCGATCGTCGGGCGATGTGGATCTGCGGTGGGCGAGAACCGCACCGAAACCGGCGCCTACAGGTCGTCCGGGACCTTGACCTCGCGCTTGAGGATCTTGCCGGTCGGCCCCTTGGGGAGCTCGTCGACGATCCACACGTGCCGCGGGTACTTGTAGTTCGCCACCTGCTCCTTGGCGAACGCGCGGAGCTCCTCGACGGTCACCTCGGCGCCCTCCTTGAGCGCGACGGCGGCGGCGACCTCTTCCCCCAGGCTGTCGTCCGGGACGGCGAGAACGGCGACTTCGCGGACGGCGGGGTGCTCGTAGAGCACCTCTTCGATCTCCCGCGGGTACACGTTGTAGCCACCGCGGATGATCATGTCCTTCTTGCGGTCGACGATGAAGAAGTAGCCGTCGGAGTCCACCTTGGCCAGGTCTCCGGTCGCGAACCAGCCGTCGCGCATCACCTCGGCAGTGGCGTCGTCGCGCTTCCAGTAACCCTTCATGATGTTGTGGCCCTTGATCCAGATCTGGCCGACCTCGCCCTCCGGCACCTCGTTCGCCTCGTCGTCGCCGACGATCATCGCGACCCCGCGGATGGGCGTGCCGATCGAACCGGGCTTGCGCTCCCTGTCGGGGTGATTGAACGACGCGACCGGCGACGTCTCGGACAGGCCGTAGCCCTCGAGCACCTTGCAGCCGAAGGCCTCTTCGAAGCCGCGCATGACCTCGACCGGCATCGCCGATCCGCCGGAGATGCAGACGCGCAGGCAGCTGACGTCGTAGTCCTCGCGGTTCGCCAGGTTGAGCATCGCCGAGAACATGGTTGGCACACCCATGAAGACGGTGACCTTGTCCCGCTGGATGATCTCGAGCGCCTTGGCCGGGTCGAAACGAGGGATCTGGGTCAGCAGGGCTCCGGCGTAGACGCCGCAGTTCATCGAACAGGTCATACCGAACACGTGGAACAGCGGCAGCGCGCCGAGGATGACGTCGGTGTCGGTGATCTCGATCAGCGTCTCGGTCGTCACAACGACGTTCTCGCGCAGGTTTGCGTGGGTGAGCTGCGCGCCCTTCGGGGTGCCGGTCGTCCCCGAGGTGTAGAGGATGACCGCAGTGTCGTCGGCCTCGACCTCGGCGACCTCGGGCAGCGGCGTCTCCGCTCCGATCAGCTTCTCGAACTCACCCGGCTTGACCTCGATGACCTCTGCGCCTGCGGCGTCGGCGCCGATCTTGGCGGAGTCCAGGAAGTCGTGCCAGGCGAAGACGGCCTTGGCTTCCGGGTCCTGCAGGTAGAACGTCGTCTCACGACCCTTGAGCAGCACGTTCATCGGCACCACGGTGCAGCCGTAGCGGAGGATGCCGTAGTAGGCCACCGGGAAGTACGGGACGTTCGGCAACATGATCCCGACCCGGTCACCCGGCGAGATCCCCTTGGAGCGCAGCAGGCCGGCAACCTGCGCGCTGGCCCCGTTCAGCTGGTCGAACGTGAGGGTCGTGTCGTCGAGCCGGACCGCGGGACGGTCCCCGTGCTTCTCCGCGGCGTCGGTGAGCAACGAGGCGAGGTTGTTCGACATTGGTTCTCCCGGGTCACGCAGGGTTGGGCGGCGTCGCGCGCATGTGGTGGTGCGAGCGAACTCTAGGCTCCGACGGCTTCGGTCAGCTCGTCCAGCGATTCGTCGAGATAAGTCAGAAACCGCTGCAGGTGCGGCACCGTCCGCCGACATCCAACGATGCCGAACTCGAGGCTGCCGTTGTAGCTGGTGACGGTGATGTTCATGGCCTGACCGTTGTGCGGGATCGACAGCGGGTAGCTGCCCTCGAGCTTCGCGCCGTTGAAGTACAGCGCCTGCTTCGGGCCGGGGACGTTGGAGATGACCATGTTGTAGGTCGGCCGGGTGTAGCCGCCCGTGTCGACGAACATCTGGATGCCCAGCGGGGCCATGACGCCGGCCGAGAGCGCGGTCACCTGCGTCTGCGTCAACCCACCGAGGGCGTGCTTGCCGGCGTTCATCGAATTGCGGACGGTCTCGAGCCGCTCGGACGGGTCCTCGATGTTGGTGCCGAGGGTGCAGAGGATCGTGCCCACGGCCATGCCCGCATCGGCCGCGTCGTCGTCGTCGTCCCGCAGCGACACCGGGGTCATCGCCACGAGGGACGCGTCGGGCAGCGCCTCGTGGTCGACGAGGTACCGGCGCAGAGCTCCGGAGCAGACGGCGAGCAGCACGTCGTTCAGCGTCGAGTCGGAGGCCTTGGCGATGGCCTTGAAGCGCTCGATCGGCCAGGACTGCGCGGCGAACCGCCGGGACCCGGTGATGGCCTGGTTGAACATCGTTCGGGGGGCTTGCAGGGGAAGAACGGCCATCTGCTGGTTCAGGGCCTGCTCCGCAGCCCGCTTGAGGACCGCCGGTCCGATGCCGACGGCGTCCGACGCCAGGTCGTACGCGGCGCGGGGCAGACCGAGCAGCCCGCCGCCGCTCTTTGCGCGGCTGGACCGCGACGTCGGGGCCCACGGCGGCGGGACGTCGCGGCGGTCGGGGTCCGGGGTCAGCGATCGCTCCATCAGCTTCGCCGCGGACACGCCGTCCATCAGCGAGTGGTGGATCTTGGTGTAGACGGCGTACCGGCCGTCGTCGAGGCCTTCGATCAGGTGCGCTTCCCACGGTGGTCGGGAGCGGTCGAGCAGCGTGGCGTGCAGTCGGGACACGAGCGCGAACAGTTCGCGGATACGGCCCGGTCGCGGCAGAGCCGAGTGCCGGACGTGGTGCTCGAGGTCGACGAGCTCGTCGTCCTCCCACGCCCATTGGCCGGCGGTGAACGGCGAACGGTACGGACGCTTGCGGAACAGCGGGGCGATGTCGTCCTGCCGGAGCAGGTCCTCGTACAGCTCGCGGAGGAACTCGGGCCCGGCGCCGGCGGGCGGCCGGAACAGCTGCAGGGAGCCGACGTGCATCGGCTGCTCACGCGTCTCGGCAATCAGGAACATGGACTGCGTGATGGGCATCAACGCCACGGAGGTACGCCTCGATCTGCTGCAGGGCTCGGCTGGGGGGACGAATGGGTGGTGCTCAGCCCGAGGTGCGGGCCTGCTCTTCGACCTGTTTCTTCAGGGTCTTCAGGTTGTGGCCAAGGCTGGCCTTCAGCATCGGGTCGAACGTCCGGCCCAGTAGGCGGCCGGCCATGCCGCCCGGCAGGGTGTAGTCGAACTCGAACGTGACATCGGTCCGGCCCTCGGCGGCGGCGCTGAACGTGTACTTCCCGGAGTGCTGGAAGCCGGAGATCGACGACCAGCCGAACTGCTCGGGATCGGTCCGCGAGTTCACCTCGACGCGGGAGTCGAAGGCCTTCGGCCCGAGTTGGAGCGTGACGTCGAACTGGGCGCCGATGTCGTCGGTGACGTCGGTGACCGGCTCCCACTTCTTCAGGTCGTGCGAGTACTTGATGGCCGTGCGGTAGTCCGCCACGTAGTCGAACACCGCCTGGATGTCGGCCTCGATGCTAGTGCTGGTGGTGACGCTGCCCATGGACTCCGTGCCTCTCCGATGACCGCACCGACGCATGCACGGTGCCTACGGAGAGTAGCCCGCGAGCGAACCGGCGAAACCAGGGGATCCGTCGTCAGGACCCCGAGGACCGCTGCTCAGCCGAAAATCGGCGCTTACCCGAAAATCGGGAACCGCCGCTTCTTCGCCAGCCTGGTCATGCCGGCCTGGATGGCCCCCTGCACCTCGTCGTAGATCCCCTGCACGTACTTCTCGTCGTTGACCCGCTCGGGGTCGTCGTCGACCTCCACCGGGTCGAGGAACTCGGTCCGGATCTTCGCGGGGAGCGGCAGGTGGGCGGGGAGCGCCTCGATCGCCAACGGGAACGGGAAGCCGGCGATGATCGGCAGGTTGGCACCGCGCAGCGTCTTCTTCAGCCCGGTGAACCGGTCGAGGGCGTTCGCCAGCCACTGGCCTTCGGACAGCACGAAGACGGTGTCATGGCCGCCAACGGTCGCCACCGGCAGGATCGGGACGCCGGAGCGGATCGCCTGCCGGACGAACCCCTTGCGACCGCCGAGCTCGGCGACGTCCCGGCGACGCCAGCTGCGCATCGCATCCTTCTCACCGCCCGGCCACACGATGACGTCCCGGCCCTCGGCGAGCGCGCGGCCGACGGATTCGCGCGTCGCGGAGATGACCCCCGAGGCCCGGAAGAAGTCGCCGAGGCCCGGCAGGGTTAGTAAGACGTCGTGCGCGGTGCCGTGCAGGACCCGCTCGTTGCCGAAGCGGCTTTGCCAGGCGTAGACGAGCGTCCAGGCGTCCATCGTCAGCGTGCCGCCCGAGTGCGTGCCGATCAGCAGGCTGGTTCGGTCCGGGATGCGGTCCCAGCCGTCGATCTCGGTGCGGAAGTAGTACTTGGAGAGCACATCCCACACGGGGAGGGTGATGCCGAGGAAGCGCTCGTCCGGGTCGGTCGGGATCTTGGCCTGGTCGGCCCGCCAGCCGATGAACCGCTCGACGATGTTGGAACGCTCTTTGGATGGTTGCTCGGGCGGCGTGGGTTTCGTCGGGCCATCCGGACCCTGGGCTGTCGTCATCGACCGTCCCTCTCCTCGGTGAAGGGGCCGGTTCCTGCTGACTGCCGTCCCATGTCAAGCAGCTTCCTTACCGTTCCGGGCCTGCCACACACCTGCCGCCCCGGCATGGCGTGCCAGCATCCCCTCATGACCGCGACGCCTGAAGGCCCGGTCGCCTTCGTTCTCGGCGGCGGCGGCATCCTCGGCGCCGCCGAGGTCGGTATGGCCCGCGCGCTCGCCGACGCGGGGGTACGGCCCGACCTGATCCTCGGAACGAGCATCGGCGCGCTCAACGGAGCATTCCTGGCCGCCGACGCGGGTCCCGCCGGGGCGGACCGCCTGGCCGGGCTCTGGCGCGAACTGAGCTCCAGCGCCGTGTTTTCCGAATCGCTGCCCCGTCGGCTCGGGACGCTCGCACGCACCCGCACCCACCTGCACCCCCGGGGACCGTTGCGGCGACTGCTGCTCCGGCACCAGCCGGCGGAGCGGATCGAGGACCTGCCGGTGCATTTCGAGTGCGTCGCGGCCAGCATCGAGCAGGCCGCCGAGCACTGGTTCGACGCCGGCCCGCTCGCCGACGCGGTGCTGGCCTCCTGCGCCGTGCCCGGGTTGTTCGCGCCCGTGCGGATCGGGAACGAGCACTACTACGACGGGGGGTTGGTGCACAGCATTCCGGTGGGACGAGCGGTGGCCCTGGGCGCGGGGACCATCTACGTCTTGCAGGTCGGCCGGATCGAACAGCGGCTGCGACCCCCCGGCAACCCGCTGGAGGTCGGGATGGTGGCGTTCGAGATCGCCCGGCGGCACCGCTTCGCCGCCGACATGGCGTCGCTGCCGGCCGAGGTAACGGTGCATGTCCTGCCCAGCGGCAGCGAGCCGCGCTCCCCGCGCGCAGAGCTCGATCCTCGCAACTACCGCCGGACCGGCGGAGTCACCGGCCGGATCGAGCGGGCCTACGACGCCTCCATGCGCTACCTGTCCGACGTGCGGGCCTGAACCGGTGCTCCCTCCGAAGCCGGTCCGCCGGCTGCTCGCGCCGGTCTACCTCGTGTTGTTCGTGGCGCTGCTGGTGGTCAGCGTGCTGCTGCTGCCGGTGCTGTTCCTCATCGCGCTCGTCGCTTCCCTCCCGATGCAGGGCAACTACCGCGCGGTCCGGTTGTTGTTCTTCTTCCTCACCTATCTGGTGTTCGAGATCGTGGCGCTGCTCGTCACCTTCGGCACCTGGGTGGCGAGCGGCTTCGGGTGGAAAATCCGGTCGCTCCGCTTCCAGCTGATGCACTACGGAATCCTCCGCCGCGGGTTCGTGGCGCTGGTGCGGGTCGCGCGGCGGCTGTTCAAACTGGAGATCGAGATCGACGAGGCGTCGTGGTCGCCGCTGGACGACGGCAGCCCCGGGTCGCAGAACGCGATGATCGTCGCCGCCCGCCACGCCGGCCCCGGTGAATCGGTGCTGCTGATCGAGACGCTGATGAACCGCGACCACCTCCGCAAGCCGCGCATGGTCGCCAAGGACCTGCTGCAACTCGACCCGGCGATCGACGTCCTGTTCAACCGCATCCCGAACCGGTTCATCAACCCGACCCCGGGCTCACACGGATCGGACGTCGAGCAGGAAATTGCCTCGCTGGCCGACGGCCTCACCGACACCGACGCGCTACTGATCTTCCCGGAGGGCGGCAACTTCACCGACCGCCGGCGCGCCAAGGCCATCGAGCGGCTGCGCGGCTACGGGCTCGAGTCGATGGCCCAGCGAGCGGAGGGCATGGCCACCGTGCTCGCACCCAAGCCGGGCGGGCTGTACGCCGCCCACCGGGCGGCACCACAGGCAGACATGATCTTCGTGGCGCATACGGGCATCGAGCATCTCTCGACCGTCGGCGACATCTGGCACGGGCTGCCACAGGACAAGATGCTGCGCCTGCGGTGGAGCTTCATCCCGGCCGCCGAGATCCCGGACGACGAGGACGAGTTCGTGGACTGGCTCTACGACTGGTGGGCCGACATCGACCGCTGGATCCGTAACAACTGACGCGTCGTCTCCCCGTTCGGTCGAGAGTGATCAGTGCGGTCGAGCCGGCGCCGGATCGGCCCGCTGCAGATGCTTCAGCCGGCGAGGATCTCGGTTCCGTTGGTCGAGTTGAGGTCCTCGACGCTCACCGCGGTGCCGCCGTCCAGCAGCGTCAGCGCGACGTGGCGCCGGCTGACCATCGGCGACGGGGGATACCGGAAATTGCCCGGCGACTCCCGCCCGAACACCACCGGCCGTCCGGGCTCCAGCGACCAGCAACCCGCGGCGTCCAACGCGCCACCGGCCGGAAGCTCGCCCTGCACCGCCCACCAGCCACCGCGTACGTGGACCACGACGATCTGCAGATCCGCGGCGCCGATGAGATAGCGCGCATCCGTATCGAGCGGCAGCCGCGAGGTGCGCCCCGGCGAGAGCCAGGTGGCGCCGGACCCGAGCGGCGCCGACGCCGGGGCTGCCGTGGACGATGCCGGGGCTGCCGTGGAGGATGCCGGGGCTGCCGTGGAGGATGCCGCCGTGGAGGATGCCGGGCGCTCCGGCCGCTCGGTGGTCTCCGGGCCGCGCGTCAGCTCTTGTGGTTCGACGACGATGACGCTGATGTCGTCGGGCTTGGGGCGCGCGTTCACGTCGTGCGACTCGTGGCTCCGTTCCTCGGCGGCGGCGGCCAGGAGGTCGGCGGCCTGCTGCGGGGTTGCCGCGGCGAGCAGGCTGGCCATCTCGGTCCCGGTCAAGTTGTCGTGCAGCCCGTCGCTGTCGAGCATCAGCCGGTCGCCCGGCACCAGCGGGACGACGTAGGAGCGCACGTCCAGGTCGCCGGTGCCGGTCAACGCCTGGGACAGCATGTGCCGGTGCGCGAATGAGGCCCGATCGAGCGGGTCGCTGAGGTCGCCGGCGGACGTCGCCTCATCCAACCGTGCCTGCCGGGCCTTGGCGGTCACCCCGTCCGGGTCGTTCAGGGCCGCGTGGTCGAGGGTGATGGTCTCGAATTCGCCGGCGTGCAGGAGCTGGGCTCGGGTGTCCCCGACATGGGCGATCAGTGCGACCCGCTCGCCGGGCATCGACGACATGCCGGTCCAGAGCAGCGCCACGGTGGCGGTCGTCGCCCCGGAGGCGCCGAAGCCGGCGCCGCGGGACGCGTTGTACTGCTCGATGGCGGCATCAGCGGCGTGCAGTGCGGCGCGCAGCACGTCGTGGGCCTGGCGGCGGTTGCGGCAGAACGGGAGTTGCTCGCGGATCTGGGCGGCGACGGTGGTGGCGGCGAGTTCCGCGGCGGCGGCGCCGTCCACGTGGCCGCCGACCCCATCGAAGACGCCGAACAGGCCGATCTCCGGGTCCACGAGCAGCCGGTCCTCGCCGCGCTTGTCGAGGCGTGCGGCGCCGAGCGCGAGACCGGCGATGGTCTGGATGCTCGCCGGGCACGTCGCGAACTGCGTCGTGGACGACATGCTGCCTCCTTCAGGCACACCGACCGTCGTCGGTCCACCGCAGGACTCTGGTCATCGCTATCGGCAGCTCGAGCCGAGTGTGACTTCCGATCTGCGACAGCGATCACATCGAGTCCTGCGTCAAGTCTGACAGTGCACTTCTCGGATGGGAAATACCTGCCAGTCCGCTGAGGAAAAGCTTTCGGCTTCTTGTCCGGGCTCGATGCCGTTCTCGCGCACGGTCGATCGACGGCGGCTTGGTGATCTGCCGTGGGCGGTGACGGCGGTGTTTTGGTCTCCTGCCGGCCCTGTATTCGCCGTCGTTCTCGCGCACGGTCGATCGACGGCGGCGGGGGGTGATCTGCGGTGGGCGGTGACGGCGGCTTGGTGATCTGCCGTGGGCGACAACGGCGCGGCTGGACATGCAGCGCACCAGCGCACCAGCGGTCAGAGGTCCCGCTGGTCGCGGCGAAGGGGGTGATCCGCCGGGATCTGGACGAACACGATCGGCACCCCGTCCGGATCGACGATCCACAACTCGATCAGTCCCCAGAACTCGGTCCGCGCCTCACGGACGATCGGCACCCCGGCCCGCTGCAGCTCTCGCTGTGTGGCGTGCACGTCGCGCACCTGTAACCACAACTGAACGGTCCCGTCGGCGGCTGCCGAACTGGGACCGCTCCCACTGACCTCGAGCAATCCGGAGCCGAGGAAGAACACCGTGCCGCGATGCTCGGGGGGCCCGAACTCGCGGTAGACCGCCAGGCCGAGCACGTCGCGGTAGAACGCCCTACTGGCCTCCGGATCCCGCGGCCGGAGCAGGACACGGCTGCTCAGGATCTCCACATCAGCACCTCCAGCTGCATCTCGTCCCGGAAGGATCTCAGCCCGCCGGGCACTCCGACGGGTGCATCAGCCGACGGAGCGAGGCGAATGCCTCGTCCACCCGGGCGGTGAGTTGCTCCTCGGTGCCGGCGTCCTCGGTGATCCACCGGTCCATGGCCGCGCGGAGGAGGGCGGTCGTGGTGACGGCGACGAGTCTCGGCACGTCACTCTCGGACGGTCCGACCCGCTCGGCGACGAGCACCTGGAGCGCCTGTTCCTCGGCGAGGAAGGCCGCCAGCGCCGCCCGGAGCAGCCCGGGGTAGCGCTCGAACATCTGCTTACGGGTATGCATCTCGTCCCGTCGGACGGCGAGCAGCGGCACCGCGGACCGTAGCAGTCGGTGCAGGTCAGCGCCGAGGTCGGAGCCGCGTTCGTCCAGCAGGATGCGCCGGACCTCCTCCGTCGGCGGCAGCCATCGCTGATCGCCGGCGAGCGCGTCCTCCTTGGTCGGGAAGTAGTTGAAGAAGGTGCGGGACGAGACGTCGACGGCCTGGCTGATGTCCTCTACGGTCACCGCCTCGAGCCCACGCTCGGCGACAAGGCGCAGCGCCGCGTCCTGCAATGCGCGACGCGTGGCGCGACGTTTGCGCTCCCTCAACCCGTCTGAAGGGCAGCCGATGGACACGTCACAATAGTTTCAGATTCTAAAGATCTTTACAATCTGAAGCTACGCTCGAATGCGATGACCACGACCGCCCTGAAGGAACGCCCATGACCTCCCTCGCCCGCTGGGCCTTCCGGCACCGCCGCATCGTGCTCGGGCTCTGGATCGCCCTCCTGCTCGGCCTCGGTGTGGTGAACGGGACCGTGGGTGCCGCCTACAAGGACGACTTCAAGCTGCCCGCCACCGAGTCGAAGCAGGCCCTCGACATCCTGCAGCGGGACTTCCCGGCCGCGAGCGGTCAGTCGGGCCAGATCGTCGTGCACGCGAAGACCGGCACGTTGCGTGACCCGCAGCTCGCCTCGCAGGTCGGCGCGATGTTCGAGCGGGTCAGCAAGCTTCCGCACGTCGTCTCGGTCCAGGGCTACACCAGCCCGCAGGGGGCTCGACAGCTCACGCCGGACGGCACCATCGGCTACGCCACCGTCACCTTCGACTCCTCCGAGGGTCAGGTTCCGGCCGCACAGGCGAAGGCGGTCACCGACGTGATCGGAGCCGCCGAGACGCCGCAACTGCAGACCGAGGCCGGCGGCCAGGTGTTCGCCACGCAGCCGACGACCAGCGCCAGCGAAGCGATCGGCATCCTCGGCGCGGCCATCGTGCTGTTCATCGCCTTCGGCTCGCTGCTGGCGATGACGTTGCCGCTGATCACCGCAATCGTGGCGCTCGGCGCCGGCATCTCGGCGATCGGCCTGCTCAGCCACGTCCTGTCGATCGCCACGTTCGGCCCGACACTCGCCGCGCTGATCGGGCTCGGCGTCGGCCTGGACTACGCCCTGTTCATCGTGACCCGGCACCGCAGCAACCTGCGCCAGGGCATGGAGATCGAGGAGTCGGTGGTCAACGCCGTCGACACGGCCGGTCGCGCGGTGCTGTTCGCGGGAACGATCGTCTGCATCTCCCTGCTCGGCATGTTCGCACTGGGGGTCAGCTTCCTCTACGGGGTGGCGGTCTCCGCTGCCCTCGTCGTCGCTTTCACGATGTTCGCCGCGCTCACGTTGCTCCCGGCGCTGCTCGGCTTCTACGGCATCAAGGTCCTCTCCCGACGGAGTAGCCGGCAACTGTCGCAGACGGGTCCCGTCAGCGGAGCCGACCTCTCGCCGGGCTGGACCCGCTGGGGCCGGTTCGTGCAGCGGCGTCCGCTTCTGCTCGCCGTGCTGTCCGGTGTGATCATGCTCGCGCTCGCCGCACCGTTCCTGTCGCTGCGGCTCGGATCGTCCGACCAGGGCAACGACCCGTCGGGCAGCACCACGCGCAGCGCCTACGACCTGCTGGCGCACGGTTTCGGACCCGGCTTCAACGGCCCGTTCCTCGTCGTCGCGGAGGCGTCCGGGCCGAGTGACCTGGCGACTCTGGGTCGGTTGCAGCAGTCGCTGTCGACGACGCCGGGCGTCGCCTTCGTCAGCCCGCCGCGGCCGAGCCCGAACGGCAAGGCCGCCATCATGCAGCTCATCCCGACCACGAGCCCGCAGGACAAGGCGACCAGCGACCTGCTCAAGACGGTCCGCAACAAGGTCGTGCCGCAGGCCACCGCGAACAGCTCCCTCACCGTCCACGTCGGCGGCGTGACGGCGATCTTCGAGGATTTCTCTTCGGTGCTCGCCGGCAAGCTGCCGCTGTTCATCGGCATCGTGGTGCTGCTTGCCTTCCTGCTGCTCGCCGCGGTCTTCCGAAGCGTGCTGGTGCCACTGACCGCCTCGGTCATGAACCTGCTCGCCGCGGGGGCCGCGTTCGGGGTCGTCGTCGCGGTGTTCCAGTGGGGGTGGCTCGGTGGTCTGGTGGGCATCGGCAAGACCGGTCCAGTCGAGGCCTTCCTGCCCGTGATGATGTTCGCCATCCTGTTCGGGCTCTCGATGGACTACGAGGTCTTCCTGGTCTCCCGCATCCACGAGGAGTGGCTGAAGCGGCGCGACAACCAGGAGGCGGTCACCCTCGGCCAGGCCGAAACCGGCCAGGTCATCACCGCAGCCGCCGCGATCATGGTGCTGGTCTTCGCCAGCTTCGTGCTCGGCGGTCAGCGGATCATCAAGGAGTTCGGTATCGGGCTCGCCGCTGCTGTGCTGCTCGATGCCCTTATCGTCCGGACGATCCTGGTGCCGGCGGTCATGCACCTGTCCGGTAAGGCGAACTGGTGGCTGCCGGGCTGGTTGGACAAGGTGCTGCCTCGCCTGCACGTCGAGGCACGCGGGACGGACATTGCTCCGGATGTGGAGCCACCGGAGGACACCCGGGAGCGGACCCTCACCCCGACTGGCTGAGCTCAGACTCGCCCTGACCCCGGAGGGGCAGCAGCACGTCCTCGAGTTCGGCCGTGAGGTGCAGCGACTGCCCGGACACCTCGGCGTGGAGCAGCCTGCTGCCGGGGAGCAGCACGTGCGCGCCGATCCGCAGCCGGGGAAGCGCCCTCGCCGGCGCGGTCCACCGGCCGCCGGAGGGGGTCACGAGAGCGGTCGGCTTCAGGACGAGTGCGCCGTCGTCGACGGCCGGGATCAGCTCGACGTGCCCCCAGCGCGGGTGGGCAACGAGCTCCGCCCGGCCGACGCCCTCGTCGAGGTGAAGCTTGGCGTACGGCATGCCGCTCTCGAGCATCCCGTCCAGGCCGCGCTGCCCGAGCTGCACCCTGAGCTCGACGTGACCCGCGAACACGGCCGCTGAGCGCAGCCGCACGTCCCGGGCGACCACGTGGACCTGATCGAGTCGGACATTCTTCAGGTCGACGTCGGTCACCATCGCGCGGACCGAACGCAGCCGCCCGCTCAAACTCGGCGTCACCGCCAGCGAGTGCAAGCAGAACGAGATCGACCCATGGCCGAGCCGCCACTTCAGGCGCCGGCCGACGGCGGGCAGCAGCAGCGGCCAGTGCCGGTTCCACGGAGCTGTCGACACCAGCTCACGCGAGAGGACGAGGGCCATCGGTGGAGTCTGTACCGCGCCTGACTACGGCGAATCGCGCGACACGGTGAGCCCTTGCTGTCCTTGCGGGCATCCGCCGCTGGCGTCGGCTGATCAACTGCACCGATTCGCCCGCTGGGACGCGGTCGGGTCAGTTGGTCATTCTCGCCGGAACGACGAAGGGCCCCTCCGCCGCAGCGGAGGGGCCCTTCGAGGAGAAGCGTCGGTCAGCCGGTGAAGGTCGGCGTTCCGGTGACAGCAACCGCGGCCGGAGCCTGGCTCGAGGTGGCTTCAGGTGTCGGAGTCGGAGTATCGACTGCTGCCGGAGCCGCAGGGCTAGCACTCGTACTGGTGAGGCAGGTGACCAAGTCCTGGACCATGCCGGCAAGGTTGGTCAGGTTGGTCTGCAACGTCTCCGGAGTGAGGCTCGATGAACCACCCGTGAGCGCAGCCTGGATCTTGGCGACGGCCTGGTCGACCGTGAAGCCGCTCTTGCTGAAGCAGTCGGCACCAGGAATGCCAAGGGTCGTCAGAAAGCTCTCGATGCAGTGCTGGCCGACGGTCGGATCTGTCCCGGCGCCCTGCAGGCAGGTGCCGAGGGTTGTCAGCGCAGCTGGGATCTTGGTCGGGTCGGTGATGGCGCCACCGAGGCCCTCGAGTGGGGTGCCCGCAAGTGGGTTGGCGCCGCTCGTCGGGAGCGTTGTCGGGATCGTGGTTGGGATCACGAGCGCAGCGGGTGTCCCCGTGGGGGCGGGGGTGGGGGTGGTGGTGGTGGTGACCGCGGAGGCGGCCGTTGCCGGAATGACGAGAATCGCTGCGAGCAGCGCTACGGCGAGGGGGAGGCGAGCGCGAAGCATGCCCCTTGAACGAGCGGAACCCGTTTCGGTTACGGCTACGATTCCTCTCATGTCCGGCGCGTCCGTCGTCCGCGTGTCGCGGCGAAGCTTTCTCATCCCCGTCATCCTGACCTTTCTCCTGGGCCCCACGGTGCTCGTGGGGTGCGGCGATTCGTCGGCACCTACGCAGACGCAGGGGCCGACGTACGTCGCCACGGCGCTGGTACCCAAGGTTCCGGTGTATGACGCCCCCAATTCGAAGGTGAGCCAAACACTCGGTAATCCTGACACATACGGACAGCCGTTGACGTTCCTGGTCCTGGATCAGCAGGAGGACTGGGTCAAGGTCGCCCTTCCGGTCCGTCCGAACGGGAGCTCGGGCTGGGTGAAGATCACGCAGGTCTCGCTGAAGGAGGACCCGTACCGGCTCGACGTGGCGCAGGGCGCACACGAGATCCGACTCTTCAAGGACGACGCCCTGGTGAAGACGTTCCCGATCGGCGTCGGTAAGGCGGAGACCCCGACACCGGGCGGCACGTACTACCTGCGGGTGCTCATCACGACGACGCAGCCGAGTGGCGCATACGGCCCCTACGCCTACGGTCTCAACGGGTTCTCGCCGGTCCTCAAGGACTTTGCCGGCGGTGACGGCGTCATCGGCCTGCACGGGACGAACGAGCCGTCGTCGGTCGGCAAGGACGTCAGTCACGGCTGCATCCGGCTCAAGAACGAGGACATCCTCCAGCTGGTGAAGATTCTTCCGCTAGGGACGCCGGTCCGGATCCTGGTCTGACCGCGGCTCATCCGACGCGACTGGCCTGACCGCGGCGCAGTCGATCAGCGGGTGTACTGCAGGGCCATCCGCCCGCCGCTGGTCGTGAACGCCGTCGTGCGGGAGGACAGGACCTGGAACCGGATGCTTCCCGTTCCGGTGGTCCCGCTGACGTAGTCGGCCAGCGTGCCGACGGCGTTGCCCCGCACCGTCAGTAGTCCCGTCCCCACCGAACGGGTGTTGACGGTGGCCCACCTGCCCGTCGTCCAGTTCCAGAACGACAGCACCTGTGTCGTCGTCGCCGAGTCCTTCCCGGCGTAGGCGAACGCGAGGCTGGTGATGTCGTTGTCGGCTCCGGTCACCGTGCCGTAGAAGCCCGCCGCGGGGCCGCTCGCCGTGGAACCCACGACGTAGTAGGCCGTGTCGTCCGCGGCGAGGCAGCTCGCGCTGCTACTGCGGAAGGTGCCGGCGCTGACCGCCACCGAGGACGGCGTCGCATCGACCGTGAGGACACCGCGGAACGACCAGGTCCGGGCGGAGGTCAGGTTGGCGCCGGTCGTGTCCCTCGCTCCGGTGCCAACGGCGGCGGTGTGGGTAGCGCCCGCGACCAGTGCCGACGACGGTCGGAACGTCATCGTGGTTCCGCTCCAAGAGAAGGAACCGGCCACCCTGACCCCGGTCGTCGTCCGCACCAGCGAGAAGGCGGACTGCACGCTCGCCTGGTCCATCGGCTTGCTGAACGTGGCGGTGACCGCGGTGGTGAGAGGCACCGACACCGCACCGGCGGCGGGGCTGACCGTGGTCGCGGTCGGTGCGGTGGGCGCCGTCGTGGTCGTCGCGCTCCCGCTCCAGGGCAGGGAGCCGAAGTAGCGACCGCTGATCGCGTGCGACGGGTCGCCGGTGAAGCCGTAGCCCGGCACCGACGCAGCGTGCGCCGCGGCGTCGTTCCGCATCTTCGCGATGATCTGGGCGGGAGACAGGCCGGCGCACGGGCCGGCTTGGCCCGCCTCACCGAGGCACAAGGCGACGGCGCCGGCGACGTGGGGAGTCGCCATGCTCGTCCCGGACATGACCGCGGTCCCACCGCCCGGGGTGTCCGAGGTGATGCACACACCGGGGCCGGCGATGGTGTGCGCGATCGCGGCCGAAGTCGTCGCCCAGTTCGAGAAGCCCGCCACCGCGTCATCCGCTTGGCCGTTCCAGCACGAGGGCGAGCCACCGGAGCCGCCGGGCTGCCCGTCGCTGTCCCCGGCCGCCGTGACGTGAGGACCTCGGGGTAGACCGCAGGGGTGTCCGGTCGGTCCGCGAAGTCGTAGTCGTAACTGCTGTTGCCGGCAGCGGCAACCACGGTGACGCCGGCGGCGGTGGCGGCGCAGACCGCCCTGTGCAGCGCATCGGAGGTGGTCGCGCAGGAACCCACCGGATCGCCGGTACCGCCCAGGCTCAGGTTGACCACCGAGACGTCGTTGCTCGGGTCGGAGTCGGTGCGGGTGGCGGTCACCCAGTCGAGGCCGCAGATGATCTGCGAGTAGGAGCCGTTGCCGTTCGCGTCCAAGACCTTCACGGCGTCGATGTGCGTCCCTGGCGCGACGCCGACGACCCCGGTGCCGTTGTTCTTGGCGCCGATCGTGCCGGCCACGTGCGTGCCGTGGCCCTCGTCGTCGTTCGGCAGCCCGGTGCCGAGGCAGTTGGTTCCGGCGGAGACGTTCAGGTCGGGGTTGGTCAGGTCGACCCCGGTGTCGACGACGGCGACCGTGGCGGTGGAAGCCTGCCGAGCCGACGTCGTCGTGCCCGCGCCGATTCTGCGGACGCCGGTGGGCATGGTGTCGCCAGCCAACAGCGGCGCGTCGGCGGTGGCATGAACGGGCAGGTCGGGCGCCACAAGTGCGACGTCGGGGTCCCGTCGGACCGCGTCGACCTGGGCGCTGCTCAGATCAGCCGACAGCCCGCGCACGGCCTTCGCATACGTCCGCTTCGCCTTCACGCCCTTCTGCCGCCGCAACTTGGCTGTCGTCGCAAGGGTGTCTGCACCGGGCCGGAACAGAACGATGTAGGCACCGTTCGCCGCCGGAGCTTGACGGGAGGAGGTCGTCGTCGCGGTCGCGGGCGCGCTGA
>DATITC010000107.1:0-4113 GCA_035468175.1 Frankiaceae bacterium | reverse complement strand
GTCCCGGTGGTCCCGGTGGTCCCGGTGGTCCCGGCGGCGGTCGTCCCGGCGGTCCCGGTGCCCGTCCGGGTGCCGGCGCAGGTGCCGGTGGTGGCGGCGGCTTCGCACGTCCCGGTGGTGGCGGCGGCGGCGGTGGTGGTGGCGGTCCGCGTCCCGGTGGCGGCGGTCCGCGTGGTGGCGGTGCACGTGGCGGTGCAGCTCCCGGTGCCTTCGGCCCCGGTGGCCGCGGGCGGTCCGGCAAGCAGCGCAAGTCGAAGCGCGCGAAGCGCCAGGAATTCGACAACATGACCGCGCCGACGCTGGGCGCAGTCGTCCAGCGCGGCAACGGTGAGACGGTCCGTCTGCCGCGCGGCGCGAGCCTCGCGGACTTCGCGGACAAGATCGACGCCAACCCCGGCTCGCTCGTGCAGGTCGTCCTGACCCAGCTCGGCGAGATGGTCACCGCGACCCAGTCGTGCACCGACGAGACGCTGCAGCTGCTGGGCGACACGCTCGGCTACCACGTGTCGATCGTCAGCCCGGAGGACGAGGACCGCGAGCTGCTGTCGTCGTTCTCCCTGGAGTTCGACGCCGACTTCGACGAGGACACCAACCTGGTCTCACGGCCTCCGGTCGTCACCGTCATGGGTCACGTCGACCACGGAAAGACCAAGCTGCTCGACGCCATCCGCTCCACCGACGTGGTCGCCAGCGAGCATGGTGGCATCACCCAGGCCATCGGTGCCTATCAGGTGCACGTCGAGCACGAGGGCATCGACCGTGCGGTCACCGTCATCGACACCCCTGGTCACGAGGCCTTCACGGCCATGCGTGCTCGTGGTGCCCAGGTCACCGACATCGTGGTGCTGGTGGTCGCGGCGGACGACGGCGTGAAGCCCCAGACGATCGAGGCGTTGAACCACGCCCAGGCGGCCAACGTGCCGATCGTGGTCGCGGTCAACAAGATCGACAAGGAAGGCGCCGACCCCGTCAAGGTGCGCGGTCAGCTCACCGAGTACGGCCTCATCCCTGAGGAATACGGCGGGCAGACGATGTTCGTTGACGTCTCCGCGCGGAGTCGGCAGAACATCCCGGCCCTGCTCGAGGCCGTGCTGCTCACCGCGGACGCCGAACTCGACCTCCGGGCTCCGGAGGACGAGGTAGCGCAGGGTGTCGCCATCGAGGCGCATCTCGACCGCGGTCGTGGTCCGGTGTCCACCGTGCTGATCCAGCGCGGTGTGCTGAGGGTCGGCGACAGCATCGTCGCGGGTGACGCCTACGGACGTGTCCGCGCCATGCTCGACGAGTACGGCCGCACCGTCACCGAGGCGACCCCGTCGCGTCCGGTGCAGGTGCTCGGCTTCACCTCGGTGCCGGGTGCCGGCGACAACTTCCTCGTCGCCCCAGACGACCGGATCTCGCGTCAGATCGCCGAGCGGCGTCAGGCCCGTGAGCGGGCGGCAGCACTCGCCGTCAGCCGTGGTCGTGTGTCGCTCGAGGACTTGCTCACCCGCATGAAGGAGGGCGAGGTCAACCAGCTCAACCTCATCCTCAAGGGTGATGGTTCGGGTTCGGTCGAGGCCCTCGAGGACGCGTTGCTCAAGATCGATGTGGGCGACGAGGTCAGCATGCGGATCATCGACCGCGGCGTCGGTGCGATCACGGAGACCAACGTCATGCTGGCGTCGGCGTCGGAGGCGATCATCATCGGCTTCAACGTCCGCCCGCAGGGCAAGGTCACCGAGCTCGCCGCCTCCGAGGGCGTCGACATCCGCTACTACTCGGTCATCTACCAGGCGATAGAGGAAGTGGAAGCGGCGCTCAAGGGCCTGCTCAAGCCGATCTACGAAGAGGTGCAGCTCGGTACCGCCGAGGTCCGCGAGATCTTCAAGGTCCCGAGGATCGGCAGCGTCGCCGGTTCGCTGGTGCGCAGCGGCACGATCGTCCGCAACAGCAAGGCGCGGATCGTTCGCGACGGGATGGTCATCGCCGACAACCTCACCGTCGAGTCGCTCCGTCGCTTCAAGGACGACGCGCGCGAGGTGCTCGAGGGGTACGAGTGCGGTATTGGTGTCGGCTACAACGACATCAAGGTCGACGACGTCATCGAGACCTTCGAGCAGCGGGAGATTCCCCGCGGCTGACGCCAGGTGATCTGAGTTCCGAGCGGGAGCGGGGGTGTCGATCCGTGTGGACCGGCACCCTCGCTCTCGATCTTCTGCTCGGTGACGTCCGCTCTCTGAAGCAGAAGCGGTCGGTGGTCCGGCCGATTGTGGCCGAGCTGCAGCGGCGGCACACCGTCGCAGCAGCCGAGGCAGGGCATCTCGAGCTGCACCGCCGCGCGCTGCTCGGGGTGGCGGTGGTTGCTCCGGACCGAGGGCACTGCATCGAGGTGCTGGACGCGTGCGAGCGGTTGCTGGGCGGACATCCGGAAGTGGACGTGCTGTCGACGCACCGCCGTTACATCAACGAAGACGACGACGACTGAGTCGTCGCCGAGGACGAGTGAGAGGGAACCGCTGTGGCTGACAAGGCACGCGCCCGCCGGCTGGCGGTACGCATCCGCGAGATCGTTGCCACCGCGCTCGAGACCCAGGTCAAGGACCCGCGTCTCGGGATGGTGACGGTCACCGACGCGCGGGTCAGTCCTGACCTCATGGACGCGACGGTCTTCTACACGGTCTACGGCGACGACGCCGAGCGGGAGTCGAGTGCTGCGGCGCTCGAGTCCGCCCGCGGTGTTCTCCGCTCGCTGGTCGGTCGGATGACGGGAGTGAAGAACACCCCCACCCTCGCGTTCGTGCACGACCAGCTGCCCGACGGCGCGAAGCATCTCGACGACCTGCTGGCAATGGCGCGAGCCGACGATGCGCGAATCGCAGCGGCGCGGGAGGCCGCGCTCCCGGCGGGGGAGCCGGACCCGTACCGGGTTCCGGTCGACGGTGTGCCGGTCGACGAGTGACCAACTCGGTCCCGGATTCGGTCCCGGCCTCGGCCTCGGACCCGGTCTCGGTCTCGGCCCCGGAGGGCCTGGTCGTCGTCGACAAGCCGGCCGGTTGGACCTCGCACGACGTAGTGGGAAAGCTGCGTCGCCTCGCTGGTACCCGACGGGTCGGGCACGCCGGCACGTTGGACCCGATGGCGACCGGCGTCCTGATCTGCGGCATCGGTCGGGCCACCCGACTGCTCGGTTACCTGTCCCAGGCTGGTAAGACCTATACGGCGACGATCCGGCTCGGCGTCCGGACGACCACCGACGACGCCGAGGGTGAGGTCGTCTCCGAAGCGCCGGTGGATGCGTCGGACGAGTCGGTCGCGGCGGAGCTGGCCGTACTGACCGGCGACATCTCGCAGGTGCCCAGCTCGGTCAGCGCCATCAAGGTGAACGGCCAGCGGGCCTACGCCCGGGTGCGCGCGGGGGAGGACGTGGAGCTCGCGGCCCGTCCGGTGCGCGTTTCCCGCTTCGAGCTGCTGGAGCGGCGTGGCAACGACCTCGACGTGGTCGTGGCCTGCTCGAGCGGCACCTACATCCGGGCGCTGGCCCGGGACCTCGGGACCGCGCTTGGCTGCGGCGGGCATCTGACCGCGCTCCGGCGAACCGAGATCGGGCGGTTCACGCTGGCCTCGGCCGCCAGGATGGACGCTCTGATCGGGGCCGGGTCGGTCGAGTCGGCGCTGGTGCCGTTGCCGGCCGCGGTTGACCAGACCTTTCCGCGTCGCGATCTTTCCGTCGATGAGGCGCGGGAGATCTCGTTCGGGCGCCGGATCCCACGCACGGGTGAAGCAGGCCCGGTAGGGGCGTTCGCGCCCGACGGGTCCGTGGTCGCCCTGCTCGAGGACCGGGACGATACCGCCAAGCCGATCGTGGTCTTCACGCCGGCCTGAGCGGCGCAGATTGGCGTTCGGCCCAGCCGCCGACGTCCTCGTTCGACCACACCTGTGGGTGGTTCGCGTCTGTCCACAGATGATCGACAGCGGTTGCCTGTGGATAGCTGGTGTCTGTCCACAGATTGTGTTTGTGCTGCTCAGAGGGTGTTCTCCGGTGGCGACCGGTGAGATACTCGAACACATGTTCGATCGTGCTGAGGAGAAGTACACCGAGTTGATCCGGTGCACCCCGTCGGAGGCGTCGTT
>DATITC010000106.1:0-11196 GCA_035468175.1 Frankiaceae bacterium | reverse complement strand
GCTGATCGAGGAGCGGGCGGTCGAGTTCGTGCGGCGGGTGACCCAGGACTGATCCGCGGGAGTGTCAGCCGGTCACTTCGGCGACCGCCGCCAGGTCGTCGCGACCGTGCGTCGCCTCCGGCGAGCCCTACCCTGCGGTTTCAGACCGACCCACGGCCCCTCAGGCCGCACAGCAGCCGGGGTGTCTGTGAGAACTCGGCGCGGAACTCGCGGATGCCCCGCCGCAGATGCTGGCGAAGCTGGACAAAGCGGACAGGCGGACGCCGTTCCGCGGAGAGTTCTCACGCGAACGGCGGTGTGAGCCGGCTAAGCCGGCAGGCGGCGCCGGCCGAGGAAGCCCAGATCGGTGCGGTGGTACCACTCGAGCGCCCCATCACCCTCGAGCCAGCAGAGCAGCACGTCGACCCCGTCGAGGTCGGAGGGGAAGTCGAGCAGCAGCGGGGCGAAGCCCTTCACCTCGACGCCGGTCTGCTGAATCCTCGTCAGTACCTCGTCGATCGTGGCTTCCAGTGCCTTCAGCTCCGGGCGCCCGCCCAACCGGCTCGGTTCCCCGGTCCGGAGTGCGGCAGCGAGTTCGGCCGCGTCGGCGCGGAGGTCGACGAAGGCGTCGAGATCCGGCCGGAGCTCCTCGAGCGTCGCGCGGGCTTCCTCGAGGGTGAACAAGCTCATGCCGCCATGATCACCCTTCGTCCGGTGTTCGTGGGTACCAGTAGGAGCGACGCGGCTCACCGGGGGTCCCGCGGAGGGGACCGATGACGCTGACCGAACGGCTCGACCGGTACCAGCGCAAACACCGCTGGGCCGGTTTCCCGCTTGCCGTCATCTACAAGTTCACCGACGACCAGGGGCCGTTCCTGGCCGCGCTGCTGACCTACTACGGGTTCCTCTCGCTGTTCCCGCTGCTCCTGCTGCTCACCTCGATCCTGGGCTTTCTCCTGCAGAACGACCCGTTGCTGCAGACCCGCATCCTCGATTCGGCGCTCGGACAGTTCCCGTTGATCGGCAGCGATCTGCCGCGGGGCCGGCTGGAGGGGTCGAACTGGGCGGTGCTGGTCGGCCTCGTCGGCATCCTCTACGGCGGCCTGGGCATCGCCCAGGCCGGTCAGAACGCGATGAACGTGATCTGGGCGGTGCCGCGCAACCGGCGCCCGAACCCGATCAAGTCGCGCCTGAAGAGCGTGATCCTGCTGCTGACCGTCGGTCTGGGCGTGGTGGCCACCTCGGCCCTGTCCGGGCTGGTGAACGTGACCGAGGCATTCGGCGAGAAGATCGGCGTCGGCGTGACGCTCCCCGCGTTCATCGCCGCAGTTGTCCTGAACTCCGGCATCTTCCTGCTTGCCTTCCGCATCGCGACGGTCCGGGACGTGTCGTGGCGGGAGATCGCCCCGGGTGCGATCGGCGCAGCCGTCTTCTGGCAGATCCTGCAGCTGCTCGGCGCGAGCTACGTGAAGCACACCCTGACGACCGCCGGGGCGACCTACGGGACCTTCGGGCTGGTGCTGGGTCTGCTCGCCTTCATCTACCTGGAGGCCCTCGCGGTCGTGCTCTGCGGCGAGCTGAACGCTGTGCTCGCGCGGAGGTTGTGGCCCCGGGCGCTGCTGACACCGTTCACCGACAACGTCGAGCTGACCGCCGCCGACGAGCACGCCTACGCCAGCTACGCGGAGGCCCAGCGGTTGAAGGGGTTCGAGCGGATCGACGTCAGCTTCCGCAACCGTCCGGCCCGGCGACGTTCCCGTCGTCCACCGCGGGCGCGGCGCTGAGGGCAGCCGCACAGCTGCGGCGCTGAGGTCAGCCGCGCAAGTGCTGGAGCAGGAGCCGGTTGAGCATTTCCGGCTGGTCGAGCTGCATCCAGTGGCTTGCGTGCTCGACCCGCTCGTACCGCCATGACCCCTGCACGAACTCCGCGGAACGTTGCATCCCGTCCTCGGTGAGGTAGCGGTCGCCGTCGCTCCACAGCCCGAGCGTCGGCGCGGCAACCGAAGGCACCTGCGGTCCGTCCCGGAGCTGCCGGGCCGGGTGCATGTTGGCCCGGTACCAGTTCAGGCCGGCGGTGAGCGCACCCGGCCGGCTCAGGTCGGCTAGCCAGTTCTCCACGTCGCCGGTGCCGGCTGTCCACTCGCGCAGCAGCGCCCAGTCGTCCCGGGTCAGCAGCTGTTCGGCGACGTCCTCGAACTGGAACAGCAACGTGTACCACTGCTTCTCGCGCTGTTCGATGGTCGGTCGCCGGGAGGTCATCGGATGCCCGACCGACAGCACGGCGAGCCGGTCGACCCGCTCCGGCTGCAGGGCGGCGAGCAGCCAGCCCACCACGGCGCCGAAGTCGTGACAGACGACGTGGGCCCGTTCGACGCCGAGCGCGTCGAGTACGGCCACCGCGTCGGCGACACTGTGCGGCAGCCGGTAGCCGTCGACGTCGGCCGGCCGGTCCGAGTCGCCGAAGCCGCGGAGGTCCGGTGCGACGGTGCGGTAGCCGGCCTCCCGCAGGACCGGTACTTGGTAGCGCCACAGCTTGTGAGAGTCGGGGAAGCCGTGCAGCAGCAGCACCGTCTCCGCGTCACCGACCTCGCCGGCGCCGGTGGCGGGCTCCCCGACCTCGACCGAGAGCGTGAGGTCGGCAGTCGCAATGCGCTGGAGGGTCATTCGACGATCGCCTGACCGACCAGTTGCCGCAGCTGGCTGCGCAGCGGATAGGTGCTGGAGGGAAGCAACTGGGTCATGAACACCACCGACAGCTCCTCGACCGGGTCGACGTAGAACGCGGTGCTGGCCGCCCCGCCCCAGTTGAATTCGCCGGCGCTGGTCAGCGTCTTGAAGGCGACGGGGTTGTGCACCACCGCGAACCCGAGTCCGAAGCCGACGCCGTCGAAGCGCACCTCGGAGAAGATGCGCCGTCCGAACTGCTCCAGGTCGGCGCCGCCGGGCAGGTGGTTCGTCGTCATGTAGGCCAGGGTGCGGGGGCCGAGCAGGCGGAACCCGTCGAGCTCACCGCCGCCGAGCAGCATCTGGGTGAACCGGTGGTAGTCCCCGACGGTCGACACGAGCCCGCCGCCCCCGGACAGCCATCCCGGCTTGTTGCGGACGGCATCGCCCATGACGTCGTAGCGCACTTTGGTGGGGAGCCCCGGGGCCATGGCGTACAGCGCCGCGAGCCGATCCTGCTGCGCGGGCTCGACCCAGAAGCTGCTGTCCGTCATCCCGAGCGGCTCGAAGATGTGCTCGGCGAAGAACGCGTCAAGCGGCCGGCCGGACAGCACCTCGACGACGCGGCCGAGCACGTCCGTCGACACGCCGTAGTTCCATTCGCTGCCCGGTTGGAACAGCAGCGGCAGCTGGGCCCAGGCGTCGGCGGCGCCGGCGAGGTCCACCCCCTCCGGGGCACCCCACTCGTAGCCCGCGTTGCGGTAGATCTCGTCGACCACGTGCATGCGGTGGAAGCCGTAGGTGAGCCCCGAGCAGTGGGTGAGCAGGTGCCACATCCGCATCGGCTCGGTCTGGGGGACGAACTGGGGCTTGGCGGCGGTGCCCCCGGCGTAGACCGGGGTGTCGGCGAAGGCCGGTAGGTAGTCGCTCACCGGGTCCATCAGCTCGAACGCGCCCTGCTCCCAGAGCATCATCGCGGCGACCGACGTGACCGGCTTCGTCATCGAGTAGATGCGCCACAGGGTGTCCGGCGCGACGGCGCGGCCGGCTTCGATGTCGGCCTGCCCGGCCGACGACAGGTGCGCGACCTGGCCGCGCCGGGCGACGAGTACCTGATAGCCCGGCAGTCGGCCGTCGTCGACATAGCGGGAGAAATGGGTGTCGATGCGAGCCAGGCGCTCCGCGGACAGGCCAACGGAGGCGGGGTCGACGAGGGTGAGGTCAGCCACAGGCCGAGTCTGTCATCCGCCTCCGACGGGTGGGCGTCGACCGTGGCGTTTTCGGTCCTGAGAGGCCCCCGGATGCGTGCGGTTCTCGCCCACCGTCGATCCTCGGCACGATGTGGATCTGCGGTGGGCGTCGACCGTGGTCTTTCGGCCCTCGGACGGCGCTTGCCGAGCGAAGGTGTTTCTGCAGCCGATGCAGGTTGATCGTGGGTGCTCTTAGTTGCAGCGGGAACGAATAGGGCATGACCACACCAGGAGAATCCAGCGGAACCGTCACCCTCGGCGGTGACCTGACCGTCAACCGGCTCGGCTACGGCGCGATGCAGCTGACCGGCCAGGGCATCTGGGGCCCGCCCGCAGACCACGACGAGTGCGTCCGCGTGCTGCGCCGTGCGGTCGAGCTCGGTGTCACCTTCATCGACACCGCGGACTCCTACGGCCCCTACGTCAGCGAAGAGCTGATCGCCGAGGCGCTGCACCCGTATCCCGAGAACCTCGTGATCGGTACCAAGGCCGGTCTCCTGCGCTGCGGCCCCGGCGACTGGCGCCCGCTCGGCAAGCCGGACTACCTCCGCCAGGAGGTGGAGATGAGCCTCCGCCGGCTCAAGCTCGAGCGCATCGACCTGTTCCAGCTGCACCGCTTCGACCCCGAGGTCCCCGTCGAGGAATCGCTCGGCGAGCTGAAGGCGCTGCAGGACGAGGGCAAGATCCGGCACATCGGCATCTCGGAGACCTCGGTCGACCAGGTGAAGCAGGCCCGCAAGGTCGTCGACGTCGTCTCCGTGCAGAACATGTTCAACCTCTCCGACCGCGGCCACGAGGACGTCCTCGAGTACTGCGAGGAGGAAGGACTCGCCTTCATCCCGTGGTTCCCGTTGGCGACCGGCAAGCTCGTCGGTGAGGGCAGCGCGCTCACCGAAGCGGCGAAGCGGCACGACGTGACCCCAGCGCAGCTGGCCCTCGCGTGGGTGCTGCACCGCTCACCGCAGGTGCTCGCCATCCCCGGCACCAGCAAGGTCGCCCACCTCGAGGACAACATGAAGGCGGCGACGGTCGAGCTGACCGACGCCGAGTTCAAGGAGCTCGAGAACGCCGTCTGAGCAGCTCCGCAGGGTTGAGGTTGTTGCGCCGAAACGCTCGGCGCAACCCCCTCAACGTCGGGTGGCCCGGTAGCCCGGCCGATCCGGTAGCTAGACGATGGCTCCGTCGTCCGGTCCGTCGTACTCGTCGGTCGACCGGCTGGACAGCCGGGACACCAGCAGCCCGACGGCGCCCAAGATGCACAGCACTCCCACCACATCGACGGCGTCGGTGTGCTCCAGGCCCAGCAGGGTCGGGAAGATCAGCAGGACCAGGCCGAGCCCGAGCGCGACGAGCCCCCACCTCGTGACCGGGTGCGAGGGCGGCAACGGCGGGAGCTCCGGCGGCAGGTAGTGGTCGTCGGCCGCGTCCGCAAGGTCTTCGGCATCGGAGGCGTCAGTCCCCGAGTCGCCGGCCCCCGAATCGCCGCCCCCCGAGTCCTCGGCCGGGATCGAACCATTGCGCTGAGCCGGACGCAGCGGCGGGGTGATCTTGCGAAAAGTCGGTGCTGGCTTAGCCACGGCCGTGTCGTCCTTCGGCCCGGGCTCGCCGTCCGGCTCGTCGGGTGCGTCGGGTGCGTCAGCGGCCGGTTCGGGGGCCGGGACGGTGTCGGTCCGGCGACGCCTCGGCGGTCCGCCGGCAAGGTCCACCGGGTCCCTGGACGGTGGCTCCGGTGTGTCCAGGTCCTCGACGTCCGGCCACGAATGTTCGTCGGGTTCCGTGTCCCAGCCTGCGACGAGGGCGGCGAACCTGTCCTCCTCCTCGATCGACGGCATGCCCACCGTGACGTCCGGCATCGTCGACTCGAGGACGCGCCGAGCCGCGGGACGACGGGTGCTGTCCACGTGCACTGCCTCGAGCGGTCGGCTGGGCGGGTGCAGCTCCAACAGGGGCCCGCTGCGGGCGGTGGTCGGTGTGACGTAGGCGGCGACACCGGCGGTCGCCAGGGCCGCGAGCAGCGGATCCGCCAACCGCGGGTCGACGTCCAGGAGCAGGACGTAGGACTCCGCCGTCAAGCCGTTGCCGCGGCGCCGCACGCTCATCGCTCCGCCCCCGCCGCGTCGCCCGTCGTCCGGACGGCTCCAGCAGCCCCAGCAGCCCCAGCAGCTCCAGCAGCTCCACCGGTTGCGGTGCCGGCGTGCTCGCGGATGAAGTCGATCGACTCAGCGAAGATCTTCGGAGCGTCCTCGTCCAGCGTCGCCACGTGGTAGCTGTTCTCCAGAATGCGCTCGCGGACCTCGGTGGACCGTGCCCCGTCGAGGAGGTACGTCCCGCTGATCGGCGGGACGACGTGGTCGACCCGGCTCCGGAAGGCCAGCAGCGGCACCCGGATGCGGCCGAGGTCCCGCCGCACCAGCGTCCAGGCCTTGGACATCGAGTAGGCGGGCTTGAGCGGCAGCTTGTCGTAGCCGAGCTCGTGCACACCCTCGGCCTTGATGTCGTCGACGATGCCGGGGAAGGTAGGGACGACCAGTCGCGCGAGCGGCAACAGCTTGGCGTCCGCTCGGTCGGTGCCGAGCGACGCGTTCACCACGATCACCCCGGCGAGGTGGTCGCTGTGCTCCTCCGCGAGGCGCAGGGCGAGGGTCCCGCCCATGGACAGCCCGCAGACGAAGACCTGGTCACAGCGGCTGCGGAGGTCCTCGAAGGAACGTTCCACCTCGCCGTACCAGTCGGCCCAGCGGGTCTTGGCCATGTCCTGCCACCGGGTGCCGTGGCCGGGCAGTCGCGGCGCCGAGACCGTGAGACCGGCATCGGCGAGCGCCGCGGCCCACGGCCGGATGCTCTGCGGCGATCCCGTGAAGCCGTGGATGACCAGCGCTCCGACCGGACCGCCTTCGACCGCGAAGGGCTCAGCCCCGGCTCGAACCGCCACCGTCACCTCCGCTGTCCTCGCCCACCATGGTCGCACGATGACCCGGGGTCCGCAGCAGGGATGTGGGGCACGAGACGAACTCGTCCGGGGAGTCTGCCCCGGCGACGGACTATGACCCTCCGAGTGGCGTATGGACTCCCGTACGGTGCGCTCCTAGGGTCTGAAGCACACGCTGGACGGGCAGGTCGCAAGAGCGGACCGGAGGCGCACTGGCAGCAGACGAACGAGGAGATCCGTTGTTCTACTGGATGGTTCGAGCGTTCCTCGCGCCGATCCTCCATCCGCTGTTCCGGCCCTGGGTCGAGGGGCTGGAGAACATCCCGGAGGACGGGCCGGCGATCCTCGCGAGCAACCACCTCTCGTTCCTGGACTCGATCTTTCTGCCGCTGCTCGCCCCGCGCCGGATCACCTTCCTGGCCAAGCGCGAGTACTTCACCGAGCGCGGGGTGAAGGGCTTCCTCAAGAGGGTGTTCTTCCGCGGGGTCGGCCAGGTGCCGATCGACCGCAGCGGGGGGGAGGCCAGCGACGCGGCCCTGCACACCGGCGTCCGCATCCTGCGCGAGGGCCAGCTCCTCGGTATTTATCCCGAAGGCACCCGGTCGCCCGACGGTCGCCTCTACCGCGGCAAGATCGGTGTGGCACGGATGGCGCTGGCCGCCAACGTCCCCGTCATTCCTGTCGCGATGATCGGCACCTTCGAGGTGCAGCCACCCGGGCAGGTGCGTCCGAACATCCGCCGGGTCGGGATCCGGATCGGTAAGCCGCTGGACTTCCGTCGGTACGAGGGCCTCGACGACGACCGCTTCGTCCTGCGCAGCATGACCGACGAGATCCTCTACGAGCTGATGATGCTGTCCGGCCAGGAGTACGTCGACACCTATGCGGCGAAGGCGAAGGCGGAGCAGGCGGCGGCACGGAAGGCGGCCGAGTCCGGCGACGGCCAGTCCGGCAGCCTCGAGTCCGGAGGCGCACAGTCCGGCGGCGCCGCCAAGGCCGAGTCCACGGAGGCCGGGGCTCCCAACCGGTCCGCCCGCCCCGCCGCCTGAGCGCGGTCGCGGCGCCAGGAGGACTCATCCGCTACTTCTACGACTGCGAGTTCATCGAGGACGGCCGGACGATCGACCTCGTCTCCATCGGCATCGTCGATGAGTCCGGCACCCGCGAGTACTACGCCGTCTCCACCGAGTTCGACCCCGAGCGCGCCGTGCCGTGGGTGCGGCGCAACGTGCTGGAGAAGCTGCCCCCGCCGTCGTCGTCGCACTGGCGGTCGCGCGCCCAGATCCGGGACGAGGTCCTCGACTTCCTCACCGCCGGCCCCGGCCGCGTCGAGCTCTGGGCCTGGTACGCCGCCTACGACCATGTTGCGTTGTGCCAGCTCTACGGGGCGATGACGGACCTGCCGCGGGCGTTGCCGCGGTTCACCCGGGACCTGCGGCAGCTCTGGGACGAGGTGGGCACGCCCCGGCTGCCGCCGGAACCGGCCGACCAGCACGACGCCCTGGCCGACGCCCGGTACAACCTGGCCCGGTGGGCGGTCATCGGCCCGCGCTCCGGCTACGGACCGGTCTGACTTTCAGTGTGGTCAGCCCGTCAGCCCGCCGGCTGCAGGACCTCGATGTGGACCTGGCCGAGCCCGAGGTTGAGGATGCGGTTCGCCCGCATCGACACGTCCATGATGCGGTTGCCGACGTAGGGGCCGTGGTCGTTGACCAGCAGCGTCGCCGTCGCGCCGGACGGGGTCGTCACGCGCACCACCGTCCCGAGGGGGACGAGGAGCATGGCGCAGGTGAGCTGCTCCGGGTCGTACGGGACACCGCTCGAGGTCGGGCTACCGATGAAGCCCGGGCCGTACCAGCTCGATTCTCCGTCGAACACCTGCCCGGTGGGCTGGTAACCCGGCGGGAGCTGCCCGGGCGGGGTGGCTTCGAGCACGCGGAGGACGGCGGCTTGGGCCGTAGCTGACGCGTCTGGGCGGGTCCCGTCCGGACGCGCGTTGACGGCGTCGGGGAGCGAGCCGGACGTCGTTGGGTCGGTCCGAACCTGCACCCGGGCCAGCGCGCGGACGAGCGCCGCGTTCAAGGCGTCGAGGGCACGCTTGCGTTCGGCGAGCTGGGCTCGGATTGCGTCGTTCGCGGCATGGGTCCGGGTCCCGTCGTCGAGCAACCGGCGGGCGTGGTCCGCGGCCAAGACCGCGGCGCCGGCCTGCCGGGTCGCCTCGTCCCGTTGGGTGGCGAGCAGGCGAGTGGCGCCGTCAAGTCGGCCCACCGCGTCGCGGAGCACGCCGACCTGGTCGACCTGCCGGGTCACCGAGCGCTGGCGCATCTCGCCGAGCAGGCCGGCGCTTTCGGGATCCGGGCTGAACACCCAATCGGGCATGCTCGTCAGCGGTCCGTCGGTGAGGGTCCGACGAACAGCGTCGTGCAGGGCGACCCGCGCCCGGTCGACGTCGAGCTGGGCCTGCTGGCGGGCGATCTCGGCGCTCACTGCGCGGGCGGCTGCGGCGGTGGCGGCGTTGGTGGCGTCCTCGACCTGCTGGCGCGCGGTGTCGAGGCCGGCCTGCAGTGCGTTGAGGTCGGGCTCCGGCTGCAGGTCGGATGCGGAAGTACTGGCGGCAGAAGTACTGGCGGCAGAAGTACTGGCGGCAGAGGGACTGGCGATGGAGGGAACGGACGTCGAAGGAACGCTCGAGGCTGTGAGCACCGCACGCACACCCGGAGCCGAAGTCCCGGCAATCGCGGGGGTTCCGGCGAGGAACAGGGCCACGAGCGCGCAGAGCGCCCCTGCCCCCGTCGACCCTGTCGCCGAAGATCCGGCTCGCGGGCGTGGATGCGGGCACGGATGCGTGACGCCGCGCCACCGCGTCCGCCGACTGCGATGCCAGCCCTGCTCCCGCCCCATCTGTGACCCATCGTCAGGTTCGCCCCGACGGTGAAGCGCCCGGTCTGGCTGTGAGCCCGGCGGCTCTGTCAGCTACTGGTAGGTGATGAGGTCCGGTTGCGGGCGCAGCGCCATCGCCTGCGTCGGTGTCATCAGGTCGGGGTCGTCCTTGTAGAACAGCTTGAAGCCGATGCGGAAGGGGGGCGGCGGCAGCTTCAGCACCCCGTAGACCTCCTTCTTCTCGCGCTGCGGCCCGAAGCCGTCGGCGTGGAAGACGGTGGCGAGGCCGGGCCGGGCCGCGATGTTCTTCCGGTCGGGAAGGATGTCCAGGCGGAACTGGTGCACCAGGAAGAGCTTCTCTGGCAGGTTGTTCTTCTGCACCAGATCGGCCACGTAGCTGGACACGCTGTTCACCTCGGCCGCGGTGACCGACCCGTAGGTCTTTCCCGGGATCTGGCCCTTCTTCATCCGCCATTCCGGGTCGAGCGCAACGCCGACATCGGGCTGGTTGACGAACTTCTCGAAGCGCTTCACCTGCGTCAGGAAGTCACCCTGCCCAGGCTGGAAGTCGAGGATCAGCATCATCTTGTTCTTGCGGGCCACGTCGAGGTAGCGCTGGACCACGGCGGCGTTGCCGTTGGAGGAGTAGGTGCCAGTCGGTCCCGGCGAGTTCAGCGCGACGGTGGTGATCAGCTCCATCGCCGGCATGATCCGTCGCCCGGCCGGCGCGTAGGCCGCCGCCTGCTTGATGATCGCCTTCGTGGCGTCGTCCGGCGAGGTGCGGCCGAGCACGCCGAGGCCGGGGAACTCGCCGCTGCCGTAGTAGGCGACCACCCGGTAGTCCGGGAAGATCGTCCGCCCGCCCCGCGGGAGCTGTGGCGGCGGGGCAGGGCTCGCCGTTGCGACCGTCGTGCCCTGCTGCGGGTCGGGCGTCCCCGCAGGCGAAGCCTTCGGCCCGCTTCTGCTCCCGCTGCCGCTCGAGCACGCTGCCGCGAGCGCGGCCAGGACCAGGACGCACAGCAGGTGGAGCGAACGAATCCGGCGGCGGGATCGGGGCACAGGCGAAACTTACCGACCGCGTAGGTCGGCGCCCGTGGCCGAGGCCATGGCGAACCCGGCACAGAAGGCTGTCCCGAAACCACCCCGATTTCGCGCGTACGCCGGACCCGGGGCGCTAGCCTGCGCGAGTGCGTATCGGAGTGCTGACCGGCGGCGGCGACTGCCCCGGGCTCAACGCGGTCATCCGCGCCGTCGTCCGCAAGGGTCTGGAGGCCGGCGACCACGAGTTCGTCGGGTTCCGCGACGGGTGGCGTGGAGCGGTCGAGGGTGACGTGGTCCCGCTCGACATCGACGCCGTTCGCGGCATCCTGCCCCGCGGCGGAACGATCCTCGGGTCGAGCCGGACCAACCCGTACAAGGACGGTGCCGTCGACCAGCTGCGGGCCAACCTGGAGCGGCTCGGGGTCGACGCGCTGGTCGCCATCGGCGGCGAGG
>DATITC010000105.1:0-19715 GCA_035468175.1 Frankiaceae bacterium | reverse complement strand
TCATTTCGGGATGGGGGAGGTCCCGATCCCTCTCGACCTGTGGGAACAAAGATCGGAGTTCTGCGGCGCCGTCTCGGGGGTGGACGGGCCCGCGCCTGTTCCCACAATGTTCCCAGAGGCGGAAGCGATAACGGCCTCCGGCGGCGTTTCCGCTGCTCAGAGGCCATGTAGAAGAAGTGTCCGAGGGGGGACTTGAACCCCCACGCCCGATAAAGGGCACTAGCACCTCAAGCTAGCGCGTCTGCCATTCCGCCACCCGGACAAGGTGGTCAGCCGCTGGCAGGACCAGCGGCGTCGCCTGAGGGACTTTACCGCAGACGGGGCAGGTCGTCGGGGGCGAAACGGGCCAGCGGCATGGAGCCGGGTAGCCCGGTGGGGCCATAGCCCGACGCGGGCCATCCAGCCCCTGCGGAACCGCGAAACAGCGAACCGTCAGCGCGCCAGCACCGGCAGCGAGAGCCCTTCGGTGCCGTACAGCTCGTCCCGGGCGCTGGAGCTGACGCCCACCGACACCAGCCGGTCCCGGGTGCCGACGATCAGCCGCGAGCCGCCGCGGCTGAAGACGACGAACGGCTGACTGACCCAGGACACCCGCCGCGCGGTCCCGCCAACGACCGGGATCACGTCGGCTTCGGCGCGGAAGCCGAACGAGCGGACGTACTGGTTGTCGGCGGCTCGGTAACCGACGAAGGCCAGCTGGCGGCCGGTTCCGGAAGCCGACACCGACGCGACGTAGTTGACGCCCGGCAGCGGTCGGCTGGACGAGCGACCGGTCCGGACGTCGATGGTCAGCAGCGTCGATTGGGGGAGTCCGCGCCGGTCGAAGACATTGCGCACCAGGTACGCGGTCCGACCGGACGGCGAGAGCGCCGGCAGCGACAGCACGGCGTCACGGTCATTCTCGTGGAACACCAGCCGCCGGTGGTGGCCGACCAGGTCGACCTCGGCCAGACCGTCGGCCTCGCCCTGCGCGTTGTTGGTCACGAAGACCACGCGGCGATCGGGCGTGAGCATCCCGTAGGACGAGCGCCCGTCGTTCGTGAGCCGGCGGCTGCGACCGTTGCGGTCCACGACGACGATGTTCTGTCCGGCGTAGCCGGCCTGCATGGCCAGCAGGGTGCCGCCGACGGCTGACGTCGGCGCGGTCACGCCCTCCGGAGAACCGGGCGCGACCACGTGCCGACTCCTGACGTGTGCTCGCCCGTCGGTGCGGAAGCGCACGAGCGTGGCACCGCCGGAATCGTCGGGTTGCAGTGCGTAGTAGGTGGTGGTCGTGGCGAACACCGGCGCCGAGCGGGAGGCTGCCGACAAACGGCCGTGAGCGGCCTGCAGCGCGAGCACACCGGGTCGCATCGCGGCCCGGAGGTCGGCGTAGGCACGTGCCGATGGCGCCGCTCCCGAGCCGAACGCCAGCCGCGGCGGGGCGGCTGCGGCTGCGGTCGCGGCACCCGCCAGCCCGGGCGTGGTCAGGATCATCGAAGCGCCGAGCAGCCCGAGGACGACGCCGTGACGGCGCGGGGAACGTCGGCCGGCAGGTTGCGGAGCACCAGTGGTCACGCGCGGTCTCCTCAACGGATCGGTACGGAGAGGACGTCGGCAGATCGGCCCCCACGCCGGAGCGGCCGAACGGGCGAGGGGCGGGTGACCGGCGCTCGGAAGTGCCCTCTCCCGCGCCGTCGCCGCCCGGAACACGTTGCCGACCTGCGCGTGCGGGCAGGATGGGGCGATGACGAGCGCAGCCAGCGGCAACACGTCGACTGCTTCCCAGGTCCGGTCCGGCGGGGAGGCCGAGGTCGTCGACCTCTGCCGCGACCTGCTGCGGATCGAGTCGGTGAACCGGGGACCGGGCGACGGCGACGAGCGGAAGGCGGCCGAGTACGTCGCCGCGAAGCTCGAGGAGGTCGGGCTCGAGACGACGATCGTCGAGTCGGAAAAGAACCGCACCTCAGTCGTCGCGCGGATGGAGGGGGAGGACCGGTCCCGCGGGGGGCTGCTGATCCACGGGCATCTCGACGTCGTCCCGGCCGATGCCTCCGATTGGACCCTTCCGCCGTTCGCCGGCGAGATCGGCGACGACGGCTGCCTGTGGGGCCGCGGCGCCGTCGACATGAAGGACATGGACGCGATGACGCTCGCCCTGGTGCGCGACCGGATGCGCACCGGCCGCAAGCCACCGCGCGACGTCGTGCTCGCCTTCGTCGCCGACGAGGAGGCCGGCGGACGGCTCGGCGCCCGCTACCTGGTCGAGAACCACGCCGACCTGTTCGAGGGCTGCACCGAGGCGATCAGCGAGGTCGGCGGCTTCTCCTACGAGGTCAGCAACGACCTGCGGCTCTACCTGATCGAGACGGCTCAGAAGGGCATCGGCTGGATGAAGCTGACGGTGGCCGGTCGGGCCGGGCACGGCAGCATGCTCGCCGGGGACAACGCGGTCACCGAGCTGGCCGAGGCCGTCGGCCGGCTCGGCCGGTACACGTTCCCGGTGCAGCTACGCCCGAGCGTCCGCCACTTCCTGGAGGAGCTGTCCGAGGCGACCGGTTGGGAGTTCGATCCCGAGGACCCGAAGGCGACGATTGACAAGCTCGGCGCGCTCGCGCGGCTGGTCGGCGCCACGATCAGCCACACCGCGAACCCGACCCAGCTGCAGGCCGGTGCCAAGGTCAACGTCATCCCGAACACCGCCACCGCCTACGTCGACGGCCGCTTCCTGCCCGGCGGCGAGGACGATTTCGAGAAGCGGCTCGACGACATCCTCGGGCCGCGGGTGGAGCGCGAGTGGCTGTGGCACGACCAGGCGCTGGAAACGACGTTCGACGGCGAGCTGGTCGACACGATGGCGGCGTCATTGAAGGCCGAGGACCCGGGCGCCCGCGCGGTGCCGTACATGCTCTCGGGCGGGACCGACGCCAAGTCGTTCTCCCGCCTCGGGATCCGCTGCTTCGGCTTCGCCCCGCTCAAGCTGCCGGGCGAACTCGACTTCGCGGCGATGTTCCACGGTGTCGACGAGCGGGTGCCCACCGAGGCATTGCAGTTCGGTGTGCGCGTCCTCGACAGATTCTTGGACGGCTGTTGAGACGCCGACGCCGCGATCGGTCACAATGAGTGGCGATGGCCGGTTACGGAGCGGGTGAGCCGAATCCTTACCGGCGGAGGTTCGAGGACATCGACCCCGCCCGTAGGGATCCGTCGACGACGGTCGAGCACCCCGAGCCGACGAAGGAGCGGGCTGGCGCGTTCACCGTCGAAGGCACCATCCAGCGGTTCGGAGATCTGGCCGACGCCGCCATCGCCAGCAGGGAACCGCGCCGCACGCACGCACGCCTGTTCGTCGCCGTGGTCCTGCTGGCGATCCTGACGCCGGTGGCGCTCCAACTGCTCGGCCTGCTGCAGCTGTTCAACTAGCAGGCCCGTCAGCTCAGGTCGGCAGGTACGCCGGCAGCCCGGGCCGGTTCGGGCGGCGCAGCACTACCCGCCGCGATCCATCCGGATAAAGGCGCAGCCGGTCGAGCTCCCAGCCGCCGTACTCGGCGTGCATGGTGAGCATCGTCTGAGCCAGGCGGCGGCTCGTGCCCCGCGGCATGTACAGGTTCTGGTAGACGAGGTCGCGCGCATCGTGTGTCTTGCCGTCGGCACCGCGTGCCGAGCCGTGCGGAGCCTCGCTGTTCCGGGCCATGCATCCACCGTAACGCGCTGCGCGCGACGGCGCGGCCGCACCGCAGTCTCCGTTTCACATCTCGTTGACAGCCGGGGCGGATGGTCAGGAAGGCCGCGGGCAGACTGAGGCCATGCCCTCGCTGCTGCTCGGCCCCATGCTGCGTTTCGTCGGCCAGGGGACCGCGACCATCTGGGTCGAGACCGACGTCGCCTGCGAGGTCAGCGTCCTCGACAGCTCGACGTCGACCTTCACGGTCTCCGGCCATCACTACGCGCTGGTCGAGCTCGACGGGCTGGCGCCGGACAGCGTCACTCCCTACGAGGTCCACCTCGACGGGCACAAGGTGTGGCCCGAGACCGAGGGGGCGATGGCCGCATGGCCCCCGAGCGTCATCCGGGCGGAACACCACCGGCGCCCCTTCCGGCTCACCTTCGGGTCCTGCCGCGTCGCCTACCCCCAGGACGACGAGACCGCCGGCATCGACGCGCTCGCGGCGCTCGCTTACAAGCTGCGCACAGCACCGGGGGAGGAGTGGCCGGACGGTCTGCTCTTCGTCGGCGACCAGGTGTATGCCGACGACAACATCTCGCCGGCGACGAAGGCCTTCGTCGCCAGTCGCCGCCCGAGGGAAGGTGCGCTCGACGGCGAGATCAACGATTTCGAGGAGTACACCCGGCTGTACCAGGAGTCGTGGTCGCCGCCGCCGATCCGCTGGCTCCTGTCCACCGTGCCGAGCGCGATGATCTTCGACGACCATGACGTGCGGGACGACTGGAACACGTCGGCCGAGTGGCGCAGCGAGATCACGGCGACGTCCTGGTGGCACGAGCGGATCACCTCCGCGCTGTCCGCCTACTGGGTCTACCAGCACCTCGGCAACCTGCGGCCGCCGGAGCTGGCGAGGTCCCAGATCTACGGCGCGGTCCGCGACTCCGACGACGGGGCTGCTGCGCTCGCCGCCTACACCTCAGATTCCGACGCGGCAGCGGATCGCCTCGAGGGCGACACCACCGATCCGGATGGCACCGGTGGCGCGCGCTGGAGCTTCCGGCGGGACCTCGGGACCTCCCGCCTGCTGGTGCTGGACTCCCGGGCCGGCCGGATCGTCACCGGTGACAAGCGGGAGATGGTCTCGGAGGCCGACTGGGCTTGGCTGGAGCAGCAGGTCGAGACCGACTCACTCGTCGACGTCGACCACCTGCTCATCGCCACATCGGTGCCGTTCCTGCTGCCGCCGTTCGTCCACCACCTCGAGGCGTGGAACGAGTCCGTCGCCAGCGGCAGGTGGGGCAAGCGGTTCGCGCAAGCCGGCGAGAAGCTTCGGCAGGGGGCGGACCTGGAGCACTGGGCAGCGTTCGGGGACTCGTTCAACCGCATGGTCGATGTCATCGAGAAGATCGGTACGACTCCCACGGGGGATCCGTGCCAGGCGCCCGCGACGGTCACGTTCCTCTCCGGGGACGTGCACTTCGCCTACGTCGCCCGCGCAGCGCTACGCCGACCTCAGGCGACGAGCCCTCGCATCTACCAGGTGGTCTGCTCTCCACTGCGCAACCCGCTGCCGAAGGGGTTGCGGTACGGGCAGCGCCTGGCCTCGTCCCGCTTCGCCCATCGGGTCGGTCGAGGCCTCGCCCGGCTGGCCGGGGTGCGGACGCCGCGGCTGGAGTGGCGGATCGTCGGGCAACCGGCCTTCGGCAACGTCCTCGCGACCCTCGACCTCGAGCATCGGCGGTCGGTGGCGCGCATCGAGACCGCCGAGGCCGGCCCGACGCTACGTCGCCAGATGGAGGCCGGGCTGAGCTGACAGCCCTATGCAGGGGCCTCCACCTGGCGCGCCCGGCGGAAGCCCTGCGCCAGCGGCGACGTGCTAGCGATCGGTCAGCGGTCCCCGATCGCCACGAACTTGCGCTCCTCGGGACCGGTGTAGATCTGCCGCGGGCGGCCGATGCGGGTGTCCGGGTCCTGGATCATCTCGCGCCAGTGCGCGATCCAGCCGGGGAGCCGGCCGAGGGCGAACAGGACCGTGAACATCTTGGTCGGGAAGCCCATCGCCTTGTAGATCACGCCGGTGTAGAAGTCGACGTTCGGGTAGAGCTTGCGCTCCACGAAATAGTCGTCGGCGAGCGCGGTTTCCTCGAGCTTCAGGGCCAGGTCGAGCATCGGGTCCTGGACGCCGAGGGACTCGAGCACGTCGCGCGTCGCGTCCTTGACCAGCACCGCGCGCGGGTCGAAGTTCTTGTACACGCGGTGGCCGAAGCCCATCAGCTTCACGCCGGGTTCCTTGTTCTTGACCCGGTTCATGAAGTCAGTAGCGTCGCCGCCCTCGTCCAGAATGCGCTGCAGCATCTCCAGCACCTGCTGGTTCGCGCCGCCGTGCAGCGGCCCGAACAGCGCGCTCACGCCGGCCGACACGCTGGCGAACAGGTTGGCCTGCGCGCTGCCGACCATCCGGACCGTGGAGGTGGAGCAGTTCTGCTCGTGGTCGGCGTGCAGCACGAACAGCATGTCCAGCACACGGGCGACGGTGGGGTCGACCTCGTAGGGCTCGGCCGGAACGCCGAAGGTCATCCGGAGGAAGTTCTCGACGTAGGTCATCGAGTTGTCCGGGTACAGGAACGGCTGCCCGATCGACTTCTTGTAGGCGTAGGCGGCCAGCGTCGGCAGCTTCGCGAGCAGCCGGACGGTGGCGAGCTCGACGTGCTCGGCGTCGAAGACCTGGAGGCCGTCCTGGTAGAAGGTGGACAACCCGCTGACCGCTGAGCTCAGGACCGGCATCGGATGCGCGTCGCTCGGGAAGCCGTTGAAGAACGCCTTGAAGTCCTCGTGCAGCAACGTGTGCTCACGGATGCGGCCGGTGAACTGCTCCAGCTGCTCCTGAGTCGGAAGCTCCCCGTAGATCAGCAGGTACGACACCTCGAGGAACGAGGCGTTGCCGGCCAGCTGGTCGATCGGATAGCCGCGGTAGCGCAGGATGCCGGCGCCGCCGTCGATGAACGTGATGTCCGACTTGCAGGCCGCGGTGTTCGCGAACCCGGGGTCGAAGGTCACGTGGCCCGTGTCAGCGAGCACCTTGCGTACGTCGAAGCCAGCCGGCTTCTCGGTACCCGTGACGAGGGGAAGGTCCTCGACACCGTCGTCATAGTTCAGCTGGAAGTTCGTCACCGGTCCTCCGGATGTGCTCGGGTCTTGACCTGAGTCTCTCAGGTGGGGTGCTGCGGGTGAACGCCGGCGGGTCCCGGATCGAGGTCTGAGCTCCCGGCCTGACCCGTCGCGGCAGATCGCCGGGTGGTCCGGGCCGCCCGACGGTCCGCCGCACCGTGGACCTGCGCTGCGGCACTACAGTCCGGGCGGTGAGGACCGCACCGGGGCAGGTGAGCACCGCCGACCCGGCCGGCCCGCGGAACCGGTGGGATCGATGGAACCGGCCGCTGGTCCCCGCGGTCCTGCTCGCGGTCCTGGCCCTCGTCTTCGTGGTGCTGCGGGTGAGCGTTGCCGGCGACGGCCACATCGGCAGCTTCGTCTACGCCGGCTCCGACTTCTCCCGGCCCCCGATCGCCGGCGTGCCGGTGCAGTCCGGCCCCGGCTACGACGGCCAGTTCGCCTACCGGCTCGCGGTCGACCCGGCCGACCTTCACGCGGAGTCCGGCGGCATCCGCCTCGACACGACGCTCCGCCTGGAACGCATCGCCTACCCGACCCTGGCCTGGGTTGCTTCGGGAGGACAACGCTCGGCGGTTCCGGTGGCGCTCGTCGTGGTGAACCTGCTGGCCCTGGGGCTGCTCGCCTATCTTGGCGGACGACTCGCTCGGGCGTCTGGCCGACATGCCCTCTGGGGGCTGTTGCTGGCCGGTTACTGGGGCTACCTGTTCAGCCTCGGCCGCGACCTGCACGAAATCGTGACCGGCCTGTTCATGCTCGGAGGTCTGCTCGCCTACCGGTCGTCGAAGACGGGTCTCGCCGCCGCGCTGCTCGCGGTGGCCGTCCTGGCCCGCGAGACCGCATTGCTGGTCGTCGTCGCGATCGCCGCCGTGCGCCTGTTCGACATCCTGCGACGCCGCGACAAACCCCGGGTGCTCGATCTCGCCTGGGTGGTTCCGGGCGCGGTGTTCGTGGCCTGGCAGGCTGTCTGCTACGCGGTCATCGGCTCGGCGCCGGCGCTGGGAAGCGGGCCGGATCAGGTCGGTCCGCCGGTAATCGCTTTCGTGCAGGCGGTCGGTCACGCCTTTGCCGATCTCGCCGATGGCAAGCGAGCCGCTGCGGCGCTCCTGCTGGTGCAGCTGGCCGCGTTGATCATCGTCGTCGCGCTGGCGGGCCTGCGGGTGCGCGATCCGCGGATCCCGCGCGAACAACGGCTCGCCTGGGTCCTCGCCCTGGTGCTGACGCTGTGCCTGTCGAAGCACTACTGGTCGGGCCCGGCCGATCTGCGCGCGCTGTCCGACATCTACCTGCTGAGCGCGCTGCTGCTGCTCTCGCCCCCGGCCGATGCAGATGCCCCAGCCGATGCGGAGGCGCTGGCCGGTCCAGGTGGACGGTCGCCACGTCGGTTCACCGACAGTCGGCTGCTGCTCTACGCCGCCGCACCGGTGGCCGCGACGTTCGCCGTCACCTTCCTGGCTCGCATCGTCGAGCTCTGACGGGGTCGCGCCGGCGGATTGTCCGGACGATGGGTCACGGTGGGAAGGGACTTCTGGCCGTCCTGCGCCGGCAGGTTTAGGGGGACGCTGGCCGCATGGCGACCGAACTGACCCCTGACCTCCGCAACGTTGTCGAAGAGGCGGTCCGCACCGCGAGAGCCGCGGCGGACCGGCTACGACAGTTCGACCAGGAGGCGGTCGACCGCGTCGTCTGGGCCATGACCACCGCCGGTCTGGACGCGGCGGTGGAGCTCGCCGAGGTCGCCACGGCGGAGACCGGCTTCGGGGTGCTCGAGGACAAGGTGGTGAAGAACTACGTCGCCACCGAGTTCCTCTACGACTATCTCAAGGACAAGCGGACCGTCGGCGTCGTCGAGTCCGACTCGGAGCGCGGCATCGAGATCGTCGCCGAGCCCATCGGCGTCGTGCTGGCGATCACCCCGGTCACGAACCCGACCTCGACCGTGCTGTTCAAGGCGATCGTGGCGATCAAGACACGGAACGCGGTCATCTTCCGGCCCTCGCCCTACGCAACGAACAGCGCGCTGCGCGTCGTCGAGGTGCTGCGCGCGGCCGGCGAAGCGGCCGGCCTGCCCGAAGGGGCACTGCAGGTGCTCCCGCAGCCTGAGCACGAGGTCACCTACGCCCTGTTCGACCACCCCGGGGTCGACCTGATCTGGACCACCGGCGGGCCGCGGATCGTCGAGCTGACCAACAAGGCCGGCAAGCCGTCGATCAGCGTCGGGCCCGGCAACGCACCCGTCTACCTGCACCGGACCGCGGACGTCCAGATGGCCGTCGTCGACATCCTGATCAGCAAGACGTTCGACGGCAGCGTCATCTGCCCCGCCGAACAGACCGCCGTTATCGACGACGCGATCTACGACGAGGTCGTCGCCGAGTTCCAGCGGATGGGCGCCCGGCTGCTGACCGAGGACGAGACGAACCGCCTCGCCGACTTCGCCTTCGGCGGCGAGGACGGCGGCGAGGACAAGGTGAACCTCGCCGCGCTCGGGCAGCCGGCCTCCACCCTGCTCGAGCGCACCGGTATCGATCCCGACGGACCAACGCCTCCCAAGGTGCTGCTCGCGCCGCTGCCCACCGATCTCGATGAGCTCGGCGCACACCCGCTGGTCCGCGAGAAGCTGATGCCGGTGCTCGGGCTGGTCCGCTCGCCGGACTCCCAGCACGGCATCGACGCCTGCGTGCTCGTCACCGAACACGGCGGCCTCGGGCACACCAGCGCCGTCTACGCCCGCGACGAGGACGTCGTCTCGCGGTTCGCCGCAGCGGTCCGGACCGGTCGCATCCTCGTCAACGCCCCCACCGCCGTGGGCGCGCTCGGCGGCGTCTACAACTCGCTGACCCCGACGTTCTCCCTCGGTTGCGGGACCTGGGGTGGCTCGATGACGACCGACAACGTCAACTACCGCAACCTGCTGAACCTCAAGACCGTCAGCCGCCGACGTACTCCGCCACAGTGGTTCCGCGTCCCGGCCGACACCTATTTCAACGTCGGAGCGCTGGACAACCTCCGCACGATCGAAACGAGCGTCGCGGTCATCGTCAGCGACGAGTTCAACCTGCGCCGCGGCGCGGTGGACGAGGTGCGCCGGCATCTCAACGCCCGGGACGTGCGGGTGTTCGCCGACGTCACCGTGGAACCGGACGAAGCGGTCATCCGCGAGGGCGTCGAACTGCTCCAACACGTACGGCCCGACCTGGTGGTGGCGATCGGCGGGGGATCCGTGCTCGACGCCGCGAAGGCCATGCGCCTGTTCGCGGAGCATCCCGAGCTGTCCGTCCGCGAGCTGGCGCTTCCGTTCCTCGACGCCCGGAAGCGGGTCGCGCATTACCCGACGCCGTCGCATCAGATGAAGCTCGCGGCGATTCCGACCACCGCGGGCACCGGGTCGGAGGTGAGTCCGGCCGCGGTCGTCTCGCAGGACGGCCGGAAGGTCACGCTGGTCGACTACTCGCTGGTGCCGGACCTGGCGATCGTCGATCCGACGCTATCCGCGAGCATGCCTGCCTCGATCACCGCGGACACCGGCATCGACGCTCTGACGCACGCCCTGGAAGCGGCGGTCTCGATCTTCGCCTCCCCGTTCACCGACGCCTTCTGCGTACAGGCGGCGCGGCTCATCTTCGACTCGCTGCCGACCGCGTATGCCGACGGCGACGACATCGCCGCCCGTACCGCGATGGCCAACGCGGCGACCCTGGCGGGCCTCGCGTTCTCCAACGCGTTCGTCGGCGTGAACCACGCGCTCGCACACGCTGTCGGGGCCCGCTTCGGTATCCCGCATGGACGGGCGAACGCGCTGTTCCTGCCGCATGTGCTGCGCTACAACGCCTCGCTGCCGACGAAGTTCATGCCGGCACCGGGCTACTCCGCCTACGTGGCGCCGGAGAAATACGCTCAGCTCGGCCGGATCCTGTTCGGCGGTCGGACGGAGGAGGAGCGTCGCGCCCGGCTGTTCCAGCACGTCGACGACTTGCTGAGGACGCTGGACATGCCACGTTCGCTGGCCGAGGCCGGTGTCGCGGAGGACGAGTTCCGCGCGGCGCTGCCCGACCTCGCCCGGGCGGCCTACGCCGACGCCAGCCTGCGGACCAACCCGCGCATGCCGCTGCTCAGCGAGATCGCCGCGCTGCTGGAGGCGGCGTGGACGGGAGAGATGGCGGCCACGGAGGAGAACGCCTTGGTGATCCCGGACCAGGCACGGGCCGAGGGCTCGGACTCGGTGTCAGTCTCGGACTCGGTGTCGGTCACGGTCTCGGACTCAGTCTCGGAGTCGGAGTCAGTCTCAGAATCGGTGCCGGAGTCAGAGTCCGTGTCGGCGGACGCTGCAGCCTCCTGAGTTCGTAAGGCCGAAAACCGAGATCCGCCCCAAGCCCTCGCCGGGGTGCGTCAGCCGGTGGACTTCGCGGTCGGCTGTGCGGGGAAGATGTCGACCTCCATGCCCTCGAGGTCCGGCTTCTGGTTGAAGTAGCCGTGCGCGCCCTTCGGGCGGAGGGTGCGGAGCTCCTGCCGCATACCGGGGCAGAGCTCCTTGTAGGTGACGTAGCCCTCGGCGTAGACGATGAAGACGTTGTGCTCCGGGCCGGCCATGTCGACCGCGCGTTGCGCAACGGCCACCGGGTTGGCGTTTTCGTTCCGGGGCTTGTAGTCGGTCCAGTCGACGCGGCCCGGGTCGGTGAACGTCGGAGCGGCGTAGTAGGCCAGGTCCTTCGGAGCGAGCCGCCGGACCGAGGGGCCGATCTGGTCCGGGCAGACCATGACGACGTCGCCCGGCTTGGCAGACCGGGCGAGGGCGGTCGCCGCCTGCTGGGCCTGTGTCCGTGGCGCCAGCAGCAGTGCGGCACCGGCGACGATCCCGAGCAGGGCCAGCGACCCGATCGCGACCACCAACACGCGTTCACTCAGCAGGAACGCGGTGCCGACCCCCGTCAGCAGCAGGAAGGGCACGAAGGCGGTGGCGGTGTAGCGGTCGGCGTAGGCGCTTCCGGTGGCCTGGCCGATCACGATCGCGACGATCAGAGTCCCGGTGGTGATCCCGAACAGCAGCGCACCCGGCTGGTTGATCTTCCAGCCGACCTGGACAGCGCGGGTGGAGATGGCGGTCCCGCAGACCGCGAAGACGATGAGCGGCGCCACGACCAGCAGCGCGAGACGGCCGGCCACCGAGGGCCCGCCGGCCCACCAGCCGTAGGCGTGCAGTACCGCGGACAGGCTCGCCGGCTCACCCCAGGGCGTGCCGGTGTGCTTGAGCTGGAACAACAGCGTCGGAAGCCACGGCAGGAGCAGCACGCCGCCGATGACCTGGCCGAGCAGCGCTTGCCAGGCTTCCTTCCGCTTCCGCCGCCACGCCCAGAGGAACAGGATGCCGGTCATGGTGATCAGCAGATAGATGCACCAGTAATGCGTGAGCGCCAGACCGGCGGCGGTGACGCCAATACTCAGGATCGACAGCACGCTGGGTCGGCGCAGCGTCTGTTCGAGCGCCAGCCCGTAGAGCACCGTCAGCAGGATGACGAGGCTGTACATCCGGGTCTCGGTCGCGTAGTAGAGCGCGTACGGCGAGCAGATGTAGAGGATCGTCACCACCCGCGCGGGTCGCAGCCCGACGACCCGCTTGGCCAGCAGGTACAGCGGATAGATCGCGACGAGGTTGAGCACCGCGGACAGCGCCCGAACCACCGCGGTACCGGTGCCGAACAGTTCGATCCAGGCGTGCAGCAGCAGGTAGTAGAGCGGCGGGGAACCGTCTTGCTTCAGCCCGGTCCACAGCGTGGTGCTCGGGCCGTGCAGCGGCAGTTTGGCGATCGCCACGCTCTGCGACTCGTCGAGCCACAACGCCTGCCGCGCGAAGAAGCGGAGCACGAGACCGGCGGTGACCAGGACGCCGAGGGTGACCGGCAAGAACCACGGGGGGAGCTCCCGGCGGCGACCAGCCGACGGGAGGTCCGGGGTGCCGGGTCTCTGGGGATCCGCCGCGATGGTGCTGGTCATCGGCGGAATGCGCTCCGGTCAGCAGCAGCGAGAGCCGCCGGGGGAGGCAGAGACGGCGAGCCCGTCATGCAGCAGTCACGTCCGGGCGCTCCTTGCGCGACCCGGTCTGTGCGGAGCTGGTGGGGGAGGCCTCCTCGTGGTAGTCCTCCTCCACGTTGACGTCCCAAACGTCCTGGTGCGTCCCGTCGATCATGTTCCGCACGGTGAGCTGTGCGGTGAACATGGAGTGGTCCTGGTTGTTGTAGCGGAACATGCCGTTGCGCCCGACGGGGTGCAGGTTAGGCGTGTTCTGCTCGAGCCAGCGGCGCATCTTGTCGACGTTGCTCTTGTAGAAGGCGTCGTAGAACGGATACGCCTTCGGCATCCGCACGACGAAGCCGCGCTCGACCTGCTCCGGCTTCACCAGACCCAGAAGGTCGAGCTCCCGCTTCGCCTGGGCGAGCAGATCCTCGTCGGACCGGTTCCAGGTCGCATCGCCGACGTTGACGAAGAACTCGAGGCCCAGGCAGGTCTTGCCCTCCTTGACCAGGTACGGCGACCAGGAACCGAAGTTCTGGATACGGCCGACCTCGACCTCGGGGGAGTGGATGTAGATCCAGTTGTCGGGGAAGCCGACGCTCTCCGGCACCACCAGGGCAACGGTGAGGAAGTCGCGGTACTTCAATGCGTCGGCGGCGGCGAGGATGTCCGCCGGCGGCTTCGGGTCGAGCGACTTCAGCAGCGAGGAGAAGGCCATCGAGGAGATGAACTCGTCGCCGCTGTAGTGCTTCTCCGCGCCGATGTCCTGCCGGGACGCCTCGGGCGCACCCGCCCCGGGGCCGTATCCACCGGTCACGACGGTGGTCACACCGGTCGCGCCCTTGCCCTGCTCCCAGTGCACGGTGCTGACCTTCTCCTCCAGCACGATGTGGCCGGAGCCGGCTTCGACCTTCTCGGCCGCCGCCTCCCACATCATCCCGGGGCCGTACTTCGGGTACTGAAACTCCTCGATCAGCGAGGTGACGTCGTTCGAGTTCCGGCTCGGTCGCAGCGCGTAGTAGATCGCGGTGAACAGCGACAGGTTCTTGATGCGCTGGGCGGCCCAGTCCGCTTCGAGCTCGCTGCCGGGGACGCCCCACACCTTCTCGGTGTAGGTCTTGAAGAAGTGGTTGTAGAGCCGCCAGCCGAACCGGGAGGCGACCCAGCCCTCGAACTTCGTCTGGTCCTTCGGCGGCCGCACCCGCACCCACATGTAGGACAGCACGCACCGCACGGCCTCGAGGATCCCGAGGTTCTTCAGCGCGTTCATGCCGCGGAGCGGGTAGTCGAACAGCTTGCCGTCGTAGAAGATGCGGCTCATTCGCGGCCGCATGATGAAGTCCTCGTCCGGCAGGATCTCGTGCCAGAGCGCCTCCACCTCGGGGACCTTGGTGAAGAAGCGGTGGCCACCGATGTCGAAACGCCACCCCTCCCGCTCGGCGGTGCGGCTGATGCCGCCCACCATGGCGTCACCTTCGATCACCGTCACGGGAACGTCCCGCTTGACGAGTTCGAAAGCGGCAGTGAGGCCTGCCGGCCCTGCTCCGATGACGACGACCTGCGGCTTGTCGGCCACGATGCTCCTGAGACCTCCATCGAGACTCCACCTCGCGAGGGACATCTTCGCGCGCGGACAGCCGGCGGAGGGTCGGCTCGGCTGCACCCCCATTCTGCCCGACGCGCTGCGTCGTAAAGCGGGACCTGCTTCCTGCGTGTTCCGCGCCCTGCTGGCTCCGTGCTGGCGCCGACCGGATTCAGCGCCGTTCGTAGAGCCGCAGGGGTGCGGTGCCGGGGCCGGTGCGGGCGCCGAAGACGCCGATCTCGCGGTAGGCACCGAGTTGCTCGGCGATCTGGCGGGCGGCCGCCTGACCCGACGGCGGCACGCGGTCCAGGTCCCCGCGGACGAGCACGTAATCGACCAGCCCGCGTCCCTGGGCGTCGGTGAGGGTGGTGATGCGGGACGGCGTCCGATCCAGTCCCCGCAGCGTCGGATCGATCTGCCGATGCAGGTTTCTGTCGCTGCGGAAGCGGGTCGGGAAGTAGGTCAGCTCCGCCTCGTAGTGCCCCAGATCCACGCCGTACCGCAGCACGGCCACCAGGCTGGCGCCGTGCAGCGTGGGGTCGGAGAATCCGCGGACCGTCGGGACGTTGGCGCTCTCGTACTGCAGCCCGAGCACCGTGGACCCGGGACGGACGAACGCCGCGGCGGCGACGTACTCGTCCACCTGGTGCGAGTGCCGGACCCCGATCGGCCATCGCACGAGGGCGATGACCACCGCTGCGACCAGGAACAACACCGCTCCACCGGCCCGGAGGGCCCGGGGAAGGCGGGCGCGTCCGGCCTCCAGCCCGAGCCACAGCAGGGCCAGCAACGGCGGGAACATCGCGAGCCGCGCGTTGATCGCCCCGCCCTGCGCGGTGCTCTCCGGAGCCACCAGGTAGAGCAGCGAACAGAGCCCGGCGACGGTCGCGACGTGACCGGACGGACCCTTCAGGGCCGACCGACCGCGGCGGCGGGCGGTCAGCACGATCAACCCGATCAGGCCCAGGCCGACAACGATCGAGACCGGGTATTCGGCGTAGCTCAGGGCGACGATCGGCTTCACCAGGACCGGCAGCTGGACGAGCAGTGCGAGCGGGTTGTCGCGTCGGTGCTCACCGGGGGCGGGACGGAACACGAACAGCAGGCTCAGCGCGACGAGCGGAACCATCGCGAGCAGGGTCGGCCCGAGCGCCGACGCCGCCGACCGCAGCGTCGGCAGCCGGCCGGACGACCGACGCGCGGCGTCCGCGAGCGGCGGCACGAGCGCCGTCAGCACGAGGAGCGCGGCCGGGATGAAGTGCGTCACATACGCAAGAAGCAGCCAGGCCGCGAGGGTCAGGACGTAGCGCAGGCCGGCGCGACGCCGGGGGCGCAGGATCCAGCCGGCGGCGAGCACGAAGACGACGACGCCGTAGCAGTAGTTCGAGAACCCGCTGACGAACAGGAACCCGTTAGCCAGCGGAAAGGCGGCGTAGGACAGCCACACCGACGCCGGGTCGACGCGGGCCAGCACGTAGCGCAACGCGAGTGGCAGGGCGAGCAGATAGCCGGCGGCGATCAGCTTCTCGGCGACCTCCGGCGGGAACACGGCCACCAGTGCGGTGAGCAGCCCTTCGGTCGCGAGATTCGGCGAGGGGAACGCGTCCAACCAGTAGAAGTGCGCGTAGATCGGGTGCGCCGCGCTGCCGTGCTCCAGCAGGACCCGCGCGGTGGCGAGGTGCGACGGGCCGTCTTGGGTGCCCAGGTGGCGCAGGAGGCCGAGCGGCACCAGCTGGAGCAGGAGTGCGGCGACGAAGACGACCGGTTCGGCGCGGACCCGGAGGACGCGACGGTGGGATGGCTCGGTTCCCGGCTCCGACGCAGGGGCCGACGCCGAGCCCGACCGGGTCCGCGGCACGACGGACCTGGTCAGCGGGTGGAGAAGCGCTCGAGGGTCCCGCCCTCGACCACCTGCCGACGACCGACCTGGAAGGTCCGGTCTCGGAGCGAGGCGAGCTGGTCGGACACCGACGCGCACGTCGACTCCAGCGTCCGGTACCCGTCGGCGCGCACGTAGTAGATCGAGGCGTCGGGCCCGGCGAGTTCATCGACCTGGGTCGCGAAGTCCGACGCGCTCGCTTTCTTCATCCGGTCCGCGTAGTCGACCCAGTCGACCATCGACGGCCCCAGCTGGTCGGCAAAGGCGATCTCCTTCACCTGCGACGCGACGCGCCGACGGGCGAGCGCACGGTGCACCGCGGGGCCCAGCTGGTCCGGGCAGTAGGCGACGACGTCGCCGGGGCGGGCCTGCGCGGCGATCCTCCCGGCGATCTCCCCGGCCTGCGTTCGCTCACCGCGGGCGAGCCCGGCACCGCCGATCAGACCGGTGACGCACACGATGACCAACAGCGTCGCGACGAGCCGTCGGTTCGGCAGCAGACCAAGCCCGAGGCTCGCGAGCAGGAGGAACGCCGGCAGTGAGATGCCGGTGTAGCGCTCGACGTAGGCACCGCCGCCGAACTGCGAGGCGGAGTAGGCGAGGATCAACGGCACCAGCCAGACGGCCGCCAGGTAGCGGCCCGGCACCCGGCCGGTGAGGTCGACGTGCAGCCCGTCGCCAGCGGGGCGGGCGGTGAGCCCGACGAAGGCCGCGAACAGCAGGACCAGCCCGAGCGCCGCCCCGGTCGATGCGTGCCCGGCCCAGTCGAAGATCGTGTCGAGCAGGACCTGTGCCTGCACCTTCGGGGCCCACGGCGTCCCGGTGTGCAGCATCTGGAACACGAAGGTCGGCAACCACGGCACGAACAGCACCGACGCGGCCAGCATGGCGTAGAGCGCTTTGCGACACGGCTCGCGGTACAGCACCCGCCGGCGGGACTGCAGCAGCAGGAACACCGCCACCGTGGACAGCAACAGGAACGTCCAGTAATGCGTGTACGCGAGCGCGGCGGTGGCCAGGGTCAGCGGGATCCAACGGCCCCATCTCGGCTGCTCCAACGCGCGGGCAACGGCGAGCCCGAACAGCAGGACGAGCAACACGACCAGCGAGTACATCCGCGTTTCGCTGCCGTACCGAATGGCGTACGGGGAGGTGGCGAACAACAGCAGCGCGGCGGTGCCGGCGCGGTGCGTGCTCGATCGTTCGACGTGACCGAAGGCGGCGGCGACCCGGGCGACTCGCCGGCCGGCCACCCACGCGACGGGGAGAGTCGCGACGCTCAGCACGCCGGACAGCGCACGGACGGCGATGTCGCTGCCGCCAAAGACCGCGGTCCAGAAGTGCAGCAGCAGGTAGTACAGCGGCGGGGCGCCGTCGTGGCGCAGAGCGGCGAACAGCGCCGGCACCGAGCGACGGGCGATCTCGATCGTGATCGCCTCGTCCAGCCAGAGATGGCTGTTGGTGGCGAAACGCAGCACGATGCCAATGCCGATGGTCAGGGCCACGAGCACGAGCGGGATCCAGGCCCGGATCGAGCCGGGCACCCGGTTCAGCAGGCGGGCCAGGCGGTCCGGTGGCTTGGGCTCGCCGGCTCGAAGGGGCGGCTCCGCGGTCGGCGGAGCGTCGGCATCGGGGCGGTCCGCCGTGCCGACCGGCGCCACGGCGCCGTTGCTCGCGCTGCCGGGGAGGTGCCCGAACGGGACTCCCGGGCTGGGCTCCGGCGTCGCGCTGCCGCCGTTCTCGGGCTCGGCAGCTGTGCCCGCGGCGGCCGACGCGGGCACAGCCCGCGACCCGTTGCCCACCGGCGTGAGCATCGACGCACCCGCCTCGGCGCGAGCGGATCCCAGCGCGCGTTCTGGACCGGGTGCCACGGCTAAGAACCGTACCCACCAGCGGTGTGCCTCATATATGGGCCCATCGGCCGACCGTCGAACGACGCGACCCGCATCGGCCGGCGCGCTCAGTGACGGTGGATTTCACAGGAACACACAACTACCCCAGAACGATCGAGAAGAACTCGGACAAACCTGGATACTCGATCAAGGTTCCACGGCAAGGTGTGTGTTCGTATGAACGGGCCCGCTGTTCTCGGAGGCGGTCAGCCGTCGTAGGACCCCGCCTGGAGCAGCATCCGGAGCTGCGTGATGCGTGGACGGCCGCCGATCTCGCGCACCGCGCGCAGCAACGAGGACCCGACGGCGGGCACCACCGACAGATGCTTGCGGGCCCGGGTGAGCGCCGTGTAAACCAGCGGCCGGGTCAGCATCGTGGCGGCCTCCGGCGGCAACACGACCACCACCGCCGCCCACTCGCTGCCCTGGGCCCGGTGCACCGTGATGGCCCAGCCGTGCCGCAGGTCACTCCAGACCTTGACCGGAACGGTGGCCGGCCCCGCAGCGAACTGCACCTCCAGCCCCTCGCTGGTCCGGCCGACGATGGTGCCGACCTCCCCGTTGGCGAAGCCGAGGTCGAGGTGGTTGGCCACGGCGACGATGCGGTCCCCGACGTCGAAGCTCGGGCGCTTGCCGGCTCCCGATGCCCCCAGCTTCAGCGCCCTTGACTTCGGCGGCCTCGGGTTGAGCTGCTCCTTGAGCGCCGCGTTGAGTGCCTCGGTCCCGGCCGGGCCGCGGTGCACCGGTGTCACGACCTGGATCTCGGCGGCGGAGATGCCCAGCGCCCGCGGGATCGAGTCGGTGACCAGCTGCACCACCCGCCGGGCGGCTTCGACACCGTCGCGGCTCGGGACCACGACCACCTCCCGCTCCGGGTCGTCCACCGGTGGGAGCTCGCCGCTGCGGACAGCGGTCGCGAGCCGGGCGATGGTGCCGCCCTCGGCCTGCCGGTACAGCGTCACGAGCTCGGAGGTCGGGACCACCCCGGAGTCGACGAGATCCCCGAGTACCCGGCCGGCGCCGATGCTGGGGAGCTGCGCCGGGTCACCGACGATCAGCAGGTGGGTGCCGTCGGAGCAGGCCTCGACCAGTCCGGCGGCCAGTTCGACGTCGAGCATCGACGCCTCGTCGACCACCACCAGGTCGGCATCGAGCGGCCATTCCTCGTTGCGGCTGAAGGTGGGCCCGTCCCAGCTCGTCCCGCCGGCGCCCGCCTCGCTGTCGCTGCTCCGGCCCGGGGTGGCGCCGAGCAACCGGTGCAGCGTCATCGCGGGAGCGTCCCCGAGCTCCTCCAGGCGCTTGGCCGCCCGGCCGGTCGGAGCGGACAGCGCCACCTGGCAGCCCCGGGCAGTGGCGAGTTCGACGACCGCAGCCACCGTGCGGCTCTTGCCGGTGCCCGGGCCACCCGTCAGCAGCGAAACACCGTGCTGCAGAGCCGCGGCGACGGCGGCCCGCTGCTCGTCGTCGAGGTCTGTGATGCCCAAGGTGTCCGGCTCGCCGATGGGCTCCGCGGTTGCTGCCAGCCGCAGGAGGCCGTCG
>DATITC010000104.1:0-5866 GCA_035468175.1 Frankiaceae bacterium | reverse complement strand
GTCCAGGAGGCACAGAAGGCGATGGCAATCGTGGTGAGCGCGAGACGGATTCTCACGAGGCAGTAGCCGATACTTGACCCGAAAGGCTATCGATCACCCAGTGATCGCCTTCTCGGACTATGTCGACGAAGTATGTCCCGTGTGTGGCGGGGGACGTACGTACCGAGCCATCGCGCTCGATCTGACGCACAGCTGCGGCGTCGAAGCGAACACCAACGTGAGCGAAGGCAGGACCGTTTTGTCCGTAGCCAAGCTGCTTGATGACCAGTGGATTCGTCTCGAGGCGGCCTGACTTGTAGGCGCTCGTGATCTTGCGTTCGAAGTCAACGCAGGACCGGCAAGTGTCTTTGCGGAGTGCACGTAGCCGCTCTACGTGTCCGTCGGCGAATGAGGCGTCGAGCTCCGCGAAGTAGTTCCGCACGAACGCGAACGCACCTGCCTGGTCAGCGGAGGAGACGAAGGGTGTCGCGGTCGGCGTCGGGGTCGCCGACGGCGTTGTCGGGCTCGCAGAGGCCGGTGGGGGAGGGGCTGCCCCCTTCTGCTCTCCACCGCAACTCACGGTGAGGAAGAGGGCGGCCAGAACCAACACACAGCGCCGCGCCATCAACACACCGTAGCCGAATTGTGCAGCCTCGCGGACTTTGTCCACAACGGCAGATGCGCCACTCCGCGCCAGCAGGTCACACCCGAGTGGGTGAGCGAGTGGGCGGGCTGTTCCGTTATGAGGCGACGCTCGCGCTGGTGTGCGGGTGACGCCCGACTTGGTGTCGACGGCAAGCCCGTTCCCGTCGCCACACCTCAGCAGGTGTGGGACGAGCGGCCCGGCCCGGCCGGGCCCCGGCCCCGGCCGGCCCCGGCCCCGGCCCCGGTCTATTGATGGGCCGCCACGTGGAGCTCCGAGTAGGCGGCGATCAGATCCGGCAGTTGGTACGAGGCGTTCAAGCCGCTCGGGTTCGGTAGCAGCCAGACTCGCGATCCGCCGAGCAGCTCGGGCTGTGGCCCGACGACCGCCTTGGGCCGGCGGAAGGCGACTCGGAAAGCGGAGAGTCCGAGGAAGGCGAGGTAGGCCGGCTGCCACTGCTCGGCGACCGACGCGAGCCGCTGCGCAGCGGCCACGATCTCGTTCTTGGACAGCTCGTCCGCCCGTGCCGTCGCGCGGTCGACGAGGTTGGTCACGCCGAGCCCGCAGCTGAGGATTTCGTCCGTCTCGCTCGGGTGCAGGCGGCGCGACGTGAACCCTGCTCCGTGCAGCGTGGGCCAGAGCCGGTTCGACGGGCTGGCGAAATGGTAGCCGACGGCGCCGGACCAGAGAGACGGGTTGATCCCGACCAGGACGACACGCAGTCCGGGCACGATGAGATCGGGCACGGTACGGCCGTACGCTGCCTGCAACTCCTCGCGAGAGGGACGCGCAGTTCGGGGGCCGGCCGTCCCTCCTGGGTTACTCCGCCTCGGTTCGACATGCCTGGCCATTGCAGGTAGTCTGCACCTTCGTGGCTGAGGGCTGTTGTCTTCAGTCGGCGACTTGCGCCCACCCGGCGCGGTGGCGGCGTGACCCGAGAGGTCACAACCGCCGGCGGTGACGGGGCGGACCGATCCTTTGGATACGGCGGACGGCGCGCCAGCTTGCCCGAGCAGAACTGTGCGGGAGTCCGGCTGAGCGCGACACGCCCGACCCCGGGGGTCGGACGAGCGGGGACGAGAAGCCCACAGGCACAGTCAGAAGACAAGTACGGAAGTACCGCGACGGGAGTGACAGGCGGCTAATGCCCACGATCCAGCAGCTGGTCCGCAAGGGCCGTGAGGACAAGGTCGAGAAGACCAAGACTCCGGCGCTCAAGGGCAGCCCCCAGCGTCGGGGCGTGTGCACACGCGTCTACACGACCACCCCGAAGAAGCCGAACTCAGCGCTGCGCAAGGTCGCCCGCGTGCGACTCACGAGCGGCATCGAGGTCACCGCCTACATCCCGGGCGTCGGCCACAACCTGCAGGAGCACTCGATCGTGCTCGTGCGCGGCGGTCGCGTGAAGGACCTCCCGGGTGTGCGCTACAAGATCATTCGCGGTTCACTGGACACCCAGGGTGTTCGTAACCGCAAGCAGGCCCGCAGCCGCTACGGCGCGAAGAAGGAGAAGTCCTAATGCCGCGCAAAGGCCCAGCCCCGAAGCACCCCGTCGTCGTCGACCCGGTCTACGGATCGCCGCTCGTGACGGCGCTGGTCAACAAGATTCTCATGGCCGGGAAGAAGTCGGTCGCTGAGCGGATCGTGTACGGCGCGATGGAAGGTGCTCGCGAGAAGAGCGGCGCCGACCCGGTCGTCACGCTCAAGCGGGCGCTGGACAACGTCAAGCCCACCCTTGAGGTGCGCAGTCGCCGAGTCGGTGGCGCGACCTACCAGGTGCCGGTCGAGGTGCGCGCTGGTCGCAGCACCACCCTGGCGCTCCGCTGGCTGGTCACCTACGCCCGCCAGCGTCGCGAGAAGACCATGACCGAGCGGCTCATGAATGAGCTGCTCGACGCAAGCAACGGTCTTGGTGCCGCCGTAAAGCGGCGCGAAGACACCCACAAGATGGCGGAGTCCAACAAGGCCTTCGCCCACTACCGCTGGTAAGTGAATGGCTGACACCGTAGACGCAGGACTGGCCGAGACCCGAAATATCGGGATCATGGCCCACATTGACGCGGGCAAGACCACTACGACCGAGCGGATCCTGTTCTACACAGGTCGCTCGTACAAGATCGGTGAGGTCCACGAGGGCGCAGCCGTCATGGACTGGATGCCGCAGGAGCAAGAGCGCGGCATCACCATTACGTCCGCTGCGACCACGTGTTTCTGGCGCGACAACCGCATCAACATCATTGACACCCCGGGCCACGTCGACTTCACCGTTGAGGTGGAGCGCAGCCTCCGCGTGCTCGACGGCGCGGTTGCCGTGTTCGACGCCGTCGCCGGCGTCGAGCCGCAGAGCGAGACCGTTTGGCGCCAGGCGGACCGGTACCACGTTCCGCGCATCGCGTTCGTCAACAAGATGGACCGCGTCGGCGCCGAGTTCCACCGCTGCGTCGAGATGATGGTCGAGCGGCTCAACGCCACCCCGCTGGTCATCCAGCTCCCTTGGGGCGTCGAGGCCGGCTTCCAGGGCGTCATCGACCTGATCAACATGAAGGGTCTGCTCTGGCTGACCGAGGGCAAGGGCGACACCTACGAGACGGTCGACATCCCGGCGGACCACGCCGAGGAAGCCCGCGAGTGGCGTGAGCGTCTCCTCGAGACCGCGGCCGAGAACGATGACGAGCTCATGGGGAAGTACCTCGAGGGCGAAGAGCCCACGGTGGAAGAGCTCATGGCCGGCATCCGGCGCGCGACGATCGCGAGCAAGATCAACCCGGTGCTCTGCGGGACCGCGTTCAAGAACAAGGGCGTGCAGCCCATGCTCGACGCGGTCGTCGACTTCCTCCCCTCGCCCATCGACGTCGGCGCCATTCAGGGCCACAACGTCAAGGACGAGTCGCTTGTGGTCGAGCGCGAGCCCGACGAGGACGCTCCGTTCTCGGCACTGGCGTTCAAGATCATGAGCGACCAGCACCTGGGCAAGCTCACCTACATCCGGGTGTACTCCGGCCGGATCACCAAGGGCTCCCCAATCCTCAACTCCACGAAGGAGAACAAGGAGCGGGTCGGCAAGGTCTACGTCATGCACGCCAACCAGCGTGAAGAGCGCGATGGCGTGGGTGCCGGCCAGATCGTCGCGATCCAGGGCATGAAGAACACCACTACCGGTGACACGCTCTGCGACCCCGACAAGCCGGTACTGCTGGAGTCGATGAATTTCCCGGCGCCCGTGATCCACGTGGCGATCGAGCCGAAGACGAAGGCCGACCAGCAGAAGCTGGGCGAGGCCATCCAGCGGCTCGCCGAGGAGGACCCGACCTTCCAGGTCCGGACCGACGACGAAACCGGCCAGACGATCATCGCGGGGATGGGCGAGCTGCACCTCGACGTGCTGGTCGACCGCATGCGTCGTGAGTTCCGGGTCGAGGCGAACGTCGGCAAGCCGCAGGTCGCTTACCGCGAGACCATCCGCCGCAAGGTGGAGAAAATCGACTACACCCACAAGAAGCAGACCGGCGGTTCCGGTCAGTTCGCGAAGGTGCAGATCGACCTCGAGCCCAGCGGTGGCGACGGTGGCGGCTACGAGTTCGTCAACTCCGTGACCGGTGGTCGCATCCCGCGTGAGTACATCCCGAGCGTCGACGCCGGGTGCCAGGAGGCCATGGAGTTCGGTGTCCTCGCCGGTTACCCGCTGGTCGACGTGAAGGTCACCTTGCGGGACGGCCAATACCACGACGTCGACTCCTCCGAGCTCGCCTTCAAGATCGCCGGTTCGATGGCGTTCAAGGAAGGTGCACGGCGGGCCGACCCGGCCATCCTCGAGCCGATGATGGCGGTCGAGGTGACGACCCCGGATGACTACCTCGGGGACGTCATCGGTGACCTGAACAGCCGTCGCGGTCAGATCCAGGCGATGGAGGAGCGCTCCGGCGCCCGCCTCGTGAAGGCGCTGGTGCCGCTGTCGGAAATGTTCGGCTACGTCGGCGACCTGCGGTCCAAAACCTCGGGCCGAGCGAGCTACAGCATGCAGTTCGACTCGTATGCCGAGGTACCGAACTCTCTTGCGCAGGAGATCATCGCCAAGGCGCGAGGAGAGTAGACATTGACTTCCGGGTGGAGGCGACGCCGTACGCGCCCCCAACGTCATTCAGAGTGACAGGCCCCAGCACGTAACAGACGCCGTACGGCGCCAGTACCGAACCACCGTTCCTAGGAGGGACATCCAGTGGCGAAGGCGAAGTTCGAGCGGAACAAGCCGCACGTCAACATCGGCACCATCGGTCACATCGACCATGGCAAGACGACGCTGACGGCCGCAATCACCAAGGTGCTTCACGAGAAGCACCCGGACCTGAACCCCTTCACGCCGTTCGACCAGATCGACAAGGCGCCTGAGGAGAAGGCCCGCGGCATCACGATCTCGATCGCACACGTCGAGTACCAGACCGACAAGCGGCACTACGCGCACGTCGACTGTCCTGGTCACGCCGACTACATCAAGAACATGATCACGGGTGCCGCCCAGATGGACGGCGCGATCCTCGTCGTGTCCGCTACCGACGGCCCGATGCCCCAGACGAAGGAGCACGTGCTGCTTGCTCGTCAGGTCGGCGTGCCGTCCATCGTGGTCGCGCTGAACAAGGCCGACATGGTTGACGACGAGGAGATCCTGGAGCTCGTCGAGCTCGAGGTGCGTGAGCTCCTGTCGACCTACGAGTTCCCGGGTGACGACCTTCCGGTCGTGCGCGTCTCGGCGATCAAGGCGCTCGAGGGCGACAGCGAGTGGTCCGCGAAGCTCATGGAGCTCATGGACGCGGTCGACGAGTCGATCCCGGAGCCCGTCCGTGACATCGAGAAGGCATTCCTCATGCCGGTCGAGGACGTCTTCACGATCACCGGTCGCGGCACGGTCGTCACCGGCCGCGTCGAGCGCGGTGTGCTGAAGGCCGGCGAGACCGTCGAGATCGTGGGCATCAAGGACACCGTCATGACGACCACCGTCACTGGCGTCGAGATGTTCCGCAAGATCCTCGACGAGGCGCGTGCCGGTGAGAACGTCGGCCTGCTGCTTCGCGGTATCAAGCGCGAGGACGTCGAGCGCGGCCAGGTCGTCGTCAAGCCGAAGACGACCACTCCGCACACCGAGTTCGAAGCTCAGGTCTACATCCTGAGCAAGGACGAGGGCGGACGGCACACGCCGTTCTTCAACAACTACCGCCCGCAGTTCTACTTCCGCACCACGGACGTCACCGG
>DATITC010000103.1:0-7164 GCA_035468175.1 Frankiaceae bacterium | reverse complement strand
CTCTGCCCTCGTCTGCGGCGGGTTCAGAGCAGGCGCCCCGGGGTCAGTCCCGGCGCATGTCCACGAAGCGGCTGTAGTGCCCCTGGAAGGCCACGGTCACGGTATCGGTGGGGCCGTTGCGGTGCTTGGCAACGATGAAGTCCGCCTCGCCCGCGCGGGGCGACTCCTTCTCGTAGGCGTCGTCACGGTGGAGCAGGATGACCATGTCTGCGTCCTGCTCGATGGCGCCTGATTCGCGCAGGTCGGACAGCTGCGGCTTCTTGTCCGACCGGGTCTCTGCCTGCCGGTTCAGCTGGGACAGCGCCACGACGGGCACGCCGATCTCCTTCGCGAGCAGCTTGAGCGACCGGCTCATCTCGCTGACCTCCTGCTGCCGGCTGTCGAGCCGCTTGCCCGGGTTCATCAGCTGCAGATAGTCGAGGACGATCAGCTTCAGGTCGTGCTTCTGCTTGAGCCGTCGGCACTTGGCCCGCAGCTCCATCATGTTCAACGTCGGGCTGTCGTCGATGAACAGCGGCGCGCTGGCGATCTCGCCCATCCGGCGGGCCAGCCGCGCCCAGTCGTCCTCGCTCATCCGCCCGTTGCGCATGTTCTGCAGGTGCACCCGCGCCTCGGCGGAGAGCAGCCGCATGGTGATCTCGAGCCGGCTCATCTCCAGCGAGAAGACGACCGAGGCCAAGCCGTGCTTGATGCTGGTCGCCCGGGCGAAGTCCAGAGCTGCCGTGGACTTGCCGATACCGGGACGGGCCGCGAGGACGATGAGCTGGCCTGGATGCAGGCCGTTGGTGAGGGCGTCGAGGTCGGCGAAGCCGGTGGGGGCGCCCGACAGCGAACCGTCGTGCCCGGCGATCGCTTCGATCTCCTCAAGCGCGGGTGTCATCAGCGCCTCGAGCGGCAGGAAATCATCCGAGGTGCGGGCGTCGGTCACCGCGAACACCTCGGCCTGCGCGCGGTCGACGACGTCGTCCACCTCGGCGGCCTCGTTGTAGCCGAGCTGGGTCACCCGCATCCCCGCCTCGACCAACCGCCGGCGGACAGCCTTCTCCGAGACGGTCTTGGCGTAGTAGCCGGCATTCGCGGCGGTTGGCACTGTCGCGATCAGTGTGTGCAGATAGGCAGCGCCACCCACCCGTTCCAGCAGGCCCTGGCGTTGCAGTTCGGCGGCGACGCTGACCGTGTCGGCCGGCTCGCCCTTGGCGTACAGGTCGGACGCGACGGCGTAGATGGTGGCGTGGGCGGGACGGTAGAAGTCCGCTTCCTTCAACGTCTCGACCACCGCGGCGATGGCGTCCTTGGACAGCAGCATGCCGCCCAGGACGCTCTGCTCGGACGCCAGATCCTGAGGCGGGGTGCGATCGAACTCCGGGGTGGGCGGAGTCGAGGACGACGAACGAGAACCGCGGTCGAGCGAGGTGACGGACACCGGCGGAACTGCCTCCCTTCGGTCAGGACCCCAGCCGCTCGGCGGCTCGGAAGGAGTCAGCGCTCTGTCTAGACCACGGGTACGACAAAATGGCGGCGCTTCGGCGCGGCGCGGCCGGGGCCCTGTGGACGTGTCTGGGGAGAAGGTGTGGGCATCCGGGCGATTCCCTGTGGACTGCGGTGTGCGGCGAGGCGCACGACCTGTGGAACTTGTCGTCACCTTCTGTAGTTCTGCAGGTCGGCAGTCCACAAAGTTCTCCACCGCCTGTGGACAACGGGGTCGTAGAACTTTCCCGGGTGTCGGGCCGGGAAATGGGAAGTGACGGCGTGGCAACACGCCGGTAACGCGGGCAAGGCCCACCGCGGTGGCCTTACCGGGCCCGAAGGTGCCCCTGACCTGCGCATCCGTACGTTCAGGTCGACAGTTGCGCGATCCGAGGAGCGGTGTTCACCCTGCCGCTCCGGCACCGGGACATCGCGCGGCGCTCCCCGCGAACGCACCCCTTACCGTCCCCGGACAGTACGACGCCCGCACCACCTCGAAGGCGATGCGGGCGTCGGACGCGTCGGGCCAGACCTGCAGCTCAGACCGTGCAGCTCAGGCGCTGACGACCTCGACGTTGAGCTCGGCAACGACTTCCGGGTGGAGCCGTACCGACACCAGGTGCCGGCCGAGCGACTTGATCGGGGTGTGCAGTTCGATCCGGCGCTTGTCCAGCTTCGGGCCACCCGAGGCGAGCACGGCGTCGGCGACGTCACCGGCCGTGACCGAACCGAACAGGCGACCGCCCTGACCGGCACGACCGGTCAGCCGAACGCCGATGGACCGGAGCTGGACGGCAACCTGCTGGGCCTGCCCGAGGTCGCGGATCTCCCGCACCTCGCGCGCCCGCCGGATCTGGACGATCTGCTTCTCGGCACCACGACTCGCCTGGATGGCGAGGCCACGCGGGACGAGGTAGTTGCGGCCGTAGCCGTCCTTGACCTCGACCACGTCGCCCGGACCTCCGAGACCGGACACCTCCTGCGTGAGGATGAGTCGCATGATCAGCGCGCCGTGCTGGTGTAGGGCAGCAGCGCCATCTCGCGGCTGTTCTTCACCGCGACAGCGACGTCACGCTGGTGCTGGCTGCAGTTGCCGGTGACCCGCCGGGCACGGATCTTGCCCCGGTCGGAGATGTAGCGGCGGAGCAAGGCGGTGTCCTTGTAATCGATGAAGGACACTTTGTTCTTGCAAAACTCGCAAACCTTCTTCTTCGGTTTGCGCAGCGGCGGCTTCGCCATGTGGGGAACTCCTCGTACGAGAGAAAGAACTAGAAGGGGGGCTCGTCGCTGTAGCCGCCGGGCGGCTGCGACCAGGGGTCATCGACGGTGCCTGCGTTGCTGGAGCCGCCACCGGAACCACCGGAGCCGCCGTAACCAGCCGACGCGCCGCTGCGGTCACCACCGCCACCACCGCCGCCGCCACCACCGCCGCCGCTGAAGTTGCCGTTGCCCCCGGAGCGCCCGGCCTTGTTGACCCGGGCGGTGGCGTAACGGAGTGAGGGTGCGACCTCGTCGGCGTCGAGTTCGACGACCGTCCGCTTCTCACCCTCGCGGGTTTCGAACGAACGCTGCTTGAGCCGGCCCTGCACGATGACGCGAGTGCCCTTGTGTAGGGACTCGGCGACGTTCTCCGCGGCCTGGCGCCAGACGGTGCAGCGGAGGAACAGCGGGTCGCCGTCCTTCCACTCGTTGCTCTGCTTGTCCAGCGTCCGCGGGGTTGACGCGACGGTGAAGCTCGCGACGGCCTGACCGCTCGGTGTGAAACGGAGCTCGGGGTCGTTGGTCAGATTGCCGACGACGGTGATGACGGTTTCGCCTGCCATGCGCTAACGACCCCGCTCAGGCGATCGGCGACGCGGCAGGAGCGGAACCCGTGCGGGAGCGGCTCGCGCTCCCACGGTTGCGCAGCCGGTCGGGGAGCCGGATGACCTTGGTCCGGAGCACGGACTCGTTCAGGTTCAGCTGCCGGTCCAGTTCGGTGACGGCGACCGGGTCGGTGTGCAGGTCGAGGATCGCGTAGATGCCCTCGAAGCTCTTGTTGATCTCGTAGCTGAGCCGGCGGCGGCCCCACACGTCGACCTTCTCCACCGTGCCGCCCGCGTTGCGGACGACGGTGAGGAACTGCTCGAGGGACGGGGCGATGGTCCGCTCCTCGAGATCGGGCGCGAGGATGACCATGAGCTCGTAATGGCGGGACGCCAAGATAAAGACCTCCTACGGTCTCGGGCGGCCACGGACGTTCCGTGGCAGGAGGATGCGCGAACGCGCTGCCCGAGGTTATCAGCGGCGGTCGACCGCGGTCGGCTCGTCCACAGGCGCCGCCGCCGGTGCCGGGTCCGGTGCCGGGTCCGGTGCCGGGTCCGGTGCCGGGTCCGGTGCCAGGTCCGGTGCCAGGTCATGGGCTGGGTTCGCGGCCAGCTCGTGGGCCGGGTCAGCGTTCGCCCGACTGACCGCCCGCAGCAGGCGCAGGTGCGCGGCGACCAGCGCGCAGAGCAGGACCAGCGCCACGAGGAGCCACAGCCCCTCGACTCCTGGGTCGTCCGGGGCCTCGAGCACCGGGGCGGCGAGCAGGAACACCACATCAATGCTGCCAGGACGGTGCCTGCACGCAGACAGGAACGTCGGAATGCGGTGGTCCCTCAGGGCGCTGTCGTGGGAGATTGCGCCCGTCCGAGGGCAGTGACACGACCCGATGCCCGATCGCGACGTTGGAGGCACTCCCCATGGACGCCATATACACCGCACATGCAACCGCTTACGGCGATGGCCGCAACGGCCACGTGACCAGTGACGACGACGTACTCGACGTGGACCTCGCCGTGCCGAAGGAGATGGGCGGCCCAGGCGGGGAGCTGTCCAATCCCGAGCAGCTTTTCGCCGCCGGCTACGCCGCCTGCTTTCATTCCGCGCTGAAGATCGTCGCCCGCAAGGCCGGGGTCTCCACCGAGGGATCGACGGTGGCGGCCGCGGTCGGTATCGGCCCGGACGGCACCGGCTCCTTCGGCCTGCAGGTCACGCTCTCGGTGCTGCTACCCACCGCGGAGCCGGACGCAGCGCAGCGGGCGCTCGAGGCTGCGCACCAGGTCTGCCCCTACTCGAAGGCAACCCGGGGCAACATCGAGGTCACGCTGCAGCTCGTCTGACCCGGACGGACCTGCGCGGCTCGACCAACAACGCGAAGCGGGCGATCGCCGTCGCGCGTGACCAGCACGAGCGCCGCCTCATTCGACGTGATCTGTACGGATCTTCTGGCGCTGAGCTGCAGGAATAGCCGCAAGATCCGTACTGATCAACATTTGTAGGGCCCCGGGGCGTCGGCTTCCCAGTCGAAATAGGCTCGACCCATGCCCGAGACCGTTCCGCTGATCGGGGCGCACGTCGGCGCCCATGCCGAGGAAGCCGACCCGCTGACCGAAGCGCGGAAGCGCGGCGCCGACCTCGTGCAGTTCTTCCTCGGCGACCCGCAGGACTGGAAGAAGCCGAAGCCGCGGGCCGACGCCGACGTACTGCGCGCCGCGGACATCCCGATCTACGTGCACGCGCCGTACGTCATCAACGTCGCCACCACGAACAACCGCATCCGCATCCCGAGCCGCAAGATCCTCACCCAGCACGCTCAGCTGGCCGCAGACATCGGCGCGAAGGGCCTGGTCGTGCACGGCGGGCACGTGAACGCGGGCGACGACCCACAGGTCGGTTTCGACAACTGGCGCAAGGTGTTCGAGCGGGACGAGTTCCCGCTGCCGATCCTCATCGAGAACACCGCCGGTGGCGATCGTGCGATGGCTCGGCATCTGGACGCGATCGCCCGGCTGTGGGACGCCCTGGACGGCTTCCACGACCGGATCGGCTTCTGCCTGGACACCTGCCACTTTCACGCCGGCGGCGAACAGCTGTCGACGGTGGTCGAGAAGGTGCTGGCGGTCACCGGGCGCATCGACCTGGTCCACGCCAACGACTCGAAGGACGACTTCGACTCCGGGCGGGACCGGCACGAGAACTTCGGGCAGGGTCGGATCGAGCTGGCCGACCTGGTCGGGGTGGTCCGGGCGGCCGGGGCGCCGGTCATCTGCGAGACGCCCAACGGGGTGGAGGGCCAGGCCACCGACATCGAGTTCCTACGGACCGCCCTGGGCGCCCCGCCTGGTTGAGGTTCCGGCGCACCGGAACCTCAGCGCCAGTCCGGAACTTCCACCGCCCGGCGTCAGTCCACCCAGACGCCGCTGCTGAACGCGACGGCGAACACGACCGCAGCCGGTGCGCACAGCCACAGGTACGGCGTCAGGACCTTCCGCCGCCGGGCCAGCAGCAGGTAGAGCGGGAACCACACCAGCACGGCGCGTACCCCGCTGGCCCAGTACGACGAGCACGCCATGATCAGGGTGCAGCCGCCGACGTAGGTCGCCTCACCCCACCGCCGGTACCGCACCAGGGCCACGACCAGCGCGATGCCGACCACGACGGCGAGCAGTTCGGCCCACCAGAAGACCCGGAACGCTGTCGCCTGATCCGTTGACACGGCCTGCCGCCAGGTAGTGAGGAAACCGTTCCAGGGGAAGGCGATGGTCCGGCCCCAGTGCTCCTTCATGGCGCGCGTGTAGGCGTTCCAGTGGCCCGTGCGGACCTGGAAATAGGCGAGAAACGCGACGATCGGGGCCAGCGGGAGCAGGAGCCAGGCGACCTGCGCGGGGCGGCGGCGCCAGTCCCACGTCCCGCCCGGCCGGCGCCGGGCTCGCCAGACCGTCAGCAGGTACTCGACCCATAGGCCCGCGAGCAGCGCCAGGCCGAGCACGCGGGTCGATGTCGCACCGGCCGCGCAGAGGGCTGCGAGCGCCCAGCGCTCCCGTCGGACGGCCACCCAGGCCGTGGTGGCGAAGGCGAAGAACAAGCCCTCCGAATAGCCGGCGAACAGGAACACCGCGTAGGGGAAGCAGACGAGCAGCAGGACGGCCCGGCGCCCCCGGTCGGCCGGGTCCTCCGACTCCCCCGATCCAACCCGAGGTCCAGCGGCGGAGCCGGCCTCCCGGCTCCCGTCGTCGACCGCGAGCCGCCACAGGGCAGCGCTCGCGACCAGACCGGCGACCAGGGAGACGACCAGTCCGGCGACCACCCAGTTTCCGACGAGCGGGTGCACGATCCGCATCGCGATCGGCATGCCGGGGAAGTCGACCTCGGTGCGGTCCGCGTACGCCGGGGAGAGGTAGCCGAACTCGGCCACCTTGACGAACAGCCCGACGTCCCAGTGGTTCCAGATCGCGACGAGGTCGGGCACCCGGTTGGCCGACGGGTTCGCGACGGCCCGGGCGCCCAGGAGCGACGCGACCAGCACCGCCACGCGACTCCCCACCCAGGTGCCCAGAACGGCCAGGAGCGCCGGTCCGAGGTCCAGCGGCGGCCCTCCGGCCCGCCACCATCGTCGGTTGCGCAGCGGGGTCGGCAGCACCTGCGCCTGCGTCTCGGGACCGCGTACGACGACGACGTCGGAGGCTTCGGGATGCGGCGCCTCAGGGGTCGGACGCCCGAGCTCAGGCGCCGACATGTGCGGGCTCCGTCGCTCCCCGGCTATGGCGAGCTCGTCGGCTGCGGCGGCTTCCAAGGCTTCCAGGGCTGCCAGGGCTGCCAGGGCCGCCAAGCCGGACCCGATCCTCGGCGTTCACGAGCACTCCACCGGCGGGGTCCTCCCCGCTGGCGGTGGCG
>DATITC010000102.1:0-1714 GCA_035468175.1 Frankiaceae bacterium | reverse complement strand
GGTGAACCAGCCGCTGTCGGCCCTGCCCGCCGATTTCGCGACCCTGCCGACCGTCTCGTTCGTGATCCCGAACCTGTGCAGCGACATGCACGACTGCTCGGTGGCCACGGGCGACGCCTGGGCGAGAGCACACCTCGAGGCTTATGTGTCGTGGGCCCGCACGCACGACAGCCTGCTGGTGGTCACCTTCGACGAGGACGACAACTCGGCCGCCAACCACATCGCGACGTTCCTGGTCGGACCCATGGTGCGGGCCGGCACGAGCACGCAGCGGACCGACCATTACCGCGTGCTCCGCACGATCGAGGCGATGTACGGGCTCGAGCCTCTGGGCTCCGCCGCCGGCACGGCGCCGCTGGCCGGCATCTGGACGACGAGCGGAGGCTGATCGGCCGGACGACGGTCCGTAGCCTGGGCCGATGTCCGCCGAGCGATTGACCCTCATGGCGGTGCACGCGCACCCCGACGACGAAGCGACCGGCACGGGTGGCGTGCTGGCGAAGGCGGCGGCTGAGGGGATCCGGACGGTTCTCGTCACCTGCACCGACGGGCGCTGCGGTGACGGGCCGGACGGCGTGAAGCCGGGGGAGCCCGGCCACGATCCGCTGGCGGTGGCCGAGTTCCGCCGCGCGGAACTGGACACCAGCTGCGCGCTCCTCGGCATCGAATCCCTCGAGCTGCTGGGCTACGCGGACTCGGGCATGGTCGGCTCGGCGAGCAACGACGCTGCGGGTTCATTCTGGTCGACGCCGCTCGATGAGAGCGCCGGCCGTCTGGCGGAGCTGATCGACCGCTACCGGCCGGACGTGGTGGTGACCTACGACGAGAACGGCTTCTACGGGCATCCCGACCACATCCAGGCCCATCGGGTCACCATGGCCGCCGTCGCGATCGCGGGGACGGCCAGCAAGGTCTACTGGACGACGGTGCCGCGGTCGGCGATGGCCGAGTTCGGGCGGATGGCGCGCGAGCAGGGGTTGATCCCCGCCGATGCCCCGGAGCTCACGGAGATGCCCGACTTCGGCGTCCCGGACGACGAGGTCACCACCTGGGTCGACGTACGCAAGTTCGCCGAACGCAAGCGGGCCGCGATGGCCGCCCACGCCAGCCAGAGCGACAGCGCCATGTTCCTGCAGATGCCACCGGAGATGTTCTCGACGGTGATGGGGCTCGAGACCTTCGTGCGGGTGCAGGACACCACCGGTGCCTCGCTGCCGGAGGACGACCTGTTCGCCGGCCTGCGTTGAGGGGCTAGCGACCCTCGGCCGTCCCTTGACCAGGCTTCAGGTATCCGGCGCGGCCCTGGTCGTCCACCTCGAACGGCTCGGCCGGGAGCACGCAGAACTTGTTGCCCTCGGGGTCGGCCATGACGAGGAAGCCGCCGTCGTCGTAGCCCTCGACCCGCCGCCCACCGAGGGCCTCGATCCGAGCCTGTTCGGCTGCGGGGTTCTCCGCGCCCAGGTCGAGGTGGATGCTGCTCGACCCCAGGCCGTCGGCAGGAACTGCTTGGAAGCCGAGGCCCACGCCGTCCCGCCGCTCCAGCCAGACGTAGGGCCCGATCCGGGCGACGACAGGCCGGGCGAGGAGCTCGCTCCAGACGGTGGCGACAGCCTCGACGTCGGCGCAAGCGATGATGATGTCCTTACGTGAAGACCCGGCATGGCCGCATCCTGGTGGGGAGGTGGCGTCGAAGCGGTCACCTCTGCAGTGTGCC
>DATITC010000101.1:0-38512 GCA_035468175.1 Frankiaceae bacterium | reverse complement strand
CTTGGCTGGCCAGGCACCGAGACCTCGATGTCGCTCATCGTTCGCCCAGCCTAGGCGCGCACCCGTGCCGCTGCACAGCATTTGCAGCTACTGCACTAACGAGCAACCGGGCAGAACCCCGCATAACCGTCCCGCTGCTCGTAGGTCAGCTTCGTGGTCTTTGTACGCGCCGTCACACGATTCGGTCCAGGTTGGGTTCGGGGCTGTTATCGGCGTGCTGCAGCATCGTCCCAGGACGGCCAGGGTTGCCAAAGCAGCTTGGAGCGGGCCCCTGCCTCTGCACGGGCCGGCGTCAGTTCGAGGCTATGCGTGTAGCGACAACCGACACACAGGGACGAGCTCAACGGGCGCGGTCCTGTCCTCGAGGGTCCGTTCAGTCGGTTCGGGCCACTCGGCTGATGTGCTCCCGGCCCCGCGACAGCCAGATCCTCGCCCGAGGCGAGCTCCGACCGGTGCTTCAAACGAAGCAGGTGCGACTCCTCGGCACCCGTAGTAACTCCTTGAGCGGTTGAAGCAGCGACATCCCCCTGGTGGGGTTTGCGGGCTTGGTGTCCCAACCGCAACCAGGAGGATGTCGTGTCTCACGGTAGTGCTCGAGGCTTGTCTCGGGGAGATCGTCGCCGCAACAACAAGCTCGGCAGGCTCCGGGCGGTGGTGACCCGCCAAAGTGCGGTGCTGGCGTTCGACCTTGCCGCGGACAAGCAGGTCTGCGCGCTGACCGATCCGGATTCGCAGGTGATCGCACGGCGCACGGTGACCGCGAAGGCCTGGCAGCTCGACGATGCGGTGTCCTGGGGGATCTCCCGGGCCGCCGCTGCCGGCTTCGCTTCGGTGGTGGTGGCCTGTGAGCCGACCGGGTACCGCTGGCGGGTGCTGGACCAGATCGCCGCCGCGGCGGGAGTCCGGCTGGTGTGCGTGCAGCCGATGCTGGTGCACCGGGCCCGCGAGGGCGAGGACTTCACCCGGAACAAGAACGACGACTCCGACGCCGTGATCATCGCCCGGTTGGTGACAGAGCTGCGCTGCTACCTGCCCGAACGGGCGGCGCCGGCCTGGGCCCGGCTCCGTCATCTCGGCGCCCGCCGCGCCGCGCTCGTGACCGCCGGCGGCGCTGCTCGACAGCAGGTCCGGGACCTGCTCGAGTGCGCCTGGCCGGCGGCGTTGACCGCGGCCGCCAAGCCGCTGGACTCCAAGAGCTGGCTGGCCGCGGTGACGGTCGTGCTGGACCGGATCGGCAGCACCGGGGATCTGGGCGTCATCCGCCGCTGGGGCTGGTCCCGGTTCGCCGCCGCCGTCCGCCGTGAGCTCCCCGCGCACGGCACCAACCGCTGGTACTCCAGCGTCGTCCGGGCGGTCTTCGACGCCGCCACCGACCCGGCGCAGGCCGGGATCGGCGTGCACGAACAGCGGGCCGGCGCCCTCGAACGCGTCGCGTTCGCCCTGACCGACCTGGCCCACGCCCGCGCCGCCATCGGCGCCGTCGAGGCCCGCATGGTCGCCGTGCTCGACGAACTCGACCTGACCACGCTGGTCACCAGCATTCCCGGGCTGTCCGCGGTCGGCGCCGCGACCATCCTGGCCGAGACGGGCGACCTGGCCCGCTTCGACAGCGCCCGCGCCGTCGTCAAACACGCCGGGCTCTGCCCCCGCGACAACGCCTCCGGCGCCTACCAGGGCAAGACCGGGATCAGCGGCCGCGGCCGGCCCGAGCTGCGGCTGGCAGCCTGGCGGGCGGTGTTCGGCGGGCTTCGCCACAACCCCGTGCTGGCCGCCCGCCACGCCCACCTCACCGGCCGCGCTGGTCACCAGCTCACCGACGCCCAAGCCCGGGTAGCAGTCGCCGGCAGCCTGCTCCGCCAGCTCCACGCGGTCGTGACCACCCGCACCGCCTGGGACCCCACCATCGCCGCCGGCGTGTCCCGCCGCGAGGACCAGGAGGACGCCGCTGCCGCCTGACCGCGCCCGCTGACCACGGACGGAGCGAGCCCGCCTTCCCGTCGGGATCACGTCCCGCAACTGACCCTGGGCAGCCCCGCCCGTCTCCCACAAGCTCAGATGAAGGCTGTCGGGACCAAACCCGCTTGCACGCTACGTAGAGCCAGAGACGGACGGACGGCACCAACCGCAGCAGCGCACCCCACCAAGATCACACTCGGGGTCGCCCCGACACCGAGGCAATGACCCATGCCCACCATCACCGAACCGAGCCCCTTGACTTCAAGCTCATAGGTTGGTCAGGCGACGTCGAACTCCTCCGGGTCGGGCCCGACCCGCTCCCCGGAGCCAAGCGCAGTGATCGCGCCCAGGTCGGCGGCGGCGAGTTCGAAGTCGAAGATCTCGATGTTCTGCTGGATCCGATCCGGCGTCACCGACTTCGGGATCGCGACGTTGCCGAGCTGCATGTGCCAGCGGAGCACGACCTGCGCGGGGCTCTTGCTGACCGAGTCGGCGATCGTCTTCAGCGTCGGGTCCTCGAGCAGGCCCTTGCCCTGTCCGATCGGGCTCCACGCTTCGGTGACGATGCCGTGCGAGGCGTGGAAGGAGCGGAGCTCCTCCTGCGGCAGCTTCGGGTGCAGCTCGACCTGGTTGACCGCGGGAACGATGCCGGTCTCCTCGAACAGCCGGTTGAGGTGCCGCTGCGTGAAGTTCGAGACACCGATGGCCCGTGCGCGTCCGTCAGCGTAGAGCTGCTCGAATGCCTTCCAGGTGTCGACGTAGGAGTCCCGCTTGGGCAGCGGCCAGTGGATCAGGTACAGGTCGACCGTGTCGACGCCGAGCTTGCCGACGCTGACGTCGAACGCTCGGAGCGCGTCGTCGTAGCCCTGGTCGGCGTTCCACAGCTTCGTTGTGAGAAAGAGATCGTTCCGCGAGACGCCGCTGTCTGCGATCGCCTTCCCGACGCCCTCCTCGTTCTGGTACGCGGCGGCGGTGTCGATCAGCCGGTAGCCGGATTCGATCGCTGTGCGGACGGGGTCGATGACCTCGTCCGGCGCTACCTGGAAGACGCCGAAGCCCAGTTGGGGCATCTCGACGCCGTTGTTCAAACGGACGGTGGGCACGTTCGACATGCATTTCCTCTCGTCGGGTGCGTGACGGGACCCCGCTCTTCGTCGTCGCGCCAGCTCGTCGGCCGGGCGACACACGGGAGAACCTCCTCGTCGCGGCCTTCGTGTCGCCTACCCGACGTCCGTGGTGACAACCGGTCGCCGGATGTACGACGCGGCACGTCCCGGAAGACGTCAATCCGCGGCGGCGAAGCTCCGCAGCGCGCCTGCGGTCGCGTCGTCCGCGGGGAAGAAGCTCTCGATCACCAGTTCGGCGACGGTCACATCGAGCGGCGTGCCGAAGGTCGACACCGTGCTGAAGAAGGTGAGTTCCCCCTCCGGGCCACCAACTCGGAGCGACACCACGACGTCACCGGGGCCGGGCATCTCGACCTCGGGCTCGGGTTGGTCGCACGGGTAGCTCCGGAGTTCGGCGAGCAGAGCCGTCAACCGCTCGTCGCCGGAGAACTCGACCTGACGGCGGAGCCGTCCCAGCAGGTGGGCACGCCGCTCCCCCAGGTTGAGGATCTTGGGTGCCATCCCGTCCGGCGCGAGGGCCAGCCGGAGGACGTTGACCGGCGGTGCGAGCAGATCGGGAGCGGCTCCGTCGAGGAACAGGCCCAGGCTGTGGTTGCCGTCCACGACGTTCCAGTACCGGTCCACGACGACCGCGGGGTATGGCTCGTGGGCGGTGAGGACCTGACGGACGGCCGCCTGGACGGCAGACAGCTGCGGCGCGTCGAGCGGCGACTCGGGGTACACCGGCGCGAAGCCCCCCGCCAGGAGCAAGGCGTTGCGCTCCCGCAACGGCATCTCGAGGTGTTCGGCGAGGTGCAGGAGCATCTCGCGGCTCGGTGCCGACCGCCCGGTCTCGACGAAGCTGAGATGCCGGCTCGACACCTCGGCTCGATTCGACAACTCGAGCTGACTCAGGCGGCGTCGCTCCCGCCAGTGCCGCAAGAGAAGGCCTGGCGCTCGGCCTGAGGCTCCTATCGCTCTCGCCGTCCCGGTGGCAGTCGCGGTCATGGCTGCCAGCATCGCGGTGCGGTCCGCAGTGCGTCCATGACCTCCCAGGGCATCGCCGCCACGCATGCCGGTCAGCCCTACGTGTACGGCACCGCCGGCCCAAGCTCGTTCGACTGCTCCGGCTTCACGCAGTACGTCTACAGCCGCCTCGGCGTGAACCTGCCGCGGACCGCTGCCGAGCAGCAGGCCGCCGTCATGCATGTGTCGCAGAGTGCGGCGCAGCCCGGTGACCTGATCTTCATGGGATCACCGGCCTACCACGTCGGCATCTACGCCGGCAACGGCCAGTTCTGGACCGCGCCGCATACCGGCGACGTCGTCAGGCTAGAGCCGATCTGGGACTCCAGCTTCACCGTCGGTCGTCCCTGAGCGACCCCGCTCCGACGTCCATCCGCCCGGGCCGGCTCCTCCGAGCCGTCTCGGGCGGATGACGTCCGGCACGTCGCCGCCCCGTACAGAACGTCACTGCCGTCTCATGCGCCCACCTGCGCATCCGATGGAAGTGAGGGGACGACTGAAGGGACGGCAGTGGAGCGGACCAACGTACGTACGGCACGTCGGACGATTCGGACACTGACGCTGTCGGTACTGACCGCCGGCGCGCTGGCCGCCTGCGGCGGGAACTCCGCCGCTCCGCGGGCCACCACCGCGCCAACGGTCGCGCCGAGTATCGATGACTCCTCCGTGTCGATCGTGCCGCCGTCGCCCCCCGCCTCGACGACCCCCTCCCCGACGACCGCTCCGACCGCCGACGGCACGACCGCTCGGCAGGGGGCGTCGACGGCGCCCATCGACTCGGTCTCGACGAGCGGTGGCGGCTTGCAGGCGGCCAGCCGTTCCGCCCCGGGCGTCACCGTTCCCGGGCTCGCCGACGGCGCCGTCGCCCTCCCTACGACCGTGACGGTTGCCCCCCAGGGCCGATGCCGTTCCGGGTCACTGCGGCTCCTGCCGCTCGATCTGCAGGGCTCGCCCGGCGGTACCTACGCCAACTTCCGGCTGCTCAACACGTCCGCCTCGCCATGCGCCGTCCGCGGCTACGTCGGTGCGCGGCTGATCGACGACTCCGGCCGCGACATGGTCACCTCCGTACGCCACGAGGACGGGCCGGACGTCTGGGTGCGCATCGCCCCGAAGGGCTCCGCCCAGTTCCACCTGCGCTTCCCCAACCCGTTCTCCGGCTCGACCCCGTGCAACCCGCCGAACGCAGCACGGGTCCGGATCAGCGTGCCCGGCACCGCCGGCACGCTGACGGGAACCACACCGGACGGCGGCATCCAGGCGTGCCACGGCGAGGTGTCGACCGCACCGGTAGGCAGTACCTGAGCCGTTCAGCCGACAGCGCGGGTGGACGCCTCCCGCTCGGGGCAGAGCATGTTCATGGCTGAGAACTCACGCGAGGAAGACCTCTCGGAACTCGACGGCGCCGACGCCGTCTGCGAGCAGATCCGCACGCTCATCGACGACGGCTGGAAGCCGACCACGCTCACGCTCGTCAAGGACGAAGGCGCCCGCGAGCAGGATCCCGAGGACAACGAGGGCCAGGTCCTCCGCGGCGAGCCCACGTTCTGACTCTGCGCTGACCGTCAGGTCGTGTGGCCGGTACCGCTCGTACCGCCGCTAGTGCCGCTACCGGAGGGCGCCTGGCCGAACGGTCCGCCGGGCATGCCCTGCCCACCCGTACCCGACATCCCGGGCATTCCGGGTGCGCCGCCACCCGGCGGCGGCCCGTTGCCGTCCCGGTCTCCCCGCTGCGGCATGAGCGAGGCACACGCCTTCAGCGCCGAGGGCATCCTCGGATCGCTCGGATCAAGCCGGGTCTGCCGGCCTGAGGTCATCGTGCTCGTGTCGACGCCGTGGTTCTTCAGGCAGTCCAGGAAGGCCTGGCGTTCTGCCGCGCGGTCGGTCCCGGTGCCGGACTGGCCCGTGCCGGACTGACCGGTGCCGGACTGACCGGTGCCGGAGGGAGCCTGCCCCGTTGACCCGGTACCGCCCATGCCTGGGAAGCCACCCCCGGCGAAGCCGTAGCCGCCTCGACCGCCGAAGGCTGGTCCCCCGCGTCCGTCAGCGCTGGCGTTGCTGGCCCCTCCCTGCGTGGCGAGGACGACGACGGCGGCGAGCGCCGCGACGCCGATGATCCCCCCGCTCGCGAGCCAGTTACGACGCGACGTCCGCGATCCCGCCCCGGCAGTGACGAGGCCGACCGGCTCCGCCGACGGCAACTCGCCGGTGGGTGCCTCTGCCGGCCGCTGCAGGAGCCACCCCCCGGGTGCGGAGTCGCCGAGCCGGTCAATCGCCGGCCACGGCGCCGGTGACCCGGCGAGCTGGCCCTGGACCGCGGCCACCACCGCGTTCACGTCGGCTGCTTCGACCACGGTCGACGGCCCGCTCAGCACGGGCAGGTCCCAGGGGGTGGCCGTCCCGGGTGGCTTGAGCAGCAGCAGCGTGCCGGCGCCGGGAACGGCCGCCAGACGGTCGAGCAACGAGCGTTCGAAGACGGTGGCGACGGCTACCGACGCCCCCTCCGGTGGGGACGCGGCAGACGAGACCTCGACCGCTGGGCCCAAGCTCGCGGCGATGGACGACCGGTCCGCGGGCAGGCCAGGGCTCAACCAGATCAGAGTCATGGTCAGATGATCGACGGGAAACCTGTCGCCAACCTGAAGCGAACCTGGCAACCGGATAAGAGTTGGGCCGCAACCACCTACGAAGCGATCGGCGAACTCAGCGCCGCCGCTCGGCGCACCGCACGCAGGTGGTGGTGTCCGGCCGGGCGAGCAGGCGGCCGGCGGGAATCGCCGTCCCGCATCCGGTGCACGTGCCGTAGCTGCCGTCCTCCACCCGCTGCAACGCTGCATCGAGGGCGGCCCGGCGACTGCGAGCCGACTGGAGCAGGGCGGAAATCTGCTCCCGCTCGAACGCGAGCGTCGCGCCCTCCGGGTCGTGCTCGTCGTCGGTCCCGGTGAGCTCGGCCGACGCGACGATGCCGTCCCGCTCGCGGAGCAGGGCCGCGATCCGCGCGTCGGCCGCCCCTCGCTCGGCAAACAGCGTCCCGACCAGGTCCTCATCCACCCAGCGGTCAACCGTCCGGGGGCCGACCGGATTCCTGGTCGTCCGCGAGCAGGCCCGACGGATCGTGCGGGGACCAGCGGATCGGGAACACTCCCCGGACGGGATGCGGGATGTCCAGCTGCCCCTCGGGCGCGCGCTGCGCGGTGGTGTCGCAGCGGATGATCACCGAGTCGACGTCGGGCTGGTTCGGGTCGTAGACGTTCAGGACCATGTCGTCCTGGCCGTCCTGCTCGCGGGAGTAGCCGTACGCGAGGACCTGGTGGTTCTTGCCGAGATCGGTCGGGCGCCACGACTTCACCGTCACCACGCCCAGGGGACACACTCGGTCGGCGTCCAGTTCCGCGCAGATCGAGGGCAGCAGCTCCGCTGTCCGGCGCCACACCCCTGTTCGCGACGACGAGTCGGCGTCGGGCAGGTTCATGCATTCGTAGTAGCGGAACGCGCCACCCGGCAGGTCCCAGCTGTCGAGCAGTCGCCGGGTCAGGAAGTTGAGTTCCCGCGAACCGGCCGGTGGTGCCTCGGTGCGTGCCGGCGGCGGCCGTCCTGCCGTCCACAGATCCGCGGCCGTGAGAACCATGCCACCGCACAGCCCGCGCGAGGCGTCCCCGAATCGAAGGTGCCCGAGCGGCGTCGGGACCACCAGCGCCGGGGTGTCCTTCGGCCAGCTGTTCGGGAAGTGCAAACCGCTGCTGCTCGGCAGGAAGCCGCGCACCAGCTTGGTGTCGGGCATCTGGGACCCACCTCTCTCGCTCCGGACCCGGAATTCGTGATCGGGTCGTGATGCGGTAGGAGGATGCACCCATCCGGACGCGAATGGGCTCGGACAGAATGGCTGGTGTGTCAGCCGCTTCCTCCCGTCCCGACTCACCCGGCGTGACGAACCGTTCCGCTTCCGACAGCACCGCAGGTCAGGAGGAGCTCGACGCGCCGGGTGCGTCCGGCGCACCTGCACTGCCGGGCTCGCTCGCGGCGCCGGTCCGGCCGGCGCCGGGCCTCGGGATCCTGCTGGCCTTCCTGGCCAGCGGAGCCGTGCTCACCCTTGAGCTGCTCGGTCTCCGCCTCGTCGCGCCGTACGTCGGCCTGACGATCCAGGCGAACAGCGCGGTCATCGGTATGGCCCTCGGAGGGATCGCCGCCGGCGTCTGGCTGGGTGGTCAGTTAGCCGACGCCCGCGACCCCCGGCTCCTGCTCGGGCCGGTGTTCCTCGTCAGCGGCGCGTTGACCGTCCTCATGCTCCCGCTCGTCCGTCTGCTCGGGGAGTCGATCGGGTCGACGAACCCCGCCGTGGTGCTGCTGATGGCCATGGTGGCGGTCTTCTTCCCCAGCGCGGCCCTGTCCGCCGTGCCGCCGCTCGTGGTCAAGCAGATGCTCGCCGACCTGCGGCTCACCGGCAGCACGGTCGGCCTGGTGTCGGCCGCCGGCACGATCGGCGGGTTGGTGGCGACCTTCGTCACCGGGTTCCTGCTGGTCACCTACTTCCCGGTCCGGGGCCTGGTTCTGACCATCGCCGCCATCCTGCTCGTGGTCGGCGTCGCGCTGACCGTCCGCAACCGGTCTGCCCGCCGAACCGGGCAGCGCTCCGTCGTCACTCCCGTGCTGGTCGTTGCGGCGCTCGCGGTGGGTGGCCTCTCGCTGGCCGAGACACCCCGTTGCGAGGTGGAGACCGCGTACCACTGCGCCCGGCTGGTCAGCGCCGCCCCGCCGGCGGGAGCGCTGACCCTGCACCTGGACACGCTCTCGCACAGCTACGTGAACCAGGCCGATCCCACCGATCTCCGGTTCGCCTACATCCGGGCCATGGCGGCAGTGAGCAACGCCGTGGCGCCGCCAGGAGCGCCGATCAGCGCCCTGCACATCGGCGGTGGCGGGGCCACGATGCCGCGCTACCTGGCCGCGACCCGGCCGGGGACGCACAGCACCGTGTTCGAGGTCGACCGCGGCGTCGTCTCCCTCGATAAGAAGCGGCTCGGTCTGCGCACCTCCGACACGCTCAAGGTCCGCGTGGTCGACGGACGGGTCGGGCTGCACCAGTCCCCCACCGACGTCGACGACCTGGTCATCGGCGACGCCTTCGGCGGGGTCAGCGTGCCCTGGCACCTCACCACCCGGGAAACGGCTCGCGAGGTCCGTCGGGTGCTCAAGCCCAACGGCATCTACGCGGTCAACGTCATCGACTACCCGCCGAACCGGTTCGCGGCCGCCGAGTACGCCACGCTCGCGTCCACCTTCGCCGACGTCGGGGTGATGGCGGCTCCCACCTCGCTGCAGAACCGGACGGGCGGCAACTTCGTGCTCGTTGCCAGTGACGCCCCGCTTCCGGTCGACTCGCTGCGGGCCGGGCTGCGCGATCACCCGCAGGGGTGGCAGCTGCTCACCGGCCCGGAGGCGGCCGGGTGGGCCGGCGCCAACGGGACTCCGCTGGTACTGACCGACGACTACGCCCCGGTCGACCAGATCCTGACCCAGCCATCGGTCGGCTGAGTGCAAGCCAGCCGGATCACCCGAAGGATTGCGTCGGGAGCCTCCGTGCCGATCCGGTAGGGCGCGGACGAGGCGGGTAGGCGGCGGACATAGCGGCAGCGGGCGGACAAAGCGACAGCCTGCGAGCTCTGACCGCTGACCCGCGGCGCTGACCGGAAGCCTCGACGGAAGCGTCGACCGGCGCACGGTGTTGGATGAGTCGCGGCACGGGTGTCGCCCGTGCTTCGCGAGCAGGAGAGGAGGTCGGTGCGGATGCTGGATCCAGGAGCATTGATCGAGTACGCCGACGACATCCCGGAGCTCGACCGGCCGGTCCTCATTCAGGCGATGGACGGGTTCGTCGATGCGGGATCGGTCCGCAAGCTGGTCCGCGAGCAGCTGCTCGCCGGAAGTGATGCGGTGCTCGCGACCTTCGACGTCGACCAGTTGATCGACTACCGCAGCCGCCGTCCGTTCATGATCTTCGAGCGGGACCACTGGTCCGGCTACGCGGAGCCGCGGCTCGCGATCCACCTGCTGCACGACGACATGGGCACGCCGTTTCTGCTGCTCGAGGGCCCGGAGCCGGACTACCAGTGGGAGCGTTTCCTCGCCGCGGTTCAGCTGGTCGTCGAACGGTTCGACGTACGGCTCACGATCGGGCTCAACGCGATTCCGATGGCGGTGCCGCACACCCGACCGGTCGGCGTCATCGCCCACGCGACGTCAGCCGATCTGGTCGCCGACCATCCCTCGTGGATCGACCGGGTGCAGGTGCCTGGCAGTGCCGGCAACCTGCTGGAGTACCGCCTCGGCCAGGCTGGGCACGAGGCCGTCGGCTTCGCGGTGCACGTGCCGCACTACCTCGCGCAGAGCGAGTTCCCCGCCAGCGCGGTCGCGCTGCTCGAGTCCGTGACCAAGGCAGCGGGCCTGGTGCTCCCGAGCGGGGAGCTGCGGGCCGCCGCGACCCGGACAGCGGCCGAGATCGACGCGCAGGTCGCCGAGAACGTCGAGGTCGCCGAGGTGGTGCAGGCGCTCGAGCAGCAGTACGACAGCTTCGTCTCCGGCGCCGGTCGCAGCCTGCTCAGCCAGACACCGAGCGAGCCCCTACCGAGCGCGGACGAACTCGGTGAGGCCTTCGAGCTGTTCCTGGCTCAGCAACCCTCGGCCGAGAACCCGGACGAGGCCGACGGCACGTCCTGACCGGTCCAAACGGTTCGTGCCCGCTCAGCTCGCCTTGGGGAGCCGACCCTCGCGGCTCCACCCCGGAGCCCGCGACTCCACGGACAGGTCCCGGGTCTCGACCGGTTCGCCGCACGTTCGGCAGTAGGTCCCGGCGACGAGCTGGTGGTCGTGGTGCCGCACGAGCAGCGGCGTTTCGTCGACCGCCCATTTGTCGCCCCAGCCGCGCAGCGCGTGCAGGATCGGCTGGAGGTCCCGACCGGCTTCCGTGAGCCGGTATTCGAAGCGCTGGGGCCGCTCCTGGTAGGCCCGGCGCTCGACGATGCCGGCGCGTTCGAGCGAGCGCAGCCGGGCCGTGAGGATGTCCCGGGGTGCGCCGGTGTTGGCGGCGATGCGGTCGAAGCGCCGGTTCCCCAGGAACAGCTCGCGGATCGCGAGCAACGCCCACTTCTCCCCCAGCACCGCGAGGGCGGAGGCGACCGAGCAGGGACGGCCCGGTGTCGGCTTGGCCCCCGGGAGCGTGTTGTACGTCACCAGAACTAGGTTGCCATATCAAACCCACCCCGGCTACCCTCCCGTCAGCAAGTTGGCTTTACCAACCGAGTCTGGGAGTTGAGTCATGCGCGATGCCGTCATCGTCGAAGCCGTCCGTACGCCGGTCGGCAAGGGCAAGCCCGGAGGCGCCCTGTCCGGCGTCCACCCGGTGGACCTGTTCGCCGCGAGCCTGCGTGCGGTGGTCGAGCGCAGTGGCATCGACCCGGCCCTCATCGAGGACGTGATCGGGGGCTGCGTCGACCAGGTCGGCGAGCAGGCGATGAACACCACGCGGTACGCCGCGCTGTCGGCCGGGTACCCGGAGTCCGTCCCCGCCACCACCATCGACCGGCAGTGCGGCTCCTCGCAGCAGGCCGTGCACTTCGCCGCTCAGGGGCTGATCGCCGGTGCCTACGACGTCGTCGTCGCGGGCGGTGTGGAGAGCATGAGCCGCGTGCCGATGTGGTCGAACGTGCCGGCCGGCACCGACCCGTTCGGGCCCGGCATCGCCGCCCGCTACCCCGATGGCCTGGTCCCGCAGGGCATCAGCGCCGAACTGATCGCCGCCAAGTGGGGGCTGTCCCGCAGCGAGCTGGACGCGTTCGCCGCCGCGAGCCACCGCCGGGCGGCCGCTGCCACCGCGGAGGGCCGCTTCGCCGCCGAGATCCTCCCGCTGAAGGCACCCACCGCGGACGGCGGTCTGCGCGAGGTGACCGAGGACGAGACGATCCGCCCCGGCACGTCGGTCGAGACGCTGGCCGGTTTGCGCCCCGCGTTCCAGAACCCCGAGCTGAGCGAGCGGTTCCCGCAGATCGGCTGGTCGGTCACGGCCGGCAACGCCAGCCCGATCAACGACGGGAGTGCCGCACTGTTGATGATGACCAGCGAGAAGGCGCGGCAGCTCGGCCTGACTCCGAAGGCGCGCATCACGAACTTCTCGGTGGTCGGGGACGACCCGCTGATGATGCTGACCGCCATCATCCCGGCGACCCGCAAGCTGCTGGACCGGGCCGGACTGTCCCTCGAGGACATCGACCTGTTCGAGGTCAACGAGGCCTTCGCCAGCGTCGTGCTGGCCTGGCAGCGTGAGCTTGGAGTGCCCCTGGACAAGGTGAACGTGAACGGCGGCGCCATCGCCATCGGCCACCCACTGGGCGGCAGCGGGGCCCGCATCATGACCACGCTGGTGCATGCGATGGAGCAGCGCGGAGCCCGCTACGCGGTGCAGACAATGTGCGAAGCGGGCGGCCTCGCCAACGCCACGCTGCTCGAGCGGCTGTAGGCGACGGCCGCGACGTCAGCGCAGGAGCCCCTCGGCGATCGCGGCGATCGCGGCCACGGCGGACAGGGCGAGAACGGCCGTTCGGGCGTGGCCGCGATCGACGAGGGGTCGCAGCGGTCCGGATAGCAGGAAGCCGATGACGGCACCGGGCAGCAGAGCGAGCGAGGCCCGCAGGTCACTCAGCCCGAATCTTCCGGCCAGAACGAGGGCGCCCAGGGAAACGAGGGCGGCCGCGACGAAGAAGCCCGACAACGTGCTCCGCAGCCTCGGCCCGGGGGTGTCGGCGTAGAGCAGGGCGAGCGGCGGTCCCCCGATGGCGGCCGCGGTTCCAAGGAAGCCAGATGCCGCCCCGGCGGCAACGAGAGCGGTGCGGCTCCGTGCCGGTGACCAGCTCAGCGCCGACACGCCGACCGCACCCAGGACGAGCAGGCCGAGAAGCACATTCAGCGCGTTCGTCGACACCGAGACGAGCAGGAGCAGACCGAGCACGGTCCCGGGCAGGAGGCCGAGCAGCGCCCAGCCGAGCCTGCGGTCCATCGCCTTGACCTCCCGGCCGACGACCAGCAGCGAGAGGGTCAAGCCGGCGACGAGCATCGGCCCCGGGATGAGCGACGGGTCGACGAGCAGCAGAACGGGCACGGCGAGCAGATTCAGGCCGAATCCGATGGCTCCCTGAACCGCCGCCGATAACCCCACCACGACGACGGCGAGAACGAGCGGCACGCCTTACCGAGCCCCACCCAGCTTGAGTCCCAGCACGAGGAGCGACACGCCGGGTTCGGGCACCCAGTCACGGTCCGGCTCCCGCAGGTAGCCCAGCCGGGCGTAGAGGCGCAGCGCCGGCGCGTTCTTGTCCTCCACCGAGCAGACGATCCAGTCCGCCCCCGCTGCCTGCGCCTGCTGCTCGCACGCGGCGACCAGCGCCGAGCCGATCCCGGCCCCGGCCGACGCGGGGTCGACGGCGAGCATGCGGAACTCGTACTCCCCCGGCCGCGCGATGTCGGCGAACGGGGTGCCGGCCGCGGCCAGGGTGACCGTGCCCGCCAGCCGGCCGTCGACCTCCGCCACCAGCAAGGTGGCGGAGGCGAAACGGCTGGCGGCGTCCTGCACATGCGCCAGGTACTCGTCGCTGCCGAGACCGGCCGCGGCGTAAGCGGTCCGGGTCAGCAGGCCGACCGCGGGGAGTTCATCGAGCCGGGCGACCCGGACGAGCCGGGCGGAGGTCGATGTCACCTCACGAAGGTTGCCAGGCGAACCCGGCAACGGGCGGCGTCGTCTCTCACGCGGCGACGGGTGCCGCGTCCAGGTCGGCCACGTCTTCCTTGCGGGTCCGGACCACGAACAGGGTGACTCCCAGCGCGATGATCGAGAACGCGACCGAAACCAGGAACGCGGTAGAGATGCCGTGCGTCAGGATCTGGGCGGCGGTGTCCTGCGGCGATTGGCGCATCACCTGACCGCTGGAGACCAGCGACTTCCGCTCGTTGCTGGTCGCGGTGCTGAAGACGGTGACCAGGATGGAGAGCCCGAGCGAGCCGCCGACCTGCTGCATGACGTTCAGCAGCCCCGACGCGGCACCGGACTCGGCCGCGCTCACGTTGGAGACCGCAGACACCGTGAGTGGGACGAACAGGTTCCCCATGCCGGCCGCGAACAGGATGATCGGAATGAGGATGCCGGTGACGTAGCTGCTGTCCGCCTGGATCTGGGAGAGCCAACCCAGCCCGACCGCGGTGAGCACTCCCCCGACGATCATGAAGGGACGCGGCCCGAACCTCAGCAGGTTCCGGCTGGAGTAGGTCGCGACCACGATGATCGTCGCGCTCACCGGCAGGAAGGCCAGACCGGCCTTCATCGGGCCGTAGCCGAGGACCTCCTGCACGAACAGCGTCAGGAAGAAGAACATGCTGAACAAGGCAGCCGCGAGGCACAGCATCACGAGATAGCTGCCGCCGCGGTTGCGGTCCTTCAGCAGGTGGAGCGGGGTGATCGGCTGCGCCGACGTCAGCTCGATCCGCACGAACGAGGTGAGCAGGACGACCGCGGCGACGAACGCCGTGATGGTCAGGCTGTTGGACCACCCGTCCTGTCCGGCCCGGATGAAGCCGTAGACCAGCGAACTCATGCCGAACGTCGAGGTGACCGCGCCGGCGATGTCGAACCGCCCGGGCAGCCGCTCCGACTCGGTCAGGTACAGCGGGACGAGCAGCGCGATCGCGATGGCGATCGGGACGTTGACGTAGAACACCCAGCGCCAGGACAGGTACTCGGTGAGCACGCCTCCGGCGAGCAGGCCGATCGCGGCACCGGAACCCGAAACGGCGGCAAAGACGCCGAAGGCGCGGTTGCGCTCCTTGCCCTCGGCGAAGTTGGTCGCGATCAGGGCGAGCGCGGTCGGCGAGGCGATCGCGCCACCGACGCCCTGCAGCGCACGGGCGGCGAGCAGGAGTCCAGAGCTGGGCGCCAACCCGGCGAGTAGCGAGGACAGGCCGAACAGCAGGATCCCGAACACGAACATCCGTCGACGTCCGAGGATGTCGCCGACGCGGGCGCCGAGCAGCAGCAGTCCGCCGAAGGTGAGCGTGTACGCGTTGAGCACCCAGGAGAGATCGGCGGTCTGGAAGTTCAACGCCGTCTGGATGCTGGGCAGCGCGATGTTCACGATGGTTGCGTCGAGCACCACCATGAGCTGGCTCGCCGCGATGACCGCGAGCGCGATACCCGGGTGGTGACCCCGGCGGGGCGGCGCTGGAGTCGGTGGAGTCGGTGGAGTCGCTGCCACGCGAGGTGTGGCGATCGTGGTGCTGGCCATGCGGTACTCCGGATCTGAGGAGGACGAAACCTTGCTTGGAGACGCAGCCGTTCCTTATGTGCGACGATAGGAGTCCGACCGTAGGAGACGCAAGCGTTTCTTATGTGCCACCTGTCATGTTTGTGCCGGGTCTGGCCGTGCGGGACCCTGTCCCGGTGGCCCGTTCGGGGACTCGAGGTCCGGACGAACAGAGAGACGCGAGGAGGACAGCTGCCGTGACAGATCCGACCGGACAGAGTTCGTCCTGGCTCGACCCGTACTTCTGCCCCGCGGGCCGCCGCCGGCGGGGACCGGCGCTGGAGCAGGCGCTCTACTCCGCCACGCTTGGCCAGCTGGCCGAGCACGGGCTCGGCGCCATGACCATGGAGGGCGTCGCCGCTGCCGCGCGCACCGGCAAGGCGTCGCTCTACCGGCGATGGTCGACGAAGGAGGACCTCGTTCTCGACGCGGTCGGCTGCGCGATGCCGGCCGTCGAGGACTACGACTCCTCCACCGGCTCGCTCCGCGAGGACCTGCTCCACCTGCTGTCCCAGATGGCGACTTTCGTCAACGGGCCGAACGGTCAGATCGTGCGGAGCTTGCTCTGCGGTGCCGAGCCCGGCCATCCGCTGCTGGAGATGGCCCGGACCCGCCTCATCGACCCGCGTCTGCACCGGTTGGTGCGACTGATTGAGCAGGCGGTCGACCGCGGTGAGGCACGTCCGGGCAGCGCAACACCGACCCTTGCCCAGGTGGGGCCGGCGATCGCCATCCACCGGTTCCTGCTGTTCGGGCGGGTCACCGAGGATGACGTGGCCGAGATCGTGGACTCGGTCGTGCTGCCGCTGTTGCAGGACGGACCTCGCCCGCCGCATGCCGAACCCCCGGCCGCCCCGCCTCCACGGGTCGACAGAGCACCGGTCGCCCAGGTCCACTAGCCCCTGGACCGTTTGTCCCCAGACCCCCCGGGGACGAAGTAGATGCACGCACAACTACTTCGCCAGGGGGAGCCCATGAACATCGGCATCATCGGCGCCGGCAACATCGGCGGCACGCTCGCCCGTCGGCTCACGGAACTCGGTCACACGATCACGATCGCGAACTCCCGCGGTCCCGAGACGCTGGCCGACCTCGCCCGCGAGACCGGCGCAACGGCTGGCGTCGCCAAGCAGGCCTCGCACAACCAGGACCTGGTGATCGTGACGATCCCCGAGGTCAAGGTGCCCGACCTGCCGTCGGACCTGTTCGACGGGGTGGCGCCGGAGGTCGCCGTCGTCGACACCGGCAACTACTACCCGCAGCAGCGCGACGGCCGGATCGAGGAGATCGAAGCCGGCCTCCCGGAAAGCCGCTGGGTCGAGAAGCAGCTGGGCCGGTCGGTCGTGAAGGCGTTCAACAACATCTACTTCAACTCGCTCGGCAAGAAGGGTCGGCCGGCCGGCACGCCCGGCCGCATCGCGCTCCCGGTTTCCGGCGATGATGACGCGGCCAAGCGCACCGTGATGACGCTGATCGACGAGCTGGGGTTCGACACCATCGACACCGGCTCGCTCGACGACTCCTGGCGGTACCAGCCGGGCACCCCGGCCTACGTGGCCGACTCCGACCTGCAGCAGCTGCGGGAGCGGCTCGCCGCGGCCGGCCAGGAGCGCCAGCCGGAGTGGCGCGCGACCGGCGAGAGCCCGGCGGATTTCACCAACCCGCGCTGACCAACGGACCAGCAAGAGGGGTCGTCACCGGCAACGGTGGCGGCCCCTGGTCATGCGGCGGGGCTGGTCATTCGGCGGGGCTGCTCGTTCGACGGGGGCTGCCCCAGGGCCACTCCACGTGCGATGGTTGCCTCAGCACCCGCTGTGATGGAGGTCACGATGACGAGCACCGCCGTTTCCGCTGCGGTCGATGCCCCGACCACAGCACCGCTGGGCACGCTCGAGGCGATCGAGCGACGGATGCTGTGGCTGGCCACCGCGATCGTCCACTATGCCAACCACGTCCGACCGAACCCCGGCGGCATGAAAGTCGGCGGGCACCAGGCCTCCAGCGCCTCGATGACGACGATCATGACGGCGCTGTGGTTCGACGCCCTGCGGGCCGGCGACCGGGTGTCGGTCAAGCCGCATGCCTCGCCCGTACTGCATGCCATCGAATACCTGCTCGGCGAGCTCGCCCCGGCGCAGCTCGAGACGCTGCGCGAGTTCGGCGGGCTGCAGAGCTACCCCAGTCGGACCAAGGACCCGGTGCCGGCCGACTACTCGACCGGCTCCGTCGGCATCGGCGCCACCGCCCCGATCTGGGCGGCTCTCGCCCGGCGGTACGTCAACGACCACGTCGACGACGGGTCGGCGCACCAACGCTTCGGCCGGCAGTACTCGCTGGTCGGCGACGCCGAGCTCGACGAGGGCGCCTGCTGGGAGGCCATCCTCGACCCGATGGTCGCCGAGCTCGGCGAGGTGGTCTGGGTCATCGACTTCAACCGGCAGTCGCTCGACCGGATCGTCCCGACGCTCGGCGCGGGCCGGCTGGAGGGCATGTTCGCCGCGGCCGGCTGGCAGGTGCTGGAGGTCAAGTACGGACGGCAGCTGCAGGTCCTGTTCGACCGACCCGGCGGCGACGCATTGCGGGAGCGCATCGACCGGATGGGCAACTCGGAATACCAGCGGCTCCTGCGGCACACCCCGGCGAAGCTCCGTGAGCTGCTCCCGGGGTCGGGACCACGCGCCGACGAGGTCGCGTCGCTGATCACCGACGTCGGCGACGACGACCTCCGGGCAGCGGTGCGCAATCTCGGCGGCCACGACCTCGGCGCGCTGCTCGACGCCTTCGCCACCATCGACGACAGCCGGCCGACGGTGATCATCGCCTACACGGTGAAGGGTCACGGGCTCGCCACGGAGGGACATCCGCAGAACCATTCGGCGCTGCTCACCGACGTCCAGCTCGCCCAGCTGGCGGAGGAGGTGGGCGCGGACCCGAACGATCCGTGGGCACCGCTCGCCGCGGACGGCGAGCCGGGCCGGTTCTGCGTGCAGGTGGGCGAACGGCTGCGCCGCCCGGTGGTGACGCAACAACCGGTAAGGGACGTGCCGCCGGACCTCGGCCGGACACCGACGGGCGCGTCGACGACGCAGGCCGCGCTGGGCCGGGCGCTGCTCGACCTGTCCCGTGCGGCGCCGGAGGTGTGCCGCCGGGTGGTGACCGTCAGCCCGGACGTCAGCTCCAGCACCAACCTCGGCGGCTGGGTGAACAAGGTCGGCGTCTGGTCCTCCACCGAACGGCGCGACTGGTTCGCCGACGACGCCGAGACGATCCTGCACTGGCGGGAACAGCCAACAGGTCAGCACATCGAGCTCGGGATCGCGGAGACCAACCTGGTCGGTCTGCTCGGCGAGCTGGGCGCGACCTGGAGCCGCTGGGGACAGCCGCTGCTGCCGATCGGCGTGCTGTACGACCCGTTCGTCAACCGGGCGCTCGAACCGTGGTCCTTCGGGATGTACGCGGGCGGCCAGTCGATCCTCGTCGGGACACCGAGCGGTGTGACGCTGGCAGCCGAGGGCGGCGCTCATCAGTCGATCACCACGCCGTCGCTCGGCATCGAGCAGCCGGGCTGCGTCGGCTACGAGCCCGCCTTCGCGCTCGACACCGAGTGGTGCCTGCTGGAGGCGATCGGCCGGCTGGGTCGCGCCGACGGGTCCTCGACGTACCTGCGGTTGTCGACCCGGCCGGTGGACCAGTCGCTGGCCGCGGTGCCGGCCGACCCGGCAGCCCGCGACCAGCGACGCCGTGCCGTGGTCGCCGGCGCCTACCTGCTGGGCCGTGCCGCTGGCCGCCCCGACCTGACGCTGGCAGCGATGGGCGCGATGCTGCCGGAGGCGCTCGAGGCCGCCCAGCGGCTCGACGACCTGGGTTACGCCGTCGACGTCGTGTGCGTCACCAGCGCCGCCCGGCTGTTCGCGGCCGTGCAGCAGCGGAACCCGCCGGGCGGCCATGAACCCGCTGATGCGGCGACCTGGGTGCTCGACGCCGCGTTCCCCGCCGAGCGGGCAGCGCCGCTGGTCACGGTGCTCGACGGGCACCCACACACGCTGGCGTTCCTCGCCGGGATCCAGCGGGTGGAGGCGCGGCACCTGGGGGTCAGCGCCTTCGGCCAGTCCGGGGACCTCGCCAGCGTCCAGCGGCTGCATGGCATCGACACCGACGCCCTCGTCCGTGCCGCTCTGTCCCTGGTGGAGTGAGGCTGCATCAGCTGGAGGTGGTGAGCACCGGCGACCACGGGAGCGGCTCGACGGGGCGCAGCGCCGGGTCGTCCAACCGCAGGGTGCGCACCGGTCCGGGCCCAGTGGCCCACGTCTCGAAGCGGACCGTGACGCGGCCCAGACCGGAGCCCTGCACCCAACCGCGACCGAACTCAGCGTGCTCGACGTCCGCGCCCGGCGCGTAGCCGATCGACTGCGTCGGCACGATCGTCTGGGACTCCTCGACCGCCCCGAAGTGCGCGGCCTTTTCGTCAGCTTCGTCAGCACCCAGGGGCAGCTCGTGCTGCACCGTGTCGGCGATCCCGGAGACCGACACACCGAGCAACCGGATGCCGTTGGTGACGTCGATGCCGTCGAGGAGTCGGCGGGCCTCCCGGCGGATGACCGCCAGCTGGTCCGTCGGGGCCGGCAGGGTGCGGGACCGGGACAGCGTCGAGAAGTCGTGCAGCCGCACCTTCAAGGTGACGGTCCGGCCGCTGTGGCCGCCGGACGTCAGCCGCTCCGCGGTCGAGCGCGACAGCCGGTCCACCTCGACCCCCAGCCGGGTCCGGTCGGTGACGTCGGTCGGGAACGTGTCCTCGGTGCCGACGCTCTTCGCCTCGCGCTCGGCTACGACCGGGCGGTCGTCGCGACCCGCTGCCATCGCCGCCAGACTGCGCCCGGCGGCCTCGCCGAGCAGCCCGACGAGCTCGCTCTCCGGCCGCGCGGCGACATCGCCGACGGTGCGCAGCCCGACGCTGGCGAGCCGCACGGCGGTCACCGGCCCGACGCCGGGCAGCCGCGCTGCGGGAAGCGGGTGCAGCACCTGCAACGAGGACTCGGGTGCCACGATCAGCTGCCCCGCCGGCTTGGCCAGGTCTGAGCCGATCTTCGCGATGAGCTTCGAACTGCCGGCGCCCACCGACCCGGCCAGCCCGGTAGCGGCCTGGATCTCGGCACGTAAGGCGGTGGCGATCCGCTCGACGCCGGCAACCGAACAGTCCTCGATCGTTCCGGCGGCGAGGTCGACGAATGCCTCGTCCAGGCTGAGCGGCTCCACCAACGGCGACAGCTGACGCAGCAGTCCGAGCACCACCTCGCTGGCCGCGCGGTAGGCGGCGAATCGACCGGCGAGAACCGCGGCGCGGGGGCAGCGCCGGCGGGCCTCCACCATCGCCATCGCCGAGTGCGCGCCGTAGGCCCTGGCCTCGTAATTCGCGGTGGCGACCACGCCGCGAGGCCCGGTGCCGCCGACCAGGACCGGGCGCCCGGCGAGGCTCGGCTTGTCCCGGGTCTCCACGGCGGCGAAGAAGCAGTCCATGTCCAGGTGCAGCACGCTGGGCTGCGCTCGTGCAGGAGACGACCGGGGCACGCTCCGCAGTCTGCCCGGCGAACTCGGGGGTCGGACAACGACATGCGTGTGCAAACTCTCCGCGGAACCTCGGATAACCCCGTCCGTAACCCCAACAAACCCGGACACAGCGGGCGCCTGACTGCGGTTCCGCGCCGAGATTGCACGCACACTCGGCTCAGCGGCGACTCAGGACGAGCTGGGGACCTCCATCTCCCCCAGTCGGGACCAGTCGTCCTGCGGCACCTCGAAGTTGACGATCTTGGGGGTCTCGACCAGATGCTTCGGGAGGTCGGCCTGCGCCTTCTTGAAGTGGGCGGAGTTCACGTGCTCCCCTGCCGCGTTCCCGTCGCGGAACGCCTCGATCAGTACGTACTCGCTCGGGCTGTCGACGCTCCGGGACCACTCGAACCAGAGACATCCCGGCTCGTTGCGGGTGGCGTCGGTGAACTCGGCGGCGATGTCCGGCCAGGTCTCGGCGTGCTCGGCCTTGATAGCGAACTTGGCGGTGATGAAGATCATGTACGCCCTCCAGTTGTCATGACGCGGAACCTTCCAGGAACTGCTTGACCAGCCGTTTCGGCGCACGGACCAGCCACGCCTCGGTGGCGAGCTCGTGCAGGTCATCAGGGTCGAGCCGATCCAAGCGGCACAGGATCGCGGAAAAACCGGTGAAGTGCGCCGTGGTGAAATACACGGCCGGATCGGCGGCGATCAACGCGAGCTTGGCGCCCTCGTCCGGGACCCGGGCCGCAAGCACCGGGCCGGGCGGGGCGTCGGGGCCCAGCTCCTCGAGATCGCGGGGCCGCAGCGGCCGCTCCCACAGGAACGTCTTGTCGCGCACCCGCCAGGCGAGCCCGCCGGTGTGGCCGTGAGCCGCCTCCTCGGTGACCTCGGGCAGCGCCAACGCCACGCGGCGTACGTCGTCCCACTCGGCCACGCGAGCACCGTAGCGCGGTGCCGTCGTCGCCCGACGACCGGGCTAAAGCGGCGTGATCGTCCCGGCCAGGTGCGGAGTGTTCTTGGAGGTCCCGCGGATGGTGAATGCGTCGACCCCGGTGGCGCCACCGCCGGACCCGCTCACGGTGTAGCGGAAGGTCGTGAACGCGACAGTGGTCGGCAGCAGCACCGGCTTCAGGAACCGGACGTCGGTGCGGTAGGCCCCCGGCAACCGGCCTTCGAAGCCGCCCATCGCCTTCGCGTGCGACCACATGCCGTGCCCGATGTGCCGCGGGAAGCCGAAGGCCTTCGCGGCCCACGGGTGCAAGTGGATCGGGTTCACGTCGCCGGAGACGGCGCCGTATCGCCGGCCGATATCGCTCGGGACCGACCAGATCACCGCGGTTGCGTCGGCCGGGGGCTCCAGGTCGCCCGGCACCGTGTCACCGGGCAACGAGTCCGGCAGGTCGGTCGCCACGTGGGCCTCGGACGGCTTTCCGGGCCGCAGGTAACTGCTCTCGCCCTCCCACACCAGCTCGTCGCCGACGCGGGCCTCGGCCAGCACGTCGAACAACATCCCCTTCTTGTGGGTGCGCAGCCGGTCGGTCCGCACCCGGAAGGAGAGCTTCTCCCCCACGCTGACCGAGCGGTGCAGCGCCATCCGGTTCGCCAGGTGTACCAGCCCCACCAGCGGATACGGAAACGTCTTGTCGGTCATCAGCTGCATCGACAGCGGGAACGCCAGCACGTGCAGGTAGGTGATCGGCAGGTCGTCCGACAGCCGGAGCCCGCAGACCCGGTCGTAGGCGGCCAACTCCTTCGGGTCGACGGTGAAGTCGTTCAGCGTCACCTCGAGGTCGGGCAGCCCGGCCGGTGCGCTGCCGCCCACCCAACGGGGAAGGCCGGGCACCAGCGAGGTGGCGTAGAGGCGCGGCAGGCTCGGCGGAGCGGTCAGTTCTCTGGTGGTCAGCTGCTTGGCACTCATCCGGCGAAGCCTCTCACGCTCGGATCAGGCACCGATGAGGGCCTGGCCGCAGACCCGCACCACGTTGCCGTTGACCCCACCGGACGCGGGGGACGCGAGCCACGCGATGGTCTCCGCGACGTCCACCGGGAGACCGCCCTGCAACATGCTGTTGAGCCGGCGGCCACCCTCGCGGACGAACACGGGCATCGCAGCGGTCATGTCCGTCTCGATGAACCCGGGGGCGACGGCGTTGATGGTGCCGGTCCGCTTCGCCAGCAAGGGGGCGAACGCGTCGACCAGACCGATGACGCCCGCCTTGCTGGTCGCGTAGTTGGTCTGGCCGCGGTTACCCGCGATGCCGGAGACCGACGAGACGGCGATGATCCGGCCGCCGTCCTTCAGCACCTTGTCCGCCAGGAGGACGTCGTTGATGCGCTCCTGGCTGGACAGGTTGATGTCGAGGACCATGTCCCACTTGCTCTCGTCCATCCGCGCGATCGTCTTGTCGCGGGTGACCCCGGCGTTGTGGACCACGATGTCGACCCCGCCGAAGCGGCTGGACAGGTATTCGGCCAACGTCCGCGGCGCGTGGGCGGCGGTGATGTCGAGTTGCAGCGACAGCCCGGCGATCCGGTTCGCGACCTTGGACAGCGCTTCACCGGAGGCGGGGACGTCGAGGGCGACGACGGTGGCGCCGTCCCGGGCCAGTGTGGAGGCGATGGCGGCACCGATCCCTCGGGCGGCACCGGTGACCAGTGCGACCTTGCCGGCGAGCGGCTGATCCCAGTCGGCGGGTTCGACGACGCTCGCGGCGGGTGCTGCCTTCGCCGACCTCGCGACCGGCTGCCCGGGAGCGCTCCCCGGGACGCCGACCCGAACGACCTGGGCGGAGACGTAGGCGGAACGGGCGGAGAGGAAGAAGCGCAACGTCGACTCGACCGCCCACTCCGCCCCCTCGCGCACGTAGACGAGGTTGGCGGTCGAGCCCTTGCCGAACTCCTTGCCGACCGCGCGCGTGAAGCCTTCGAGCGCCCGCTGCGCGATCCGCTGGGACGGGTCGGTGCAGTCCTCCGGCGGGGTACCGAGCACGATCACCCGTCCGCTGGGGGCGATGCTCCGCGCCACCGGGGAGAAGAAGTCGTACAGCTCCCGCAGCTTGGCGCTACTGGAGATGCCGCTCGCGTCGAAGACCAGCGCGACGTGCTTGTCCGATGGCCCGTCGCCGGACGCGCCGTCCCTGGGCACGTCGGTCCGCACGTCGGCATCGAGTCCCTTGAGAAGCGAGACCACCGGATCCGTCAGGCGACCGCCTGGCGCTCCGCCCACCAGCACGGGACCGCTGACGACCGGCTGCCCCACCTCGTAGCGGGCCAGCTTCGGCGGCTGCGGGAGGCCGACCTGCTTGGTCAGCACGTTGCCGATGGTGGACAGCGCGAAGGACTGGTAGCGGTCACTCATGGATCAGGTTCTCCGGAGGTTCGGTGGGACGGGAGGACTACTTCTCGAGAATGGCAGTGAGTCCGTTGCCGCCGGCGGCGCAGACCGAAATCAGCGCCCGGCCGGAACCCTTCTCGTTCAGCAGCTTGGCGGCGGTCGCGACGATCCGGGCGCCGGTGGCGGCGAACGGGTGACCGGTGGCCAGCGAGGAGCCGTTGACGTTCAGCTTCTGCCGGTCGACCGAGCCGAGCGGGCCGTCGAGCCCCAGCTTCTCCTTGCAGAACGCCGGGTCCTCCCAGGCCTTCAGCGTGGCGAGCACCTGCGAGGCGAAGGCCTCGTGGACCTCGTAGAAGTCGAAGTCCTGCAGCGTCAGCCCGGCCTTGGCGAGCATCTGCGGCACCGCGTAGGTTGGGGCCATCAGCAGGCCTTCGCCACCGTGGATGTAGTCGACGCCAGCCGCCTGCGCGTGGGTCAGGTAGGCGAGGACCGGCAGGCTGTGCTCGGCCGCCCATGCGTCACTGGCCAGCAGGACGGTCGACGCGCCGTCGGTGAGCGGTGTCGAGTTCCCGGCGGTCATCGTCGCGTCCGGACCCTTGCCGAACACCGGCGACAGCGTGCTCAGCTTCTCCGCGGTCGAGTCGCCGCGGAGGTTCGAGTCCCGCTGGAGGCCCAGGAACGGGGTGACGAGGTCGGAGAAGAAGCCACGGTCGTACGCGGCGGCGAGCCGCTGGTGGCTGGTGGCAGCGAGCTCGTCCTGCGCCTCGCGCGTGATGCCCCACTGCTTCGCGGTGATCGCGGCGTGCTCGCCCATCGAAAGGCCGGTCCGTGGTTCCGAGTTCTGCGGCGTCTCCGGCACGATCTGGTCCGGACGGATCTGGCCGAGCAGCTTCAGCCGGTCGACCCAGCCCTTCGCGCTGTTGGCCTTGAGCAGGAGCCGACGGAGGTCGTCGTTCAGCGAGACCGGCGCGTCACTCGTCGTGTCGACGCCACCGGCGACACCCGACTCGATCTGACCGAGCATGATTTTGTTCGCCACGAGGACGGTGGCCTCGAGGCTGGTCGCACAAGCCTGCTGGACGTCGTAGGCGGGGCTGCTCGACGCGAGGGTGCTGCCCAGCACCGCCTCGCGGGTGAGGTTGAAGTCGCGGCTGTGCTTGAGCACCGCGCCGGCGACGACCTCGCCGATCTGCTCGCCCTGCAGGCCGAATCGGCTCACCAGCCCGTCCAGCGCGGCCGTCAGCATCGCCTGGTTGCTGGCCTCGGAGTACTGCTTGTTCGAGCGGGCGAACGGGATGCGGTTGCCACCGAGGATGGCGGCACCGCGGGGGCTGGGCGTCGACAAGACGGTCTCCTCAGCTGGTTTGCGGATCGGGACGAAGCGGCCCCGACTGCTGTTGAACCGGGTTCAAATCAACCTAAGAGGTTCATACCCCGCCCGCAACGGGAGGCCGCTGTGGGACCGGTCACCCACAGTCGAAGGACCGTGCGAACTTGCGGTCCAAGCCGACGCGGTTACCGTCCGTTCCGTGACCCGTCCTGCCCGTCGCCTGGACAATGATGAGCGACGCAACCAGCTGCTCGCCGTCGGGCTCGACCTATTCAGCAAGACGTCCTTCGACAGCGTCTCGATCGACGAGATCGCCGGGCGGGTCGGCATCAGCCGCGGCTTGCTCTACCACTACTTCGCCAGCAAGCGCGTCTTCTACGTGGAGATCGTCCGCCTGGCCGCCCGCGACCTGCTCAGCCGGCTAGGACAAGGATCCGCCGCGACCGCCGGCGAACGGCTCCGCGCCGACCTGGCTGCCTACCTCCGCTTCGTCGACGAGCACAGCGCCGGCTTCGTGACGCTGCTGCGCGGTGGGATCGGCAGCGACCCCGAGGTTCAGCAGGTCCTTGACGAGACCCGGACCGCCATCGTCCGGCAGGTTCTCGACGGGCTGGGGCTGGAGGTGGCCCCGGCGCCGCTCGAGGTGGCGTTGTTCGGCTGGGTCGGCTACGTGGAGAGCGCAAGCCTGCGCTGGCTGACTGTGCCGACCGACGCCGCCCCGCCGCCCGAGGACCTGGTCGACCTGTTCTCCCAGCTGTTGGCGACGACGCTGGAGGAGAACCGGTCGACGCGCAGCTGACCGGATTCCACCGAACCAGGCCCGGACAGAGTGGTCAGGCCCGGGCCGAGTGGTCAGGCGGTGGCCGGTGGGCGGTGCGAGGCCGACGTCCGCACCGAGCGCTTCATCGGCTTGGCCGGCCCGAGGATCACCCGCTGGGACATGACGGCGGTACGCAGCAATCGGTCGTGCGGCAGCCGGCGTCGACCGAGAACCAGCAGGCCGATCACGATCATCGGAACGCCGAGCGCCCCGAGCAGGACGACGTTGACCTCGCCGTGGCGTCCGAAGATCAGATCGAAGCCCTGCGACACGACCCAGGCAAGGGCGACCAGCCCGAGGAGTAGACCGACCTCCCGGACGAAGGCGATCCGGAAGGAAGGCGGCGCGCCGGTCCGGCTGTCGCGGATGCGGAGGCCGGCGAACAACTTGCCGGGGGTCCAACCGAATTGCGAGCCGCACCAACCCCGGAGCACCGCCCAGACCGTCAGCGGCAGCACGTAGAGGATCGGGTTGTTCTTGCCGACCGCGTCGGCGATGCTGCGGAGGAAGAACGAGGCGCCGAGCAGGATCACCAGGTCGATCGCGAAAGCACCCAACCGGGTCCAGGCCGGCGCGGGCACGACCCGCAACACCGCCCGGGCCGGGGGAAGCTGCCAGGCGGCGACGAGGCCACCGCCGACCACGGACAGAATCGCACCGGCGATCAGCCCGCCTAGGCCCAGCGGGAACGACACGACGCCCGCGACCACGATCCCCGCGCCTAGCAAGGGTGCGGACTGGGGCGCCGAGATGGCGGTCAACGACAGCGCACAGATGATCAGGCCGACCACCTGACCGCGCTCGGCTACTCCGAAGTTGAAGTAACCCTGCGAGATCGTCATCGCCACCAGGACGATCAAGGCTCCCCCGACGAAGGCGGTGATGCCGCCCCGCCACGGCCGGGTCGTGTCGGACAGACCGCGCCGGCGCAGCCGCTGCGTCTCGCCGTCGGGCGGGTTGATGCGGGCGCGCACCCACGTCAGCAGCGCGGCCGCCCGACCTCCCGCCCCGCCGCGAGCGGAGGGCGCTACTGCGCCAGGCATCCGGGGAACGTGCCCGGGTCGACGTTGCCCTTGCCGAGGTCGATGTTCAGCGACTGTGAGCTGATCGAGGTGGCCGACAGCCTGGTGACCGCGAGTCGGGCGTCGTTCAGCGTGCCGTCACCCGCGCTGAGGTTGAGTCCACCGGGACCACCCTCGGTATTGACCTGCAGCTGCTTCATCGTCGACTGCCCGGCGCAGATCTTCCGCGTCCCGAGCGTCAGCCCGACACCTTCGACCGGGCCGCCCATGGCCAGCTTGATCCGGTACTCGCCGGACCCGGGGACGACCTTGCTCAGGTCGAACGACTTCTCCATGACGATCCCGCTCGCGGCCACCATCTTGCCGACGTTGGTCTCACCGGCCAGCGGTCCCCCGCCCTGATCCGGCGTCGTCTTGCCCGCCCCGGCGAGCTCGAACTGCCTGGTGTCCATCGTCTTCGCCGACATCTGGATCTCGCCGACGTTGCCGATCTGCGCCGGGAACGCCACGCCTCCGAAGACGAACATCACCATCATGAGAGCCAGCAGGACCATCCCGAAGCCTGCTGCCACCCGAAAGCGGATCGCGCTCGTCATCGTTTACCTCTCCGACCGGGCGTCGCTGGGGAATTGCGGGGCAAGTGCCCGATCGCAGCAACCCTAGGGGCTGGCGTAGGAGCCGCTGCCATTGACACGCCGTAGTCAGCGTGGGGCACACGGGAACCCGACCCAGGGGTTCGCCTGGTCACACCCGGAGCTCGCCGACATGCTCTTGCGCTGGATGAATCGTGTGCCCTGGGTTGCACGCTGATCATTCTCCTGCGGCGGCGGCGTCCTCGCCAGTGCCGTGACTTTGCGTGATCGGCCGGGTACGAGATGCCCCAGCTGCTACCGGTTTCAGCCCGGCTGCACCTCAGTCGGCAGTGCGGGCTCCGGCGACCACTGCGACCGCGGCGAGCGTGGCCCGGTAGCCCGCGACCAGCGCCTGCGCGGACAGCACGTCCATGGCCTGAGCTCGGGCGGTGCGAGGGACGAGTTCGAGTGCGAACGCGGTCAACCCGTGGTCGCGGCAGGCGCGGATGTGGTCGCCGTAGCTGCTCGGCGCCATCATTGAGATGACGGTCCCGCCCTCCCGGAATGCGCCGAGGGTGCCGAGCGGGGGCGGCTGTACGGAGAGCACCACGTCCGCGTCGCGCAGCAGGTCATCGAGGTCGTCGTCGACCACCGTCGCGCCCGCCGCGGTGTAGACGTCATCGGGAAAGTAGGCGGCCAGCCCGGCCCCGCTTTCGACCCGGACTTCCCAGCCCGCATTCAGGAGGCGCTCAACGGTCTCCGGGACCGCGGCAACGCGGCGCTCCCCCGGTGCCGTTTCGGCAAGTACTGCTATCCGCACGCCGCAGAAGGTAGCCGGGCTCCGCGGTGATCACCGGGTCTGGACGTTCAGCGCCTTTCGCGCTCCCGTTTGTCCCGCAGCAGCTCGCCGCCGGCCATGTACTCGTCCGGTGAGAACTCGTCGATCCAGACCCGGATGCTCGCCAGCGGCGCCCCGAGCGTGTCCTGCACGACGCGGGTGATGCCGTCCATCAAGGCACGCTTCTGCTCGGGGGTACGGCCGTCGGCGAGGTGTACCTGGACCAAGGGCATGACGAGATCCTTTCCGTAGCGGGCAGGTCGTCGGACGTCCGCACGCTACGTGCGGGCACGCGGCCGGGCGGTGAATTCTGGGGGACAGCTGGATTCGGGGTTACATGGACGGGTGCGGAGCAACGGGGACGGCTGGGTCCGGTGTGCGGCCGGCCACCGGCACTGGGGCCGGTTCGGCGCTGCGGGTCTGTTGCTCCGGCACCGCCCCGCCGTCGAGAGCCCGCTGATCCTGCTGCAGCACCGCGCGCTGTGGAGTCATCACGGTGGCACGTGGGGCCTGCCCGGCGGCGCCCGGGATCACGGCGAGACGGCGATCAACACCGCGCTGCGCGAGACGAGCGAAGAGACAACGCTGGACGTCGCGGCCGTGCAGGTCCTGTCATCGCTGGTGGACGAGCACGGCGGGTGGTCCTACACCACCGTGGTCGCCGAGCTCGAGGAACTTCCCCGGGTCGGCACCCGCGGTGCGGAGGGACTGTCGATGCGATGGGTGCCCGAGGACGAGGTCATCGACCTGCCCCTGCATCCGGGGTTCGCCGCGACCTGGCCGCAGCTCGCCGACGTTTGACGGGCTGCGGGGTACCCCGGCCTGAGGTCCCTGGTCACAGCCGCGGTCAGCCGGAGTAGCGGACGGTCAACGTCGCGCTGTCCAGCGCGCGGGCGGGCATCACGTCCCGGACGTCGCCGGCGTCCGGTTCGATCGGGCTGCTGACTGCGGTCACGGTGAACCTGTAGCGGTGCGTCTCGCCCGGCGGCGGTTCCGGTCCGTCGTAACCGGCGTTGTCGAAGCCGTTGACGGCGTACCGAGTTCCCTCCACGTCCTCGCCCTCGCCGATACCGTCGAGGTCCCCCTCGAGCCCGGTGACCGACCAGTGCAGGAACGGGCGGCCTCCGACTGCGACTCCCACACCGGCGGCGGTGGCATCGGGGGCATCGGTGGCATCGAGGTCCTCGCAGGTCACGACGAACTCGGCGACCCCCGGAGGCGCGCCGTCCCAGTCCAGCGGCGGTGCCACATTGCCGCCGCTGTGGACGTACCGCTCCGGCATAAAGCCGCCCTCCTCGAGCGCGTCGCTGCGCAACCGCAGGCTCATGGGTGCGAACTTCCTCTCTGAACGGACGATCGGGTGGGGTGAGGGGCAACTTCCCCCGCTCCGGACCGATATTCTGGCCGGTCATGGCAGAGATCAGCACGCCCTTGCCGACGGGGCCGTCGCCCACGGTCTATGGACGTGTCGCGCCCGACGGCACCGTCTTCGTCATCACCGCCGAGGGTGAACGTGAGGTCGGGTCGTGGCAAGCCGGCCGGCCCGAGGAGGGTCTCGCCTACTACGCCCGCCGGTTCGAGGACCTTTCCGCGGAGGTGACGCTGCTGGAGCGGCGCGCGTCGATGGACCCGACCCGGGCCGCCGCCAGCGCTACCCGGCTCCTCCAGAGCCTGCCGACCGCGGCCGTTGTCGGTGACATCGGCTCGCTCGAGCGCAGGTTGGACGTCATCGCCGCAAAGGCCGGCGAGCTGCAGGCGGCCGCCGCGCAGGAGAAGGCTGAGCAGCGGGCTGCCGCCGTGGCGGAGAAGACCGCGCTGATCGAAGAGGCCGAGCGGGTCTCCACCACCAACGACTGGCGGAAGGCGGACGAGTCCCTCCGCGAGCTGGTGGACCGGTGGAAGGGCATGCCCCGGCTCGACCGCAAGACCGACGACGATCTGTGGGGACGGCTCAGCACCGCACGCAGCAGCTTCCAGCGCCGTCGGCGCGCGCACTTCGCCGAGTTGGACGAGAAGCGGAAGTCCGCGCAGACCCGCAAGCAAGAGCTGATCGCCGAGGCCGAGGAGCTCTCCACGTCGAAGGAGTGGGGTCCGACCACCTCCCGCTTCCGCGACCTGATGACGGAGTGGAAGGCCGCGGGCGGTGCGCCGAAGGGCGTCGAAGAGGCGCTGTGGAACCGCTTCAAGGCTGCTCAGGACGAGTTCTTCCGTCGGCGCAACGAGTCACGGGCCGAGCGCACCGCCGCTCAGCAGGCGACCATCGACGTCAAGAAGGAGCTCCTGGCCGAGGCCGAAGCGATCGACGCGACCAAGGACCTCCCCGGCGCACGGAAGCGGCTCCGGGACATCCAGCGGCGTTGGGAAACCGCCGGACCGGTGCCCCGGGATGCCGCCGCCGGGCTCGACCGTCGCCTGGCCGCCGTGGAGGACAAGGTGCGCGGCGCGAGCGAGAACCGCTTCCGCCCCGACCCGTCCGAGTCCCCGCTGGTGCAGCGGCTCGAGGAGTCGATCGCGAAGCTGGAGAAGCGGATCGTCCGGACCCGCGCCGCCGGGCAGGAGAAGGAAGCCGCCGAGGCCGAGGCGGCATTGGCCACCCAGCGCAGCTGGCTGGCGCAGGCGACACGCTCCGGCCGCTGAGACGTCCGATCGAGTACGCGCCCGGCGTGGCTGTAGCCGCGCCGGGCGCGAACGCGGTTGTGCCGGTGTAGCCGGGGCTCAGACCCGCTGGCGCTCCTGGATGCGACGGTCGAGCGCCCGGCCGAGGTTCGCCCCGAACCGGCGGGCTGCCCCGAGCGCGGTGACGTCCTGCAGCGCCGCGTGCGCCGCATTGCCACCGTTGGCCCCGTGCACCCCTCCGCCCGGGTGCGTCGAGGACGACCCGAGGTAGAGGCCGGGCAGGAAGGTCCGCGGCCCGGCGAGCCCCGGCGTCGGGCGGAAGACGAGCTGCTGGTGCAGCTGGGTCGTGCCGCCTCCAAGGGCACCGGAGATCAAGTTGCCGTTCTCGTCCTGCAGCGTGTTCGGGCTCATCACGTGCCGGCCGCGGACCCGGTCGCGGAAGCCCGGGGCCAGCTGCTCGATCTGGTCCTCCATCCGGCGGACGTAGGCCTCCACCTCACGCTCGTCCCAGCGGCCGGTGATGCCGTCCGCTCCGGCGTCGCCCTTCGGCACCTGCGGCACGTGGCTGTACGCCCACACGGTCTCGGTGCCCGCCGGCGAGCGGGTGGGGTCGGTCGTCGTCATCTGCCCGAGGATCAGATACGGGTCGGACGGAATCAGCTGCTTCGACAGCTGGGCGGACACGTCGGTGAGGTGGTCCATGTCTCGGGCGAGGTGGATGGTGCCCGCGCCGCCGGCGGCCTCGGCCGTCCAGGGGATGGAACCGTCCAGCGTCCAGTCGACCTTGAAGGTGCCGTTGTCGAACTGGAATCGCTTGATGTCGTGCAGGACCCGGCCGGGCACCTCGTCGCGTGGCAGCAGGTCGAGGTACAGCGAGGGCGCGGCGACGTCGGCGACGACCGCCCGCCGGACCAGCACCTCCCCGCCGTTGGCGAGCCGGACCCCGCGGGCCCGCCCGTCGCGCACGAGGATCTCCTCGACCGGGCTGTTGCAGGTCACGGTTCCGCCGCGGGACTCAAGCCGACGCACCAGCGCCGCGGTGAGCGCCCCTGCACCGCCCACCGGCGCCGGGAACCCGACCGTCTGGCCGAGCATGCACAGCAGCCAACCCATGAAGCCGCTGATCGGGCTCTCCGGCCCCAGGTCGCTGTGCAGCGCGTTGCCTCCGAGCAGGAGGCCGCCACCCTTGCCGCGGAACTCCTCATCGGCCATCCGACGGACCGGCAACACCGCGAAGCGGGCGAAGCGCAGCAGATCGCTGGGACCGAGCCGGGACGCGATGCGGGCACCCGCGCCGATGGGCGGGAACGGGCCCAGCAGCGCGTCGATCAGCGGCTCCTGCACCTGCCGGAACAGGGTAGTCAGCCGCCGCCACGCATCCCCGTCCCCGGGTGCGTAGGAGTCGAGGGAGGCGGCGGTCTCGTCGATGTCCAAACTGACGTAGGCGCAGCGGCCGTCCCGGTCCGGGTTCGCCACGACCGAGGGCGAGTAGGCCCATTCCAGGCCGTGCTCCTCGAGGTGGAGCGACGTCAACACCGGACTGGCGATGCCCAGCGGATAGAAGGCGCTGAACATGTCGGAGATGAAGCCCGGCTCCACCAGCTCGGCGCTGCGGACAGCGCCCCCCGGCTCGGGTTGTGCCTCGAGTACCAGCACCGACCAGCCGGCGTCGGCCAGGACGTTGGCTGCGGTCATCCCGTTCGGCCCGGAGCCGATAACCACGGCGTCGACTGTGTCGGCGGCACCAGCATGGCTGGCGGAACCGGCCGGCCCGGGACGGTCGGACGAAAACAACAAGGTCATCGGAGGCTTCCTGACGAACGCATTTCGGGTTCTCCCGTCGGTGGCTGCACCGCCTCGGCCGGCGCGTCGATCACGGCTGGATGCGCGACACAGGCGGTCCCTTACCCCGAAGTGAGCGACCAACCGCCTCGGCTCCGGCGTCGGCGGATCTTGGGCTGGGCGGTTCACCCTTACCCGGCGCTTTTTGCGCGTTTCCTGGCACCATTAAGAAATGCATTCGAAGGCACCTCGTGTGGGGCGCGGACGAGGGTTCTCCGCCGGTTCGTCTGACGGATGAACCGGTTATTCGACGCCGTCACCTTCGGCCCGGCGCGCCGTCGCCGGAACATGAACAAGCAGCTCGCACAGCTGACCGAGGCTTACCGGAGCGGATCCTCGTTCGCTCCCCCGCCCGGTCGGGCGAGCCGGGATCAGGTCTCTGCCGCCAGCAACGCCCGGCTGCTGTTGCTACTGACGCTCATCGTCGCCGCGGTCGCCGGCAGCGTCATCGCGGCCCGATCTCTGGCGCACCGCGCGCCGGCCGCGTCGGTCGGGCCGACTGGGCCGACTGGGGTACCGACCCGAGCGGCCAGCGCCGCCCCCGCGTCACCCGGCGCCGGCGGCGCCCGCATCAACGGCACCGAGCTTCCGCCGTCCGGGGTGGACTCCTCACCGAACCGCATCCTGCCGGCGGTACCGGCCCGGTCCGGCAGCGGCGGCTTCGCGATCACCCGCCGCGACCCCCAGAACGGCGCGCCGGTCGGCTACGACCCGTGCCGGCCCATCCACTACCGCGTCCGGGACGACGGCACCCCGCCGGGTGGGGACGCGGTCATCCGGGAGTCCGTCGCGGCGGTGAGCGCTGCCACCGGTCTCGCTTTCGTCGATGACGGCAGCACCGTCGAGGCCCCGTCCGACGCGCGCCGCGCCTTCCAGCCGGACCGGTACGGCCAGCGGTGGGCTCCCGTCCTGATCGCCTGGTCGAACCCGGCGGAGACCAAGGAGCTCGCCGGGTCGGTCACCGGCACCGGCGGGTCACAGGCCGTCACCCTCACCATCAACGGCGTCTCGCAGATCGCTTACGTGACCGGCAGCATCGCCCTGGACGCGCCGCAGTTGCAGCGCACCGCGGCCACGGAGGGCAGCACGGCGGTCCGGGCCGTCGTCGAGCACGAGCTCGGCCACCTCGTGGGACTCGACCACGTGAAGGACCGGCAGCAGCTGATGTACCCGGAGAGCGCGCTGGCCGTGACCCGCTACCAGTCCGGCGACCTGCGCGGGCTCGCGCTGCTTGGCAACGGGCCCTGCACTCCGACGCTCTGACGGTTCGGAAGGCCAGGGTCAGATCGAATCAGAACCCGTGGTGCACGGCCTCGACGTTGTGACCGTCGAGGTCCCGCAGGAACACGCCGTAGTAGCCGGGGTGGTACTCGGGCCACTCCCGCGGGGCGTGCAGGACTTCGAACCCGGCGTCGAGAGCCGCCGCGTGCACCGCGTCGACCTCGTCGCGGCTGGCGGCGGTGAAAGCGACGTGCAGCTCGCGGTCATCGGGCCGTAGCGCCGGGCTGAGCCAGAAATCTGGCGTGCCGTCGGGTCCGGACATCCCGACTACGAACGAGTCGCCGACGGGGATACGCAGCGCCTCGCGGAGCCCGATCGGCCCGAAGGCGCGCAAGTAGAAGTTCGCGGACGCCTCGACGTCCGCGACCTGTACGCCCACGTGGTCCAACATGCCGGCAGCGTAGGGGGCTGGGGCTCGCCCCACGCCAGTGTCTGTGCAATCTCTCCGCGGAACCGCGGTCGACCGCCCGAGATGTCGTGTTTTGTCGGGCAACCACTGGCGATTCGCGGAGAGTTCTCACACAACCCGCGCGCCTCAGATCAGACGACGACGCGGAGGATCTCTTCGATCGACGTGACGCCCTGGAGCACCTTGGCGAGCCCGTCCTGCCGCAATGTCTGCATCCCCTGCCGGCAGGCGACCGTGCGGATCGCGTCCGCGGAGCCCCGCTCGACGGCGAGGCGTTCGATCTCCTCGGTCACCGGCATGACCTCGTGCAACGCCAGCCGGCCCTTGTAGCCCGTCTTCGTGCAGGCGGAGCAGCCGACCGGGCGGTAGAGGGTCGGCAGGTCCTCCTCCTCCGGCCACGGAAAGCGGGAGCTCACGAGGAGTTCTCGGCTCGGCTCGTAGGCCTCCTTGCACTTCGGGCAAAGCCGCCGGGCGAGCCGCTGGGCCAGCACGCAGTCCAGCGCTGAGCCGACCAGGAACGGTTCGATGCCCATCTCGACCAGGCGGTTCACCGCGCTCGGGGCGTCGTTGGTGTGCAAGGTGGAGAGCACGAGGTGGCCGGTGAGGGCCGCTTCGATGGCGATCTGCGCCGTCTCGTGGTCACGGATCTCACCGAGCAGCACGATGTCCGGGTCGGACCGAAGGATCGATCGCAGGGCGCGGGCGAAGGTCAGGCCGGCCTTCGGGTTGGCCTGCACCTGGTTGATGCCGGCCAACCGGTACTCGACCGGGTCCTCCACGGTGATGACGTTGACCTCGGGCTTGTTCACGATGTTCAACGTCGAGTACAGGGTCGTCGACTTGCCGGATCCGGTTGGGCCGGTGACGAGCAGCATGCCGTAGGGCTTGGTGAACGACTCCTCCCAGCGGGTGTAGTTGCTGTCGGCGAACCCGAGGTCGGACAGCTTCAGCATGGCCGTCGAGTTGTCCAGGATCCGCATGACGATCTTCTCGCCCCACACGGTCGGCAATGACGCCACGCGCAGGTCGATCTTGCGGCCATTGGACTGCACCGAGAGCCGGCCGTCCTGGGGGTTGCGCCGCTCGGCGATGTCCATGTCAGACATAATCTTCAGTCGGGAAATGACGCCGGCCTGGATCGACTTCGGCGAATGCATGATCTCGTGCAGCACGCCGTCGATCCGGAAGCGGACGCGCATGTCCCGCTCCCCCGGCTCGATGTGGATGTCCGAGGCCCGGTCGGTGATGGCCTGGGAGATGAGCAGGTTGACGAACTTGACGATCGGGGCGTCGTCGACGATCTCCTTGACCTTGCTCAGGTCGTTGTCGTCCTCGGCCTTCACGTCGATCGAGGTGGTCAGCTCGTCGAGGTAGCCGTCGCTGCGGTGGAACCGGTCGATCGCGGCGAGCAGGTCCGCCTTGGTGGCCACCACGGGCCGTACTTCGTACCCGGTGATGGACCGGATGTCATCGATGGCGAAGACGTTGGCCGGGTCGGCCATCGCGACCAGTAACCGGCCGTCCTCGTAGCCGATGGGCAGCGCGGCATGCCGGGTGGCGACGGCGGCGGAGACGCTCACGACCGCGCTGCCGTCGACGGGATAATCGCTGAGATCGACGAAGGCGAGGCCGATCTGCTGCGCCAGGGCGGCCACGAGCTGCGACTCGGTGACGACGCCGAGATCAACCAGCACCCGCCCGAGACTGCGTCCGAGCCGCTGCTGCTCGTCGATGGCCGACGTGAGCTGTTCGACGCTGACGAGACCGCTCTCGAGGAGGATGTCGCCGAGCTGCTTCACACTCTCGCTTTCGGCAGAAAAGGCCCGCTTCTCAACGCCTCGGGCGAGCTCGGACCCGCATGTCGTCCGTCAGTTCGCGTCCGGTGGCGGGAGATGCACCAGCAGGCTACGGCTCACAGGGGCGTCGTGGGGACCCATCGCGAGGGTGAGCGCCGGCCGGATGTCCTCGATCGGGGCGGTCCGGATCGGCGGGGAATCGTTCAGGTCGGGCGCGAGCGCGCTGGAGCCCAGCGTGGCCGGGTGGGACGAGGAGGCGGTGACCGAGACTGGCGCGTTTGACGGCGCGGGCTCGTAGCGCGGCGCTGGGGCAGGCATCGGGGTCGGCTTCGGCGACTCCACCGGCCCGGCCGCGGACCAGCTCGGCTCGGTTCCGCGGGCTGTCGGCACCTGCTGCGGCTCCGACTCCGACTCCAGTTCCGGCTCCGGCTCCGGCTCGAACGGACCCGAACCGGTTTCGAGAGCCGCGAGCATCGCCTGGCGACGTTCGAGTTCGGCAAAGCCGCCACCGGGGCCCGAGGCGCCCGGAACGACCAGCAGACCGCGGGAGACCAGGGCGGCGAGCGAGCGCATGACTCCGAACTCCGAGCGGCCGAGCAGGGCGACCATCTCCGCAACGGTGCGGGACCCGTCGACGAGCGCGAGCAGCCCCCACTCCTCCCGGCTGCAGCGCGGCTCCTCGGCCGGTGCCACCGCAAGAGCCAGGGCGATGTCGGCCGAGGGGATGACGGCGGTCAGCTCCGCCCAGACTGCGAGGCGGCGTTGTCCTTCAGCGACCACCTCGTCGACGGCCAGCTGAAGCGGCAGGGCGTCCGGGTCGTCCTCGACGACGAACGAGAACTCGCCGCTGGTCCAGCGGAGCAGTTCGCCGACCGCGTCGGTCGCCTGCTCGGCGGAGAGCGCGACGACGGCGTCGACATCGAGCGCTCCGCCGGCGAGCAACGCCGCGACCACGCCACGCTCGCCGGCGATAGCCGTCCGGACGGCGGACTGCAGCGCGTCGTCGCCGACGAGCCCGGCACCGACCACCCGGCGGGCCAGCATCTCGCGGGAGCTGTCCGACGAGGCCGCGCAGATCGCTCCGTCCCGCACGCGGACGAGCCCGGCCGCGGGGGGCGCTTTGAGCTGAAGGACGCCGGTCTTCCGGGTGAAGGCCAGCAGCTGCAGGATGTCCGGCAGGCCGAACGCATCGAGGGTGCCTTCGAGTCGCACCGCAACCTCCGGAACTCCACGGGCGGACGATCAGCCCGGGCGGTCGGACTGCACCGGATGCATCGGCATCGGCGAGGGGCCGCTGAAGGTGCTAGGCGTGTAGTCGAACCCAGGGTCCCCGCGCGAAGATCAACGCTGCCCGCAAGCCGCGTCGGCCCCGGAAACACCGCCCGGCACCCGTTCCCGGCAGCGCTAGGCGCCGGCCGCGCTGATGAGCCGGCGTCGGCCGCCCAGCGGTGCAGGTCCCGTCGTTCGATGGCCGCCGCCATCAGTTACGGGAAGGCGTCGGGGGTACGCGCCCCCTCCAGATGTTGATCTGTGCGGATCCTTCGGCTATTCCTGCAGGTCAGCGCCACATGATCTGCACAGATCACGTGGGTACGCGATGGGCGTCCGCTTTGGGGACGTCGAGCGGGGCCGGGATGGCCGGAGACGCGTGCTTGCGGGCATCCGGGCATTCGTC
>DATITC010000100.1:0-41837 GCA_035468175.1 Frankiaceae bacterium | reverse complement strand
CGCCGGCGAGCTGCAGATCGACCATCCGCACGTGGTCCGCCTCGAGGGGCGCACGGTCAACGTCGAAGGCGCGGGCGGCGTCTCGCTGCGCGAGCTGCTCCGGCAGGCGCTGCGGATGCGGCCGGACCGGCTCGTCGTCGGGGAGGTCCGCGGCGCCGAGGTACTCGACCTGCTGGTCGCGCTGAACACCGGCCACGACGGCGGGATGGCGACGGTTCACGCGAACGCGGCCGTCGACGTTCCCGCTCGGCTCGAGGCACTGGGGGCACTCGCCGGCATGGACCGGGCGGCCGTGCACAGCCAGCTCGCGGCGGGCATCGACCTGGTCCTGCACCTCGGCCGCCGCCGGTCCGGACGTCGCGTCCTGGACGACATCGCGGTGGTGCAACGCGGACGCGGAGGGCTGGTGGAGCTTGCGTCGATCCACGGCCGCGGAGCACCGGGTCGGGAGGGGCTCGAGCGTCTGCTCGACGACCGGGAGGCTGCGGCGTGACCTCCGCGGTCGTCCTGCTGGTCTGCACCACGGGAGTGCTCGTGCGGACCGGGCGGGCGCTGCTCCGAGCCGGCCGGGATCGTCGGCGTAGGACCGAGGACGGACGCCGGGCCGTGGAAGCCCTGCGCGCGCTCGCTGCTGAACTCACCGCCGGGGCTCCGCCGTTGGAGGCGTTGCGGGTCGTGGGTGCGGACCTCGGCGATGACCGCCGCCCGCATCGGGTGGCCGACCCGGTGCGGGAGGCGCTGGTCCTCGCCGGTGCCGCGAGCGACGAACCGGCCGCAGCGGCCGTGCTGCGGGACGCGTCCGTGCCGGCGTTGTCGGCGCTCGGATCGGCCTGGCAGGTGAGCGCCGCCTCAGGTGCTCCGCTGTCCGACGTCCTCTCCCGGCTCGCCTCCGCCGCAACGCGGGCGGCTGCGGACCGCCGGGACGTGGAGACGGTGCTGGCCGGGCCGCGGACGACGGCGCGGTTGCTGGCCCTGCTCCCGGCGCTCGGCCTGCTTCTGGCGAGCTCGACGGGTGCCCACCCGGTCGGCTTCCTGCTCGGCAGCGGCGGTGGCCGGGTGTGTCTGCTCGCCGGAGTCACGCTCGACGCCGCCGGGCTGCTGTGGATCGAGCGGCTGGCCCGCTCGGATGAGCCGTGAGGTGGGCGCGGGGTGCGACCCCCGGCGACCCCCAGGAGTTGGCGTTGCTCGCCGACCTGCTCGCCGCCGCGCTGGACGCCGGAGCACCGCTGTCCACCGCCCTCGCCGTCGCCGACGCGGCGGTGCCTGGTCCGCGCCGGCACCTGCTCGGCCCCGTGCGCCGCCGGCTGCTCGCCGGCGACGTCGAGAACCTGACGATCGGCGAGGGGCAGGATCTGCTGCCGCCGACCTTCCTGCGGGCGCTGCGGCGTAGTGGGCGCTCGGGGGCACGGCTCGCCGCCCAGCTCCGGCTGCTGGCGGACGACCTCCGCGCCGAAGCCGCAGCGGCGGCGCTCGAGCGCGCGCACCGGGTCGGGGTGCTGGCCGTGCTGCCGCTCGGTCTGTGCTGCCTGCCCGCCTTCATGCTCCTTGCGGTCGTGCCGCTCGCGGCCGGCCTGCTGCGCAACGTTCTCGGCTGACGGTGGGCACCTGTGGACGGGCCTGCCCCCTCCACAGCTCGAATCCGCGGCCACCGCTCGGCCGTTCCGACGCGGGACGGTGGCCACCTCGCCCATCACCCGGAAGGACCGCCGCCATGCTGAACGCCGACGAACCCGCACCCGAAGCCACCGCCGAACCCGCCTTCGACCTGACGGAGAACGGGTCGGAGGACGGGATGAGCACCGCCGAGTACGCCATCGGCACCGTCGCGGCCTGCAGCTTCGCCGGGGTGCTGTGGGCGGTGGTGCACAGCGGTGCGGTGGCGAGCCTGTTGCAGGGGGTCGTCGAGCGTGCGCTGAACCTCGTCCCGTGACCGCGATGCCGCCCGGCCCCACCGCCGGTGAGCACGATCGCGGGTCGGTCACTGCCGAGCTGGCGATGGCCCTGCCGACGCTGATGGTCGTCCTCGCTGTCGGCCTCTACGCCCTGGCCGCGGTCTCGCTGCAGGGTCGCTGCGCAGACGCGGCTTACGCCACCGCCCGCGCCGTGGCCCGCGGGGACGATACCGCGGCCACCCGCACCCACGTGCTCTCCGTGCTCCCACCCGGCAGCACCATTCGCATCGGCCGGACGGATCCCGGCCTCGTCACGGTGCAGGTCGAGGCACCGCTTCCGACGCCGGCCGGGCTGCACTTCGCAGTCAACGGCAAGGTGATCCACGCCAGCGCGACCGCAGCCGAGGAGGCGGCTCCGTGACCGGGGACCAAGGCTCCGCCAGCGTCCTGGTCGTCGGCACCGCCGCGGTGCTGATGCTGGTGGGGAGCGCCTTCGGGGCCGGCGCGTCTGTTGCCACGGCGCACCGACGGGCCGCGATCGCCGCCGACCTCACCGCGCTCGCCGCCGCCCTGAACGAACCCCGGTGTCTGCGTGCCGCCGACGTGGCCCGCGAGAACGGGGCGCAGCTGGTTCGGTGCCGCCCGGGCGACCAGAACGACGTCAGCGTGACCGTCACCGTCGCCGTGCCGATCTCAGCACTGTTCGGCGGAACGCGGCAGGTGACCGCCTCCGCGCGGGCCGGGCGGGTGGAGGAACCGGTCAGTGGCCGAGCAGGCGCTGCTTGAGCGTCGGCTTCGTCCGCTCCTCGGTCGCCGTGGCAGCCGGCGTGCCGGCTGCGGGGGCGGGGGCGGGGGCGGTGGTCGGTGCCACGGCCTCGGCCGGGTAGATCGGCGGATCGTCCCGGCCGACCTCGTGAGTGCCGACCTCGTGGGTGCCGACCTCGCGGGTGCCGGACGGGACGTGTCCGCCGGAGTCGCCAAGCTGCGGACGGGTACGCGCGCGCTCCTGCTCCAACTCGGCGGCCAAGCCGTCGCGCTCCTCCTGCAGCGTCTCCGCCTGCGCGGCGGTGCCTTCGTAGGACCGGGCGAGCTCCCTGCGCTCGATCCGCTTCCGGTTCGCCCGGCGGACCCCGGCGAGCAGCAGCATGAGACCGAGCATCAGTGCGACGCCGACCAGGACACCTGCCGTGAAGAAGCCGCCGAGGTCGACGTTGGCCACCGTCTGCCCGACGACGCTCGCGTCGGTGTTGCGGGTGTTCTCGAGAACGACGTCGAGCGTGACCGCACCGGCCACGATCATGATCGCGAGTCCGAGGGCTGACATGGTTCCTCCTCCAAGGATGGCGGGCGTGGTGTACCCGCTCAACGGAGAAAGATCACCCGTTCAGGCGGGCGCTCCGACGATCTGCTCGAGCAGCCGCAGCGCAGCACCCTTGTCCAGCGGTTCGTTGCCGTTCCCGCACTTCGGGGACTGCACGCAGGACGGGCATCCGGTCGCGCACTCGCAGGCGGCGATGGCATCCCGGGTCGCCCCGAGCCAGCCGGTCGCCCGTTCGTAGCCCCGCTCGGCGAAGCCGGCACCACCGGGTGCCCCGTCGTAGACGAAGACCGTCGTCGTCCCGGTGTCCGCGTGCAGCGCCGTGCTCACCCCGCCGATGTCCCACCGGTCGCAGGTGGCCCACAGCGGCAGCAGACCGATGGCGGCGTGCTCAGCCGCGTGCACCGCCCCCGGGACGTCCGCCTCCGCGATGCCGGCCCGCTCCAACAGTGCTGGCTCGACCGTGTACCAGACCGCCCGGGTCCGCAGCTCCCGGGCCGGCAGCTCGAGGGGTTCCTCGCCGAGCACCTCACCGGACGCCACCCGTCGACGCAAGTACGACACGACCTGCGAGGACACGTCGACCGTCCCGAAGTGCAGCGTCACCTCCGACGGCCGCCCGGCGACCACTGGGGGCAGCTTCGCCGAGCGCAGCGTCTCGACCACGCGGATGTCGGTGATCTCGCGGACGCTGGTCGTCCAGTCCACCGTGATCGGCTCCACCAGCGCGCAGCCGTCGTCCCAGCACAGCTGCTGCACCAGGTAGGACTCGCCCTGGTGCAGGTAGATCGCCCCGGGGTGCACGCTGCCGTGGGCGCTCCCGCGGTCGACCGTGCCGAGCAGCCGTCCGGTGTCGGCCTCGACGACGGAGATGGGCGCGCCACCGGTACCGCGCAGGTCGGCCGACGGGCGCTCCCGATTGGTCCAGTACCAACCGGCCGGACGCCGGCGCAGCCGTCCGCGGCGCACCAGATCGTCCAGGACCGGCCGGGCCATCGGGCCGAACAGTTCCAGGTCCCGCTCGGTGAGCGGCAGCTCGGCGGCGGCGCACTCCAGGTGCGGGCCGAGGATGTACGGGTTGTCCGGGTCGAGCACGGCGGCCTCCACCGGACGGCCGAAGATCGCATCCGGGTGGTGGACCAGGTAGGTGTCCAGCGGGTCGTCCCGGGCGATGAGTACCGCCAGCGCGTCGTCCCCCCGCCGCCCGGCCCGACCCGCCTGCTGCCAAAGTGACGCAAGCGTGCCGGGGAACCCGGCGAGCAGCACCGCGTCGAGCCCGCTGATGTCGATTCCGAGCTCGAGCGCGTTGGTCGCCGCGAGCCCGCCGAGCTCCCCGGAACGGAGCGCGCGTTCCAGCTGGCGCCGTTCCTCGGGGAGATAGCCGGCCCGGTAGGCAGCCACGGCGCCGGACAGCCCGGCCTCGGACAGCATCCGCCGGGCCGAGAGCGCCACGCCCTCCGCAGCGCGCCGGCTGCGGACGAAGGCGAGCGTGCGCGTACCGTCCGCCACGAGGTCAGCCAGCAGTTCGGCCGATTCGGCTGTCGCCGTTCGGCGGACCGGAGCGCCGTTCTCACCCCGGAAGCTTCCGTTGGCGTCCGACTCGGTCTCGTCGGAATCCGTCTCCTGCGCGTCACCGGCGTGGGAGCCGGACCCGGAGAGCAGTGGCGGCTCATAGAGCGCGAAGGTCAGCGCGCCGCGGGCGGACGCGTCACTGTCGACCACACTCACCGGCAGGCCCGTCAGGCGGCGTGCGGTGCTGCCCGGGTCGGCGACCGTGGCGGATGCGAGCACGAACGTCGGAGCGGCCCCGTACTTGGCGCAGACCCGCCGCAACCGCCGGATCACCTGGGCCACGTGGCTGCCGAACACGCCGCGGTAGTGGTGGCACTCGTCGATCACCACGTAGCGGAGTCCGCGCAGGTAGGAGGCCCAGCGGGCGTGCTGCGGCAGCATGGCGTACGAGAGCATGTCGGGGTTGGTGTGCACGTAGGTGGCGTGCGCCCGGGCCCAGTCCCGGTCCTCCCGCGGGGTGTCGCCGTCCAGCGCCGCCGCCCGTACGCCGGTCAGCGCGAGCCGGCGGACCGCCGCCAGCTGGTCGCGGGCGAGCGCCTTGGTCGGCGCGACGTACAGCGCCCGGGCGCCCGGTTCCTCCAGCAGCCCGGAGAGCAGCGGCAGCAGGTAGCCGAGGGACTTGCCGGACGCGGTACCGGTGGAGACGACCACGTGCGAGCCGGAGCGCGCCGCGTCCGCCACGGCGACCTGGTGCAGCCAGGGCCGGGAGACGCCGGCCGCCCGCAGCCGGTCGACGAGCAGCGGCGCGACCCACTCCGGCCACTCCGCCTGCACGCCCGGACGGGCCGGCACGCGCTGCACATGGGTGACGGCAGCGGCCCGGCGCCGGTCGAGCAGCAAGGTGCGCAAGGCGAGATCGCTCACGTCGTCCTGGCGGACGACGCCCGCATCGGCACTGCTCACGACGGTCATCACCACCGAGTTTAGAGAGACCTCCGACAAGAAATGCACCACGAACCCCGGTGACGAGTCGCTTCCGGGGGTCCCCCTGAACCCGATTCGGATGCTTCTGGCAGGGTAGGGCGCGTCTCGCCGTACGGCCGGGCGAAAGAACTCGGTTCGCGGCAGACGTCGCATGCCAGCGACCAAGACCTGGAGGAGCACGTGGACCTGTCCCTCAGCACTCGTACCGAGGGCGACCGCACCATCGTCAAGGTGGGTGGCGAGATCGATGTGTACACCGCGCCGAAGCTGCGTGAGCAGCTGATCGACCTGGTCAGCAGCGGTGCCTACCACCTGGTCGTCGACATGGAGGAAGTGGATTTCCTCGACTCGACCGGCCTCGGTGTCCTCGTCGGCGGGCTCAAGCGCGTTCGGGCGCACGAGGGCTCGCTGCGCCTCGTCTGCACCCAGGAGCGCATCCTGAAGATCTTCCGGATCACCGGCCTCACGAAGGTGTTCCCCATCCACAGCAGCGTCGACGAGGCCCTGTCCGCGACCGACTGATCTCTCGATTGCAATCGGAGCCCACCATCATGGCCACGGTCGAGCTCCAATTCGGAGCGTTGCCGCTCCACGTGCGTACGGCCCGACTCATCGCCGCGGCCATCGCCCGTCGGGTGGGCGTCGAGGAGTCCCTCATGGACGAGGTCAAGCTCGCCGTCGGTGAGGCCTGCTCGCGGGCCGTGGACGTGCATGCCGAGCACGACCCGACTCAGCTGGTCACGGTGCTGTTCTCCGACGCCGATGACGTGTTCACGATCTCGGTGCTGGACGCCGGCCCGCCCCTGGCGCAGGTGGCGGACGACGACGAGGGCATGCGCCCGAGCGTCGGCGAGATGCTCTCCCGGGTCGACGCGGATGGTGGCGAACTTGACCCCGCGGTGCGTCTGCCGGCCGGGTTGGGGCTCGCGCTGATCGAGGGCCTGGTGGACGACGTCATGATCACCCCCCGCGCCGACGGTCGTGGTACCCGCGTGCAGATGAGCTGGCCCATGGTGGGTGCCCTGCTGCTGCCCGAGGCAGCGGGCGGTACCGGGGACTGAGCTCCCGAGCGGTCGCCGGACGAGAAGGTCCGCGACAGAGTTCCGGCGCGGGCCCGCTGGCCCATGTTTCTGCTGCGTGTCGTCTACACTCGCCGTCTAAATGCGGTTTAAGAGCCGCGTCTGCACGCATACCCACCGCCGCCTCCGCCATTCCGCGCGGAGCGCTGCAACGACCGTCGCTCGCGAACGGTCGTTTCGATGCTTTCTGGAGGACGAATGCTCCTCGCCGCCAACGGCGACGGCCTCGATCTGACCGGAGGACAGCTCACGATCGCCGGCGTCATTGCCGCGCTTTCCGTCGCCGCTCTCGTGGTCGCCTACGGCTTCGCCCGCGAGGTACTCGCGGCGGACCCCGGCACGCCGAAGATGCGAGAGATCTCGCTCGCGGTGCAGGAAGGCGCCGAGGCCTATCTCCGCCGTCAGCTGAAGACCCTCTCGGTCTTCGCGATCATCATCCCGCTGGTCCTGCTGCTGCTGCCCGCCGACGACACCTCGTCCCGCATCGGCCGATCGGTGTTCTTCGTCCTCGGCGCGGCCGCATCGTTCACGGTGGGCTACATCGGGATGAGCATCGCCGTCCGCGCCAACGTCCGGGTCGCAGCTGCTGCCCAGACCACCGGTGTCCAGCGCGCCACCCGGATCGCGTTCCGCACCGGCGGCGTCTGCGGGATGCTCACCGTCGGCCTCGGCCTGCTCGGCGCCTCGGTCGTCGTGATCATCTACAAGGGCCACGCGCCCCAGGTGCTCGAAGGCTTCGGTTTCGGCGCCGCTCTGCTCGCGATGTTCATGCGTGTCGGTGGAGGCATCTTCACCAAGGCCGCCGACGTCGGCGCCGACCTGGTCGGCAAGGTCGAGCAGAACATCCCGGAGGACGACCCGCGCAACGCCGCCACCATCGCTGACAACGTTGGCGACAACGTCGGCGACTGTGCCGGCATGGCCGCGGACCTGTTCGAGTCCTACGCGGTGACCCTGGTCGCGGCGCTGATCCTCGGTTCGGCCGCCTTCGGCACCAAGGGCCTCATCTTCCCGTTGATCATCCCGGCGATCGGCGTCGTGACCGCCCTCATCGGCATCTTCGCGACCACGCCGCGCCCCGGGGACCGCAGCGGGCTGTCGGCCATCAACCGCGGCTTCTTCATCTCCGCCGGGGCCTCTGCCGTGCTCGTCGCGATCGCCTGTTTCGTCTACCTGCCGTCGTCGTTCTCGAAGCTGACCGGCGCGAACGCCGAGAGTGCAGCGGCTAAGGGTGACCCACGGATCATCGCCCTCGCGGCCGTCATCATCGGTCTCGTCCTCGCCGCGGCCATCCAGCTGCTGACGGGCTACTTCACCGAGACGAACCGGCGCCCGGTACTGGACATCGCGAAGTCCTCGCTGACCGGTCCCGCCACCACGGTGCTCGCCGGCATCAGCGTCGGCCTCGAGTCGGCGGTCTACTCCGCCATCCTCATCGGCGCCGGTGTCTACGGCGCCTACCTGCTCGGTTCCACCCTGACGATCTCGCTGTTCTGCGTTGCGCTCGCCGGTACCGGTCTGCTCACCACCGTCGGCGTCATCGTCTCGATGGACACCTTCGGCCCGGTATCGGACAACGCCCAGGGCGTGGCCGAGATGAGCGGCGAGGTCGACGAACGCGGTGCTCAGGTCCTCACCGACCTCGATGCCGTCGGCAACACCACGAAGGCCATCACCAAGGGCATCGCGATCGCGACCGCCGTGCTCGCCGCGACCGCGCTGTTCGGCTCGTTCACCGACACGGTCATCACCGAGGTCCGCAAGGCCGGGGTCGACCCGGCCACCCTGAACGACCGGGTGCACCTGGGGATCGCCTACCCGGACGCGTTGGTCGGCGTCATCCTCGGTGCGGCCGTGGTGTTCCTGTTCAGCGGTCTGGCCATCAACGCGGTCTCCCGCGCCGCCGGTCGCGTGGTCTACGAGGTCCGGGAGCAGTTCCGCACCCGTCCCGGAATCATGGCGGGCACCGAGCGTCCGGACTACGGCCGTGTGGTGGACATCTGCACCAAGGACTCGCTGCGCGAGCTGATCACCCCCGGCACCCTCGCGGTGCTGGCCCCGATCGCGGTCGGCTTCGGGCTGGGCTTCTCCCCGCTCGGCGCCTTCCTCGGTGGCGCCATCGCCTCCGGTGTGCTGATGGCGGTGTTCCTGTCCAACTCCGGTGGGGCCTGGGACAACGCCAAGAAGCTGGTCGAGGACGGCAACTACGGCGGTAAGGGCTCCGAGGCCCACACCGCCACGGTCGTCGGCGACACGATCGGTGACCCGTTCAAGGACACCGCCGGCCCGGCCATCAACCCGCTGCTCAAGGTGATGAACCTGGTGTCGCTGCTGATCGTCCCGGCCGTCGTGCAACTGTCGATCGGCAAGGACGAGAACAAGCCGCTCCGCATCGCGATCGCCGTGGTCGCAGCGGCCGTGCTGATCGCCGCCGTGTGGATCAGCAAGCGCCGGAGCACCGCCCTGGCAGACGCCGGTGGCGACGGCGACGCCGGAGCGGTCGAGAGTCCGCAGCGGGTCGGCGTCTGACCGCACGCACTCCACGGAAGGGGCCGTCCCGGATCGGGGCGGCCCCTTCTGCTTTCCCGTGGCACCCGCTCTCCCGTGGCACCCGCTCTCCCATGACACCCTGTGCACGTGAGCCACCTGCACACGTACACCAGCCGGGTGGCCTGGTCCGGCAGCACGGCCGAGGGCTACGCCGGCTACGACCGCCGACACGCCGGCGAGATGCCGAGCGGCGGGCTGGTGCTCCCGCTGTCCGGTGACGCAGCCTTCGGCGGGGACGCGGCCGTGCCCAATCCCGAGCAGTTGCTGGTGCTGGCGGCCGCCTCGTGCCAACTGCTGTCGTTCCTGGCGGTCGCGGCGCGGGCCCGGATCGAGGTGCTGCACTACAGTGACGACGCCTCCGGCGAGATGCCCGACTCGCGTGCACCCGTGGGACTGACCACCATCCAACTGCACCCGCGGATCACTGTCGTCGAGCGAGTGGTTGGTCGCGACACCGAGGTCACCGAGGAGCGCGTGCGGCACCTCTGCGAAGTCGCGCACCGGGAGTGCTACGTAGCCAACAGCCTGCGGACCGAGGTCGACGTCGCGCCCGTCATCACCCTCGTCCCACGTCGGAGGGATACCTTTCGGCCGTGACCCGCCCGTTGGAACCGGCCGGACGGCTGCCGAACCGGCAACTGTCCCTGCTCGCCGGTGACGTCGCGCCGGCCGGCGTGGCCGACCTCGAGGGGCTGCTGTGCGGAACGAGCCACGTCGTCCGCGGCTCCGGTGCCCTGGCGGACACCGCCCGGGTGTCGGTGCTCGTCGACGACGCGTGGCGGGTCACCGCGCTCGAGGCCCGGCTGGACGAGCTGAACCTGCTTGCGCCGAACCGGCCGTCCGCCAGCGCGGCACGCCCGCACGCCGTCTCCGTAAGGACCCGCTTCGACCCCCGGCTCTTCCCCCTGGTCGACCGCTGGACCCGTGGCGCGACCCTGGTCGCCCCGCAGACCCTGCACCTCGACGGTCATCGCCTGTGGTGGTGGGCCGTCTCGGCAGGCGTCGCGGACGGTCTCGGCAGCCGCGGCGGCGGCGGGCGCGGTTTTCGGTTCAGGCTCGCGCCGAGCGCTCCGCGGCGATGGGCGGTGGCGGGGGCGGCACTGGCCGAGCTGGGCGTCCCGGGCATCTTCCTCGGGCCGCGAGCGGATGGTCCAGCGTACCGTCTCGTCGGAAGCCGACGACTGGCCCGCTTGGCCGACCTGGTCGGCGAACCTCCACCCGGGGCACCAGCGTCGTCCTGGCCGACCGCAACGAGACCACCGGGACAGCCCGGCATCGGTAGGGTCCGGCATCTGCCCGAGCCATCGGCCGCCGGAGACGACGCCGACCCGGTTGGCAGCTAGCCGCACCAGCAGAGAACTCGCACCAGCAGATTTCGCCCCCCCAGACTTTCGCCCCCCAGACTTTCGCCCCCAGAGACAAAGCCTCCGAACAGACAGGGAGATGCCGTTGCCGCCGCGCGCGAGAACGGCCCGTTCTGCAGCAGCCGACGCGGGTCCCGAGGACGGGGTGGTGGCCACCACAAATGACATCGTGGTGGCCGAAACCGATGACTCCGTCGAGTCCACCACCGGTGGTGCTGTGACCGCCACCGACGGCGGCCGCCGCCTCGTCATCGTGGAATCTCCGGCCAAGGCCCGGACCATCGCCGGTTACCTCGGTGCCGGCTGGACGGTCGAGTCGTCGATCGGTCATATCCGTGACCTCCCGCGCAACGCCGCCGACGTCCCTCCCGCCCAGAAGGGCAAGCCGTGGGCCCGCCTCGGCGTCGACGTCGAGAACGGCTTCGAGCCGCTCTACATCGTCACAGCCGACAAGAAGGCGCAGGTAGCCAAGCTCAAGAGCCTCCTGAAGGACGCCGACGAGCTCTACCTCGCAACGGATGAGGACCGCGAGGGCGAGGCGATCGCCTGGCACCTGCTGCAGACCCTGAAGCCGAAGGTCCCGGTGCGACGGATGGTGTTCCACGAGATCACCCCGCAGGCGATCCGGAACGCCGTCGACAACCCGCGGGAGATCGACGAGGACCTCGTCAACGCCCAGGAGACCCGACGCATCCTCGACCGGCTCTACGGCTACGAGGTCTCCCCGGTGCTGTGGAAGAAGGTCATGCCGAAGCTGTCGGCGGGCCGGGTCCAGAGCGTTGCCACCCGGATCCTCGTCGACCGCGAACGCGAGCGGATGGCCTTCCGGACCGCCGACTACTGGGACATCTTCGGGGTGTTCGGCTTTGCCGGGAATGTCGGAGTCGTTGCCGGGAATGTCGGAGTCGGCGTTGCCGGGAATAGCGAGGGCGATCGCGCCCTGCCGCTGCCCGCGACCCTGGTCTCGGTCGACGATCGGCGGGTCGCGTCCGGTCGCGACTTCGACTCGAAGGGCCGACTCAAGGGCGACAACCCCGCCGCCCCCGCCAGCACTGTCCAGCTGGACGAGGCGGCCGCCCGCGGACTCGTCGACCGGCTGGCCGACGCCCGCTTCGCGGTCCGCTCGGTCGAGGAACGCCCGTACCGCCGCTCCCCCTACGCGCCGTTCATGACATCGACGCTGCAGCAGGAAGCGGGGCGCAAGCTCCGCTTCTCCAGTACCCGCACGATGCAGGTGGCGCAGCGGCTGTACGAGAACGGCTTCATCACCTACATGCGCACCGACTCGATCGCCTTGTCGGAGACGGCCGTCGCCGCGGCGCGGTCCCAGGCGGCGCAGCTGTACGGCCCGGAGTACGTGCCGGACAAGCCGCGCACCTATAGCCGGAAGGTCAAGAACGCCCAGGAGGCCCACGAGGCGATCCGACCCGCGGGCGACACCTTCCGCACGCCCGGCCAGGTCGCCGGTCAGGTGAACAGCGACGAGTTCCGGCTCTACGAGCTGATCTGGCAGCGGACCGTCGCGAGCCAGATGGCCGACGCGACCGGCACCAGCGCGACCGTGCGGATCGGCGCGGCCAGCAGCAGCGGTGAGGACGTCGTCTTCACCGCCAGCGGCAAGGTCATCACGTTCCCAGGCTTCCTGCGGGCCTACGTCGAGGGTTCCGACGACCCGGACGCCGAGCTCGAGGACCGCGAGCGGCGACTGCCGCCGGTGCGCGAGGGCGACCGGCTCGACGCCCGCTCGCTCGACCCGCGGGGGCACAGCACCTCACCGCCCGCCCGCTACACCGAGGCGAGCCTGGTCAAGACGCTGGAGGAGCTCGGCATCGGCCGGCCCTCGACCTACGCCAGCATCCTGTCGACCATCCAGGACCGCGGCTACGCCTGGAAGAAGGGTTCGGCGCTTCTGCCGACCTGGTTGGCGTTCGCCGTCGTCAAGCTGCTCGAGGATCACTTCGGCCGGCTCGTCGACTACCGGTTCACCAGCAGCGTCGAGGACGACCTCGACGAGATCGCCGGTGGGCGGCGCGCCGGCACCGACTGGCTGACCCGCTTCTATTTCGGCAGCGACCAGGGCCACGAGCACGGTCTGGCCCGGGCCGGGGGGCTGAAGCGGCTGGTCTCCGAACGGCTGTCGGACATCGACGCCCGCGAGGTCAACTCGCTGTCGATCGCCCGCATGACCGGGGTCGACGACGCCGCAGGCCGCGAGGCCGACATGGCCGGCCCGGTGGTGCGGATCGGCCGCTACGGCCCGTACGTGCAGGAGGGTGACCAGCGGGCGAGCCTGCCGGACGACCTGCCGCCGGACGAGCTCACCGTGGAGAAGGCGCACGAACTGCTCGCCGCACCCTCCGACGACCGAGTGCTCGGCACCGATCCGGCGACCGGCGCCGAGATCACGCTGAAGAACGGCCGCTTCGGCCCGTACGTGCAGCGTGGCCCGGACGACGACGCGACCCGGTCCAGCGTGTTCAGCAGCATGGACCCGCAGACCGTGACGCTCGAAGACGCGTTGCAGCTGCTCACGCTGCCCCGCGTACTCGGGACCGCGGACGGCGAGGAGATCACTGCGCAGAACGGCCGGTACGGCCCCTTCATCCGCAAGGGCTCGGACTCGCGCTCGCTGGAGAGCGAGGCGCAGCTGTTCACGGTCACCCTCGACGACGCACTGGCGCTGCTGGCCCAGCCGAAGACACGCGGCCGGGGAGCCGCGCGGGCCGCGGCCCCGCCACTGCGCGAGCTCGGCACCGACGCGGCGTCCGGCAAACCGATGGTCGTCAAGGAGGGCCGCTTCGGTCCGTACGTTACCGACGGCGAGACGAACGCCAGCCTCCGCAAGGGCGACACCGTCGAGGAGATCAACGCCGAGCGCGGGTCGGAGCTGCTCGCCGAACGCCGGGCGCGTGGGCCGGCCCCGGCGAAGAAGGCCGCTCGACGTGCACCCGCCAAAAAGGCGGTGGCCAAGAAAGCCGCGGCGAAGAAGGCGACTGCCACGAAGACGACCAAGTCGACGACGAAATCGGCCGCTACGAAGGCGACGAAGCGAGCTCCGGCGAAGCGGACCCGCGACTCCGGGTGAGCGACCGCACCCCGGCTGGACGCGTGGCTGTGCAGAAAGCCGCGTAACCGGCGATCTCGCGCCTAGCATGGTCGCCGGACCTGGCGCCACTGGGTGTCGGAGGAGGTGTGAGATCGCGAGCCTGACCCCGCCTCCCGCCGACGGCACACCCACCGGCGCCGGGGCCGGCACGCCGAACCTGACCGCCGGCGGCGAGATGCCCGTCAGCGATGTGCGGGCGGTGCTGCGCATCCCGGCCTTCCGCCGGCTGTGGATCGCGCTGAGCTTCTCCAGCCTCGGCGACTGGTTGGGGCTGCTGGCCACGACCGCCCTGGCGCAGGAACTCAACACCGGCTACTCCGCGAAGGCCTACGCCATCGGCGCGGTCCTCGGCGTGCGACTGGTGCCCTCGCTGCTGTTCGGACCGCTGGCCGGCGCGCTGGCCGACCGGCTCAACCGCCGCGTGACGATGGTGGTCTGCGACATCATCCGGTGCGCACTGTTCGTCTCGATCCCATTCGTCCACGGCGTCTGGTGGCTCCTGGTCGCGTCGTTCCTCATCGAGTGCGCGAGCCTGCTGTGGATCCCGGCCAAGGAGGCAAGCGTCCCGAACCTGGTTCCCAAGGACCGGCTCGAGGCGGCCAACCAGCTCAGCCTGTTCAGCACCTACGGCTCGGCGGCACCGGCGGCCGGCCTGTTCGCCCTGCTCTCCACGCTCTCGACGCCGCTCGGCGACGCCGTGCCGTTCTTCACGCACCGCACGACCGCGCTGGCGCTGTTCGTGAACGCGGCGAGTTTCCTGGTCTCCGCCGCGACCGTCTCCTCGCTGCACACGATCGGGCGCGCACGGCCGGCGGTCTCCCCGGACGGGACGGCGGTCGGCGTCCTGCAGTCGATCGGGGACGGCTTCTCCTTCGTCCGGCGTGACCCGCTGGTCCGAGGACTCGTCGTCGGCATCCTCGGTGGGTTCGCCGGGGCCGGTACGACGATCTCGCTGGGCCGCCTCTACGTGGAGCTGCTCGACGGCGGTGACGCGGCCTACGGCGTGCTGTTCGGGGCGGTCTTCCTCGGGCTCGCCGCCGGCATCGCGGGTGGTCCGCGGCTGCTCGGTGGCTACAGCCGCCGACGCTTGTTCGGCATCGCGGTGACCCTCGGCGGCGTTTCCCTCGCGCTGGTCGCCGTCTCCCCGAACCTCGTGCTCTCGCTGCTGATCGTGATCTTCGTCGGCGCGTTCTCCGGCGTCGCCTGGGTCACCGGGCTGACGCTGCTCGGCCGCGAAGTGTCCGACGAGCTGCGGGGGCGCACGTTCGCGCTGGTGCAGTCAATCGTCCGGCTCGAGCTGCTCTTCGTGCTCGCAGCCGCTCCCTTCCTCGTCGGCCTCATCGGCAAGCACGCCTTCCACTTCAGCCGGGTCACCATCCGTGCGGACGGCGTCACCGTGGTGCTGCTGGCCGGCGGGCTGATCGCGGTCGCCGTCGGCCTGATCTCCTACCGGCAGATGGACGACCGGCCCGGCGTCGCGGTGCTGCCCGAGATCTGGAAGGCGGTCCGCGGCGGCTACCTGCGCCCTGCCGTCCCCCCGTACGAGGGTCGCTTCCTCGCCCTGGAAGGCGGTGAGGGCGCCGGGAAGTCGACGCAGGCCGAGCGGCTCGCGGCTCATCTCCGCGAGCTGGGCCATGAGGTCATCGTCACCCGCGAGCCAGGCGACACGGCTGTCGGCCAGCATCTGCGCCGGCTGCTGCTCGACCCGACGGTCGAGGTGACCGACGAGACCGAGGCCCTGCTCTACGCCGCCGACCGAGCCGAGCACGTCGCCCGTGTCGTGCGGCCGGCGTTGGAGCGCGGCGCGATCGTCATCACCGATCGTTACGTGGACTCCTCGATCGCCTACCAGGGGTACGGGCGGGGGCTGAACCCCGAGACGATCAGCCGCATCTCGCGCTGGGCCACCTCCGAGCTGCTGCCGGACCTCACGGTGCTGCTGGATCTGCCCGTCGACGAGGGCATGGCCCGGGCGCGGGCCCGTGGCCGGGCCAGCGGCATGGAGACGGATCGCATGGAGGCCGAGACCCGGGAGTTCCACGAGCGCATCCGGAAGGGCTTCCTGCGCCTGGTCGCCGAGGACTCGCCGCGCTACGCCCTGGTGAACGCCGCGCAGAGTCCGGACGACGTGGCGGCCGCCGTGCGCCGCGCGGTCGAGCCCACCCTGCCCCCGGCGGCGACAACGGGGACAACGGAACCGTCGACGCCGCAGCCGATCCCGGACCCATCCGCCGCGCCGGATTCGGTCAACGTATGAGCGTCTTCTCCGCCCTGATCGGGCAGGGCGATATTGCCGCCGACCTGGCCCGGGCCGCCAGCGGGGACGGGATGACATCGTCGTGGCTGTTCGTCGGGGCCGCCGGCTCCGGTCGCTCGGTCGCCGCGCGGGCCTTCGCTGCCGCGCTCGAGTGCACGGCACCCGAGGAGTCCCTCGACGGGTCGATACGCCCCGGCTGCGGGCAGTGCACCGCCTGCACCACCGTGCTCGCGGAGACGCACGCCGACCTGACCGTGCTGCGCCCGGAGGGGCTATCCATCGGCGTCGACGACGCCCGGGCGCTGGTTCTCGCCTCCGCCATGCGGCCGACCACCGGACGGTGGCGGATCCTGCTGGTCGAGGACGCGGACCGGCTCACCGAACCGGCCGGCAACGCGCTGCTCAAGGCGCTGGAGGAACCGGCCGAACGCACCGTCTTCCTGCTGTGCGCACCCGCGGTCGACGACGTGTTGCCGACAATCCGCTCCCGGTGCCGGCTCGTCCAGCTGCGCCCGCCGAGCAGTTCCGACGTCGCGCACGTGCTCGAGTCGGAGGGCGTCGACCGCAGCATCGCGACGTTCGCGGCGCGGGCGTCGCAGGGCCACGTCGGCCGCGCCCGGCGGCTCGCGACCGATGAGAACGCGCGTGCCCGCCGCGCGGAGGTCCTCCGGTTGCCGACCCGACTGAACACCGTCGCCGACTGCCTCGCCGCCGCGGCCGATCTCGTGGAAGCCGCCGAGGAGGAGGCCGGGGGCCTGAACTCCGACCGGAACGCCACCGAGACCGCCGAACTGCAGGCCACACTGTCCGGCGGTAAGGGCACCCGGCGGGCCTCGATGCAGGTCCGTGGGGCGGCGGGGGCGTTGAAGGACCTCGAGAAGCGGCAGAAGAGCCGCGGGCGGCGGTCCGTGCTCGACGCCGTCGACCGGGCGCTCGTCGACCTGGCCGCCTGGTACCGCGACGTGCTGGCCGAGCAGCTCGACGCGCACGACCGGGCCGGCATCGAGTGGGTGCACGACGACCAACGGCGGGAGATCCTCGCCGCAGCCTCGTCGAGCTGCGCCGAACAGACTCTACGCCGGCTGGATGCGGTCCTCGCCTGCCGCGCCGCGCTGGAGGAGACGCCGGGCATCTCGGCCCAGCTCGCGATCGAGTCGCTCGCACTCCAGCTGCGCACCGCCTGAGTGGGTGTGGGCAACTCGGACGGCAACCAATACCACCACCCCCAACAGGGCAGGTGGCAAGGGAAGCCGGTGCGCCCCGAAGGGGACACACCCAGTGACGCTAGGGTGCCGCTAGGTGCCGCCAGGGTGCCGCCAGGAGGTGGGCCATGACGCTGGTCTGCGCGGTGTCGTTCGAGCGGTACGGCAAGCTGTACTACTTCGATCCGGGACCGCACCGCCCCGCCGTCGGCGACCTCGTCCTCGTCCCGACCGACGACGGCCCCGAGGTCGCGGAATGCGTCTGGGCCCCGCAGGAGGTCTCCGAACCGGTCGGCAACCTGTCGATGCTGGCCGGCATCGCGAGCGAGGCCGACCTGGTTCGCCGGGACCAGACACGTCGACGGCGGGCCGAGGCGCGGGTCGCGAGCAAGCGGCTGGTGCGCACCCTAGGGCTGGACATGAAGGTGGTAGCGGTCGACTACCTCCCCGAGCGCGAACACGTCATCGTCTTCTTCACCGCGCCCGAACGGGTGGACTTCCGGCAGCTCGTCCGCGACCTGTCCCGCACGCTCGACGCCCGGGTGGAGCTGCGTCAACTCTCGGCCCGGGACGATGCCCGGGTCCAGGGCGGGATCGGGCCCTGCGGTCGAGACCTGTGCTGCGCCACCTTCCTCAAGGACTTCGAGCCGGTGAGCATCCGAATGGCGAAGGACCAGGACCTCCCGATCAACCCCCTGAAGATCAGCGGGGCCTGCGGGAAGCTCATGTGCTGCCTGAAGTACGAGCACCCGCTTTACCAGAAGTTCGCCGAGACGGCACCGGCGATCGGAGCGCAGGTGGACAGCCCCGAGGGCCCGGGCCGCGTCATCGGCCGCTCGGTGCCGACGGACGCCGTGACCGTTCGGCTCGACGAGGGCGGTCGGCGGTGTTCGTGCAGCCGGACGTCAGTCTGCTCGCCACGGCAACAGTACGAGTCGACGCAGGCAGGAGAAGGTTCCTGACGCCTGCGCCACAAGGTGATCGCGCCTGCCCCACAAGGGCGTCCGCCCAGCAGGTCAGGGATCGAACCGGTACCCCATCCCGCGCAGGGTCGTCAGCAGCTTGCGCCCCGGCCGAGTCTCGACCTTCACGCGGACGCGGCGCACATGTTCGGTGACCGTGGCCGGGTCCTGGAAGCGCGTGCCCCACACGTTCTCGAGGAGCTCCTCGCGGCTGAAGACCTGCCGGGGGTGTCCGGCGAGGAAGGCCAGTAGTTCGTACTCCCGGGCGGTGAGGTCGATCCGTTCCCCGGCCACGTGCACCTCGCGGGCCCGTCGATCGACGGTGAGGTCACCGAACACGAGCGTCTGGTCGGCCGCCGGTTCCGCCGCTGCCGCCCGGTCCGGCTGGCGCCGAAGCCGGGCACGTATGCGGGCGACGAGCTCTCGGAGTGAGTAGGGCTTGAGCACGTAGTCGTCCGCGCCGAGCTCGAGGCCGACGACACGGTCGACCTCTTCGCCGCGACCGGTGAGCATGATCACCGGGACGTCGCTGGTCTGCCGGAGCCGGCTCAGCACCGCGTAGCCGTCGAGGCGAGGCATGCCGATGTCGAGCACCACCAGGTCCACCTCGCCCCGGGCGGCGCCGAACAGCCGAAGGGCCGCTTCACCGTCAGCGGCTTCGAGAACCCGGTAGCCGTAGCGCTCCAGACTGCGGGCCAATGCGGTGCGGGACGCTTCGTCGTCCTCGGCGAGCAGCAGACATGAGGCATGGGTGGAGCCGGAAGATCGGCCGTCCGGACCAGGGCGAGGCCCCGAATGCCCGGCTGACATCGCATCACCCTCAAGCTGTAGAGCCCGGATCGAGTTCCCGATAAACCCGAGCGACGCGTCCGCAAACCTCCGAAGCAGAGCCGGAGGCGGGGATTGAACCCGCGACCTATCGCTTACGAGGCGATTGCTCTGCCACTGAGCTACTCCGGCCGGCGTGCCTGGGCCCGGAGATAACGTGTCCCGGCGGGTCAGGCTGTCGTCTCAGGATGCCACAGGCCTGACGACTGCCCGGGCCAGCGACTGGCTAGTGGTGGGGGTAGCCCCCGGCGTCCTTGAGCCGCTGGCGGCTGTTCTCGATCTCGGCCTCGGCCTCGGCGCGGCCGACCCAGGTCGCACCCTCGACGGACTTGCCGGGCTCGAGGTCCTTGTAGGTCTCGAAGAAGTGCTGGATCTCCAGCTTGTCGAAGTCCGGGTAGTGCCGGATGTCGCGCAGGTGCTCCTGCCGGACGTCGGCAACCGGAATACACAGGACCTTCTCGTCCGGGCCCTTCTCGTCGCTCATCTTGAACATGCCGATGGTGCGGCACTTGATGAGGCAGCCCGGAAAGGTCGGCTCCTCGACGAGGACCAGGGCGTCCAACGGGTCACCGTCGCCGCCGAGGGTGTCCTCGATGTAGCCGTAGTCGGAGGGATAACGGGTCGCGGTGAACAGCATGCGGTCCAGCCGGATACGTCCGGACTCATGGTCCATCTCGTACTTGTTCCGGGTCCCCCGCGGAATCTCGATGAGGACGTCGAACTCCACCGGCTCCTACCTCTCACTGCTCTGCGGCTCACGCTTTGCCTCTAGGACTGGCATCTGCCCATCGGGCACTGCGGCCACACACTGCTGAGCACCACCTAGTGTTCCGCATATGCGACGAGTCGGTGGAGGTGCCCATCGGGCCACCCGTCGGCGGGTCGTCCTGGTCGCCGCCGCCGCCGTGCTGGTACTTCTCGCAAGCGCCGGCGTGGCGTGGCAATGGCCGGGCGGCCGGGCGACGAGCGACGCGAAAGCTGGGCCGCAACCACCCGCCGCCTCTGCCAGCCCACCGGCGAGCGCTGGCGCCACTGGCGGACCCCCGATGCCCGACCCCCGTCGGCTCGCCTCGGCCCTCCGCGGGCCGCTGAGCGATCACGGCTTCTCCGGGGCTCCCCAACTGGATGTGGCCGACCTCACGACCGGACAGCCGCTGTTCAGCCAGGACGCCCAGACGCCCGAGGCACCTGCCTCCACCGCCAAGCTGCTGATAGCGGCCGCAGTGCTGCACCAACTCGGCCCGCAGGCCCGCCTGCAGACCAAGGCCTACGTCGCGGGTGGAACGATCTACCTGGTGGGCGGCGGCGACCCGACGCTTGCGCCGAGCCGCGTGCGGACCGAGCAGCTGACCCACGGGCAGCTCGACGACCCGGCGAACCTCGACGACCTGGCCCAACAGGTTCGTAAGGCGGGCGTGACGCACGCCGACCACGTCGTGGGCGACGCGGGACTGTTCACCGGTCCGCCGGCCGCCGTCGGCTGGCAGCCCTACTACCTGCAGTCCCAGGTCGCGCCGGTGGCGGCCCTGACCGTGCAGGAACGGCGGGCGACCACTCCGAGCGTGGCCGCCACCGAGGAGATGCGGCACGCGCTGGGCGCGGCCGGGGTGACCGTCGGCGGCTCCGGCCTCGGCCGGGTCCCGCCCGGGGCGCGTCTGGTGGGCACGGTGTCGAGCCCGCCGCTGTCCGCGCTGGTCCAGCACATGCTGGCCGAGAGTGACAACGATCTCGCCGAAGCGCTCGGTCGAGTGCTCGCCGTGCACGCCGGTCGAACGGGCGACTTCGCGGGCACGGCGTCGGCAGTACTGGACGGGCTGCAGCAGCTGGGGCTGTCCACCGCGGGGGTGCAGATGCACGACGCCAGCGGGCTGTCGCAGGCCGACCGGGTGCCGCCGGCGCTGCTCGTCGACATCCTGCGGATGGCGTCCGACCCGGCCCATCCGGAGTTGCGCCCGATCGTCGACGGGCTCCCGGTCGCGGGACGCACCGGCACGCTGGCACCGCGCTACCGGACTGCCCTCACCCGCGCGGGGGCCGGCGTCGTCCACGCCAAGAGTGGTCGGCTGGCCGGCATGAACGCCCTCGCCGGCCTGGTCAAGACCAAGAACGGGCGGGTGCTCGTGTTCGCCCTGCGGGCCCCGACCGCCGATCTCAGCAGCGGTGAGCAGGCGATGGACCGGGTCGCGGCCACCCTGGCGGGGTGCGGATGCCGGTGAAATCGTCCCGGTTGCCGCCGAGGCGTCCCACGTAGGCTGCGCCCATGGCGGAGCCCGAGCTCGTGGACTGGGATATTGCCGTCGCCACCGGACGACGGCTGGTACGGCCCGGGCCGCAGCTGACCCGCGCCGAGGCCGACGAGATCGTCGCCGACCTACGCGAGCTCGCCGTCGAGGCCGAGAAGCACGTCGTCGAGTACACCCGCCTGATCCCGCAGGGCGCCGCTCCGCCCGTGGTGGTCGTCGACCGCAAGGAATGGCTCCGGTCGAACGTCGCGGGGCTCCGGGCGATCACCACCCCGCTGCTGGGCAAGCTCGCCGCCCGTAGCGGCAGCGGCCCGGTGTCGCGCAGCATCGGGCGCCGGATCACCGGGGTCCAGATCGGCGGCGCGCTCGCGTTCCTGGCCGGCAAGGTCCTCGGCCAGTTCGAGGTGTTTCTGCCGCCGGACGAGGTCCCCGGCCCTGGCGGCCGGCTCGCCCTCGTCGCGCCGAACATCGCGGAGGTCGAACGCAAGATCGGCGCGGTCCCGCGCGACTTCCGGCTCTGGGTCTGCCTCCACGAGCAGACGCATCGCGTCCAGTTCCACGCCGTCCCCTGGCTGCGTGGCCACCTGGAGAGCGAGGTCGCCGCCTTCGTCGACGCGACCGATCTCGACCCGTCCGCCCTCGCCGCCCGGATCAAGAGCGCGATCTCGGCGGTCCGCCGCAGGGACGGCACGAGCCTGGTCGAGGCGATGCAGACGCCGGAGCAGCGCGCGGTCCTGGACCGGATGCAGGCTCTGATGAGCCTGCTCGAAGGGCACGCCGACCAGGTCATGGACGCCGTGGGTCCGCAGGTGGTGCCGACCGTCGCTGCCATCCGGCAGGCGTTCGAAGCCCGGCGCGACGGCGGTTCCCCCCTCGACCGGCTGGTCCGCCGGCTGCTCGGCCTGGACCTGAAGATGCAGCAGTACCGCCAGGGCGGCGCGTTCGTCCGGGCCGTGGTCGAGGCGGTCGGGGTCGATGGCTTCAACGAGGTCTGGACCTCGCCGGAGACCCTGCCGACCCGCGCCGAGATCTCTGACCCGAAGGCGTGGATGCAACGGGTGCTCGCCGCCCCCGTCCTCGGTCCCACCGCCTGAGGGAGCGCCGGTGGCCGGTCCTCCCCCGGTGGTGGCCGCGGTCCGACACCACGTACGCGCCGCGCTGGCCGACCTCGAACCGCACGACCTGGTGCTGGTTGCCGCATCCGGCGGGGCCGATTCGACCGCGCTGGCTGCCGCTGTCGCCTTCGAGGCGCCCCGCCACGGGGTCCGCGCCGGGTTGCTGACCGTCGACCACGCCTGGTCCGCCGGCTCGGACCAACGGGCCGCCGACGTTGCGGAGCTCGGCCGCGCCTTGGGGCTCGAACCCAGCCAGGTCGTGTCGGCCCCCGCCCCCCGGTCGGAAGGTCAGGCCCGGGACCGCCGCCGCGAAGCCCTGTTCGCCGCCCGCGACCGCCTCGGCGCCGTCGCCCTGCTCCTCGGTCACACCCTCGACGACCAGGCGGAGACCGTGCTGCTACGGCTCGCCCGCGGCAGCGGCAGCCGAACGCTCGCCGGGATGGCGGCGCGGGAGGGGAGCCTGCGGCGACCGCTGCTCGGCCTGCGGCGCAGCGAGACCCGGGAGTTCTGCCGGGTCTCCGGGCTGCCGGTCTGGGACGACCCCGCCAACGACGACCCGGCTTTCCTCCGGAGTCGGGTCCGGTCCGAGCTCCTGCCCGTCCTGACCGAGGTGCTCGGACCCGGCGCGGTGCCGGCGCTCGCCCGCTCCGCCGACCTGCTACGGGACGACGCCGACGCCCTCGATGCGGCCGCCGACCGCGTGCTGGACGCGCCGGATCCGTCGGACGTGACCGTTCTGAGCGGGCTGGACCGGGCCGTCCGGACGCGGGTCCTGCGCCGCTGCGCACTCCGCGCGGGCTGCCCCGCGACGGACCTCGCCGCCGGCCACGTCGCCGAACTCGACGCGCTGGTGACCCGCTGGCACGGCCAGGGACCGCTGTCGCTACCGGGCGGGGTGTCGGCCCGTCGGCGGAGTGGCAGGATCGAGTTCGTCCGGATCGACCTTTAGCGGCGCCGAAAGAGGTCCTCTGCATGGCTGACGCTGCTCCTGCGGTCTCGATAGCTCGACGGTCTCCGCCGCCCACGGCCGCCCGGCCGTCGAAGAGCGACCACCCGGACATCGCCGAGGTCCTCGTCTCCGAGCAGGAGATCGCGGACAAGGTGCTCGAGCTGGCGCAGGCGGTCGACGTCGACTACGCCGGCCGAGAGTTGTTGCTGGTGGGCGTGCTGAAGGGCGCGGTCATGGTGATGGCCGATCTCGCCCGGGCGCTGACGGTCCCCGCGACCATGGAGTTCATGGCCGTCTCCAGCTACGGCTCAGCCACGTCATCATCCGGGGTGGTGCGCATCCTCAAGGATCTGGATCGCTCGATCGAGGGCAAGGACGTGCTGGTCGTCGAGGACATCATCGACTCCGGGCTGACGCTGTCCTGGCTGATCCGCAACCTGGGGAGCCGCAACCCGGCGTCGGTGCAGGTGCTGGCGCTGCTGCGCAAGCCCGAGGCGCTGAAGGTCGACCTCGAGGTGCGCTACGTCGGGTTCGACATCCCGAGCGAGTTCGTCGTCGGCTACGGGCTCGACTACGCCGAGCACTACCGCGACCTCCCCTACATCGGGAAGCTGACCCCGGAGGCCATCGCCGCCGGCGGCGTGCGGCACTGAGCCGGGTGCCGATGAGTCAGGTGCTGTTGAGTCAGGTGCTGTTGAGTCAGGTGCCGCGAAATCAGGGTGTTGTGGTACCGGGTATTGCGAAATCAGGTGTCTGGGCTGTAGTGGAACAGGCATGTTCGCCCGTCCGTTGGACGGATGGCGAGATCAACCGGCGCTAGGCTGGTGCTTCGCCTTCGGGCAGTCGACACGTCAGGAGGACGGGGTACCTCGCCCTGGTGCCCTAGCTAGATGAACCGCAGACGAATCTTCCGTGGCTGGGTGCTGTGGTTGCTCGTGTTCCTGCTGCTGCTCGCGTTCTCCTCGCAGCTGTTCAGCAACACCAGCGACTACAAGCACGAGCCGCTGAACGCGGTGCAGTCGCAGATCGACGGTCCCCAGCCCAACGGGCCGAGCGACGTCGCCAAGGCCAAGATCTACGACAGCAAGCAGCGGATCGAGGTCGACCTCACCAACGGCAAGAAGTACGCCGCCTCCTACGCCACCGGCCAGGGCGAGCAGCTCGCCGGGCAGTTGAAGGCGAAGAACGTCCAGTACGAGGTCTCGGTCCAGGGCAGCAGCATCCTGCTGTCACTGCTCATCAACTTCCTGCCGATCCTGCTGGTCGTCGGACTCCTGCTGTTCTTCATGAACTCCATGCAGGGCGGCGGCAGCCGCGTGATGAACTTCGGCAAGTCGAAGGCCAAGCTGGTCAGCAAGGACACCCCGAAGACGACGTTCGCCGACGTCGCCGGGGCTGATGAGGCCCTCGAGGAGCTCGAGGAGATCAAAGAGTTCCTCGCCGCGCCCGCCAAGTTCCAGGCCGTCGGGGCGAAGATCCCCAAGGGCGTGCTGCTCTACGGCCCGCCCGGCACCGGCAAGACGCTGCTCGCCCGAGCGGTCGCCGGCGAGGCCGGGGTGCCCTTCTACTCGATCTCAGGCTCCGACTTCGTCGAGATGTTCGTCGGTGTCGGCGCATCGCGCGTCCGCGACCTGTTCGAGCAGGCCAAGACCAACGCGCCGTCGATCATCTTCGTCGACGAGATCGACGCCGTCGGGCGGCACCGCGGTGCTGGGCTCGGTGGCGGCCACGACGAGCGCGAGCAGACGCTGAACCAGCTGCTCGTCGAGATGGACGGCTTCGACGCCAAGACCGGGGTCATCCTGATCGCGGCGACGAACCGGCCGGACATCCTCGACCCGGCGCTGCTGCGTCCCGGTCGGTTCGACCGGCAGATCACCGTCGACCGACCCGACCTGCTCGGCCGCGCGGCGATCCTTGCCGTGCACGCCAAGGGCAAGCCGATGGCCGCCGACATCGACCTCGAGGTCATCGCCCGCCGGACTCCCGGCTTCACCGGGGCCGACCTGGCCAACGTCCTCAACGAGGCCGCGCTGCTCACCGCACGCATGGATCAGCACCTGATCACCATGGTGATCCTCGAGGAGAGCATCGACCGGGTGATGGCCGGCCCGGAGCGCAAGACCCGCGCGATGAGCGACAAGGAGAAGAAGACCATCGCCTACCACGAGGGTGGTCACGCCCTCGTCGCGCACGCGCTGCCGAACACCGACCCGGTGCACAAGGTGACGATCCTGCCCCGTGGCCGCGCGCTGGGTTACACGATGCAGCTGCCGCTGGAGGACAAGTACCTCCAGAGCCGCTCGGAGATGCTCGACCAGCTGGCCGTGCTGCTCGGCGGACGCACCGCCGAGGAGCTGGTCTTCCACGAGCCGACGACCGGCGCGAGCAACGACATCGAGAAGGCGACGGCGATCAGCCGGGCCATGGTCACCCAGTACGGGATGAGCGACAGCCTCGGTGCACTCAAGTTCGGCCACGACTCCGGTGAGGTGTTCCTCGGCCGCGACATGGGCCACCAGCGCGACTACTCGGAAGAGGTCGCCTCCCGCATCGACGAGGAGGTGCGCCGGCTGATCGAGACCGCGCACGACGAGGCGTTCGAGGTGCTCGTCGAGTACCGCGACGTGCTCGACAACCTCGTGCTCCAGCTGATGGAGAAGGAGACCCTGTCCAAGGATCAGGTGCTCGAGGTCTTCGCCCCCGTCACCAAGCGCCAGAGCCGCGGTTCGTGGACCGGCACCGGCAAGCGACGGCCGTCCAGCCGGCCCCCGGTCACGACGCCCGCGGAGCTCGCGCTGGTAAAGGCGAACGGCCACGGTGCGGCCGCGCCGAACGGAAGCAACGGCGCGCACGGCGACGGGTCGGGCACGCCGGACCTGCAGAAGCAGCCCTCCGGCTCCGGGTCGAGCCAGCCGAGCTCGAGCCAGCCGAGTTCGAGCCAGCCGAGTTCGCCCCCGCCGAGCGGTCCGCCGTCCGGCAACTGGCCCCCGCCGATTCCCGGAACCGGGAACGGCCCGGGCGGGAATGGCTGAGCAGAGCGACACCACGGCCGCGGAGTCGGACCACCTGTCGGCCGAACTCGTCGCCACAACCCTGCCTCGTCCCGGCCGCTTCGACGCGGTCCGGGTCGAGGCGGCGGTGCGTGAACTGCTCATCGGCATCGGCGAGGACCCCGACCGGGAGGGTCTCCGCGACACCCCGGCGCGGGTGTCGCGCGCCTACCAGGAGACGATCGCCGGGCTGAGCCAGGATCCGGCCGGGGTGCTGGCCACCGTCTTCGACGAGGGTCACGACGAGATGGTGCTCGTCCGCGACATCACCCTGGTCAGCCTCTGCGAGCACCACCTGCTGCCGTTCTACGGCCGTGCGCACGTCGGCTACATCCCGAACGCGAAGGGTCAGATCACCGGCCTGTCCAAGTTGGCCCGCCTGGTCGACGTCTTCGCCCGCCGGCCGCAGGTGCAGGAACGCCTGACCACGCAGATCGCCGAGGCGCTGCAGGACGCGCTCGACCCCCGCGGAGTCATCGTGGTGATCGAGGCGGAGCACCTGTGCATGTCGATCCGGGGGGTTCAGAAGGCGGGTGCTCAGACCCTCACGTCCGCCGTCCGCGGCCAGTTCCGCGCCTCTGCCGCCACCCGCAGCGAGGCGATGAGCCTGATCCTGTCGCGGCGCTGATGTCCGCCGACCGCCGCGGATCCGGTATGACCGTGCGATGAGCGTCCGCAACTTCCCCAGCCTCGGCCGCACCCGGGTGATCGGCATCGTCAACGTCACCCCCGACTCGTTCTCCGACGGGGGCCGATTCGACTCAGCGGAAGCCGCGGTCCGGGCCGGGTTGCAAATGCTCAACGAAGGCGCCGACGTGCTCGACGTCGGAGGCGAATCCACCCGGCCGGGCGCGGTGCGCGTCTCCGAGGCGGACGAGCGCGACCGGGTGGAGCCGGTGGTGGCCGGCCTCGTCGCCGCCGGCGCCCGGGTGAGCGTCGACACCGCCCGCGCCTCGGTGGCCGAAGCGGCGCTCGATGCGGGGGCGGTGCTGGTCAACGACGTGAGCGGCGGCGCCGATCCGGCGATGTTCCCGCTCATCGCGGCCCGCGGAGTGCCGTACGTGCTCATGCACAGCCGCGGCCCGAGCGTGGACATGCGGTCCCGCGCCTTCTACCGGGACCTCATCCGCGAGATGACGGTGGAGCTGGCCGCCCGGCTCGAGACGGCGCTCGCGGCCGGCATCGACACCGACCAGATCATCCTCGACCCCGGCATTGGCTTCGCGAAGACGGCGGACCACAACTGGACCGTGCTGGCGATGCTGGACCGGCTGTTCGCGCTCGGCCGCCCGCTTCTGGTCGGCACCAGCCGGAAGTCGTTCCTCGGCGCCCTGTTGGCGGACGTGGACGGCACCCCCCGACCTGTCCTCGAGCGCGACGACGCCACCCAGGCGATGACGGCGCTGGTCGCGGCGGCCGGCGCCTGGGCGGTGCGGGTGCACGCCGTCCGTCCGGCGTCCGACGCGGTGCGGGTGGCGGCGGCGCTGCTCACCGCGCGCCGCGCCGCCGGCCGCTAGATGGTCGCCATCCAGCTGCACGGACTGCGGGTCCGGGGGTTCCACGGCGTGCTGCCGGAGGAGCGCCGGGACGGGCAGGACTTCCTCATCGACGCCACGCTCGAGGTCGGGACGCCCGAGACCGACGACCTGGACCGCACCGTCGACTACGGCGCCTTGGCCGACCGGCTGGCCGCGGCGGTCGCCTCCGACCCGGTCGACCTGATCGAGACGCTCGCCCAGCGGCTGCTGGCAGTCTGCCTGGACACCGCGCTGGTGCTGACCGCGACGGTGCGGGTGCACAAGCCGTCGGCGCCGATCCCGCTGCCGTTCGACGACGTCACGGTCACCGTGCGCGGGCGGGCCCGGCGGGAGGCGGTGCTCTCCCTCGGCTCCAACCTGGGCGACCGGCTCGCCCACCTGCAGGCCGCGGTGGCGCTGCTCGCCCCGCTCGCCGTCTCCGGCGTGTACGAGACGGCCCCGGTCGGTGGCCCCGATCAGGACCCCTACCTCAACGCAGTCGTCCTCCTGGACGCCGCCGACCCCTTCGCCCTCTGGCGGTTCACCTCGGCGATCGAGGCGTCCCGGCAGCGCGAACGCGGGGTGCGCTGGGGTCCCCGGACGCTGGACATCGACCTGATCACCGTCGGCGACCAGCTGCTGGCGACGCCCGAGCTGACGCTCCCGCATCCCCGCGCCGGCGAGCGGGCGTTCGTGCTGGTGCCGTGGCTGGACGTGGACCCAGGCGCCGTCCTGCCCGGAGCCGGCCCCGTCGCCGAGCTCGTCGCCCGGCTGGACACGACCGGAGTCCGGCGTACCGACCTCGGCCTGCGCCCGTGAGACCGACCGCGATCCGGATGCTGGTCCTCGCGGGCGTGCTCGCCGCGGTGGCCACGTACGCCGTGCTGGCCGCCATCTACGCGCACCTCTCCGCGGCGCTGCCGCGCAGTGCTCCCGTGTCCGTGCTCGTCGCCGGGTTGCTCGAGGTGATCACCAGCGTTTCGGTGCGGGCACGGCTGTCCCGGCGGCCGGGCGCCCGGCCGATCGCGCCGCTGACGGTCGCCCGCCTTGCCGCGCTGGCCCGAGCCTCCAGCGTCGTCGCCGCGATCGTTCTCGGGGTGTGGGCGGGGGTGCTGGCAACCACATTGCCGAAGGGTTCGGACCCGCCGATCGCCGGCGCCGACAGCATCACCGCAGGGCTCGGGCTCGTCGCCGCGCTCGTGCTGCTCGTCGGCGCTCTTCTCCTCGAACGCGCCTGCCGCGTACGGAGAGGCTGAGCGGGTACCTTTACGCTCACTGTGACCACTGCTCGAACCGCCGGCAGCAGCCGGACGACCAGCGCGCCTGCCGGGATTTCGCCGGCCCGCGCCCCCCGGCCGGCGAAGCGCCCGTCGGTGGTCCTCGGGCTGCTGAAGGCGCTCCGGCCGAAGCAGTGGATCAAAAGCGTGCTGGTACTCGCCGCCCCCGCTGCCGCGGGGATGCTGGGCGACGTATCCGTGCTCGGCCACACGCTCGTTGCGCTCGTCGGCTTCAGCCTGTGCGCCTCCGGCGGCTACCTGATCAATGACGCTTCCGACGTCGAGCAGGACCGCCGGCATCCGAAGAAGCGGCACCGCCCGATCGCGGCTGGCATCGTCCCGGTGACCACCGCCCGCGTGGTCGGTGTCCTGCTCGTGCTCGGCACCATCGCGGCCGGCGCGCTGCTCGCCGACTGGCGGCTGGGCGTCGTGTTGGCCGGGTACGTCGTCCTGACCTTCAGCTATTCGTGGTGGCTCAAGCACCAGCCGGTCATCGAGATGATGGTCGTTGCCGGCTTCTTCCTGCTGCGTCCGATCGCCGGTGCCGCCGCGACCGGGGTCCCGATGTCGCAGTGGTTCCTGATCGTCGCGTCTTTCGGCTCCCTGTATATGGTCGCCGGCAAGCGGACCGCCGAGGTGACCGACCTGGGCGAGGACGCGGCCGCGCACCGCAAGAGCCTCTCTGCTTACCCCGCCTCCTACCTCCGGCAGACCGAGTTGCTCGCCGCGACCGTGACCCTGCTGGCGTACTGCTTGTGGGCCTTCGAGCGGGCTACGCCGCACGCCTTCCCCTGGTACCAGCTGTCCATCGTGCCGATCACCTTCGGGTTGCTGCGCTACCAGCTGCTCCTCGAACGCGGTCATGGCGGTGCGCCTGAAGAGGCTGTGCTGGGTGACCGTCAGCTTCTCATCGCCGGCTTGGTCTGGTGCGTGCTGTTCGGGCTCGGGATTTATGTCCGCTAACTTCAGGTCCGCTGACTTCAGGTCCGCTGACGTCGGGTCCCCTGAGAACCATGACCGCTGAACTCCTCACCGGCTGGGGCCGGACCGCCGCTACCGTCGCCGAGGTCACCCGTCCGACGACGCCCGACGAGGTCGTCGCCGCACTGCGCTCCGGGCGCTCCCGTGGTCGCGGGGTCCTTCCCCGGGGGATGGCCCGGTCCTACGGCGACGCCGCCCTCAACGCCGGCGGTGCCGTCATCGAGCTGACCGGCCTGAACAAGATCCACACGATCGACGCCGACGCCGGCCTGGTCACCGTGGACGCCGGCGTCTCCCTGGATCAGCTGATCAAGCACGTGGTCCCGCTCGGCTGGTTCGTCGCGGTCAGCCCCGGCACCCGCTACGTGACCGTCGGCGGGGCGATCGCGAGCGACATCCACGGCAAGAACCACCACGTCGAGGGCACGTTCTGTCAGCACGTCCGGTCGATGGATCTGCTGCTGCCCTCCGGCGAGATCCGCACGCTGACCCCGGACGGCGAGGGAGCCGAGGCGTTCTGGGCGACCGCCGGCGGCATGGGGCTCACCGGCATCGTGCTACGCGCGACGCTCGACCTGCTGCCGATCACCAGCGCCTACATGCGGGTGGACACCGAACGACCGGCAAACCTCGACGACTGCATGCAGCGGATGACCGAGCGCGACGACGAGTACCGCTACTCGGTGGCCTGGGTGGACAGCCTGACCCGCGGCGCCGCGATGGGTCGTTCGGTGCTGCAGCGCGGGGACCACGCGTCCGCCGACGAGCTGCCGGCCCGCAAGCTCAAGCGCGGCCCGCTGAAGTACGTCGCCGAACCGAAGCTCTCCGCCCCCCCGTGGGTGCCGGACGGCCTGCTGCGTCCGATCACCGTCCGCGCGTTCAACGAGCTGTGGTTCCGCAAGGCGCCGAAGCAGCACACCGGCTACGAGTCGATCCCGTTCTTCTTTCACCCGCTCGACGGGGTGCTTCAGTGGAACACGATCTACGGGCGGCCCGGCTTCATCCAGTACCAGTTCGCGGTACCGCTCGCCGCCCAGGAAACGGTGCGCGCCGCGCTGGACCGGTTGTCCGGCGCGAAGTGCCCGTCCTTCCTGACGGTGCTGAAGCGCTTCGGCCCCGCCAACGATGGCCCGCTGTCGTTCCCGCAGCCCGGCTGGACGCTGACCGTCGACATCCCCGCGTCGCTGGACGGGCTCGGTGCGCTGCTCGACGGGCTGGACGAGCTCGTCGTCGGGGCCGGTGGCCGGGTCTACCTGTCCAAGGACAGCCGGTTGCGTCCAGATCTGCTGGCTGCGATGTATCCGCGATTGAGCGAGTGGCGCAAGGTGCGGTCGAGCCTCGACCCCGAGGGCCTACTGCAGTCCGACCTCGCTCGTCGCCTCGCGCTGCTCTGAAAGGTGACCTCATGAACGACGCCCTCGGTGGCGTGCAGTCCGTCCTCGTCCTGGGCGGCACGTCCGAGCTCGCGCTCGCGACACTGCACGCGATGGACCTGCGGCCAGGTGCCCGGGTCGCCCTCGCTGGCCGGAATCCCGCCGCTCTGTCCGCCGTCACCGTCCCGGGAGCCGACGTCGTCGTTCTTCCGTGGGATGCTTCCGACTCGGCCGCGGGCTCGACGCTCATCGAGAAGGCGGTGGCCGAGCTCGGCGACCTCGACGTGGTGCTCGCGGCCGCTGGCGTGCTCGGCGATCAGGACCGCGCCGAGAGCGACCCCGCCCACGCGGCGGAGATCCTGCAGGTCAACCTGGTCGGCCTCGCCACCGCGCTGCTGCCGGCCGCAACGCAGCTGAAGAAGCAGGGCCACGGTGTGCTGGTCGTTTTCTCGTCGGTGGCCGGGCTCCGCGGTCGTCGGTCGAACTTCGTGTACGGCGCCTCGAAGGCTGGGCTCGACGCGCTCTCCGAGGGCCTGCAGGCCTCCCTGGTCGGCAGCGGTGCACGTCTCGTCCTGGTCCGACCCGGGTTCGTGCGGACCAAGATGACCGCCGGACTCGAGGAAGCTCCGTTCACGACCACCCCGGACGTCGTCGGTGCGGCCGTCGCGAAGGCGATCCGCCGTGGCTCCGCCGTCGTGCACGTTCCGCGCGTGCTGGGCCCTGTCTTCGTGGCGATGCGAGCTCTTCCCCGTGGCGTGTTCCGGCGCCTGCCGGGCTGATGTCAGAGCGGCGCCTGCCGGGCTGAGCCGGGCGGCGCCTGCAACAGCCACGGGACGCTGCCCCGAACGGACCGCCGGCCCGACATTCCGGACAACTGGCGGTTCGTGGCAGCGTTTCGGCCGGACCTCGGCGACAGCGCCACAGAACGCTGCCCCGAACGGACAGCGGGCCCGACATTCCGGACAACTGACGGCTCGCGGCAGCGTTCGTTCGAGCGACGACCGCAACCAGCCAGCCCGGACGGTCGACGCCTACTTCGCGTCCGCGATGGCCTGAGTGAGCTTGGCGGGATCCAGCTGACCCTGGGAGTTGGCCAGGCTTTGGAGCTCGACCTGCTTCTCATTGATGAAGATCGTCGGGGTGCCGGTGACACCGGCCTTCGACCCGTCGTCGGCCACCTGGCTCACCCATCCGGCGTAAGAGTTCTTGGTGACCGCGTCGACGAATTGCTGGGACGTGATCCCGGCGTCGCTCGCGAGCTGGATGATCTTGCTGTTGGTGAGCCCCGCGGACGAGTTCTCGTTCGGCTGGTTCGCGTAGAGGGCCGTGTGCAGCGCGAGCGCCTTGTCCGCCCCGCCGTAGGTGTCGGCAGCGGCGAAGGCCCCGGCCGACCGGTGCGAGTAGGTGCTGCCGTTCTTGTCGTCGATGAACGACAGCATGTGGTAGCGCACCTTGATCCTTCCGGACGAGATCAGCGAGGCCACCGTGGCGCCGTCCGCCTTCTCGAACTGACCGCAGACCGGGCAGGTGAAGTCCTCGTACAGGTCCAGCGTGACGGGTGCGGTCGGGCGGCCGACGAGCATCCCCCCGACGGCAATCGGCGAGCCCGTGGTCACCGCGTCCGTCGGCGATACGAGCGGACCCTTGCCGCCGCTGCGGGAGGTGCCGACGGCGATTCCGATGCCGACGGCCACGACGAGAACGACGACGACGACCGCCGCAATGATTCCCTGCTTCTTGCGGCGGGCGGACCGGCGCTCGGCTTCCCGGGCGGCGCGGGCCCGTTCCTGCCGGGCTCGGCGCTGAGCGGTCTTGGTAGAGCCCTCTGCGGTCGTGCTGGAGCTCGGTGTGGTCTTGGCAGAGCTCTGGGTGGGCTTGTCCATCAGATGTCCTCGCTGATCAGCTCGTCGACGGAAAGTCGGGAGACGGGGTAGACGAGCAGCCAAGCGGCCAGCAGCAGGAAGCCGAGGTCGCGGGCGATTTCCTGAAGGTAATGCGTGTGCACGACGACGCCTCCGCTGCCGAAGCAGCCGCAGTCGATGCGTAGACCGCGGAGTCCGGCCGAGGACACCGCGGCGATGAAGAGCACGAGCATGACCGCGGCGACGGCGGCGACGAGGCGGGTCCCGACGCCGATCAGCAGCAGCACCGCGACGGCGAGTTCGAGGTACGGAAGCGCGTAGGCGACGGGACGCACCGCTGATTCAGGGAGGATCTGGTAGGCGCGGACCGCCCGCACCATCGCCTCGGTGTTGCCGATCTTGGCCAGGGAGGCGACGCCGAACACGGCGGCGAGGGCGACCCGCGCGACCGTCGACACCCAGGGCCGCCAGGAGTGCTGCCTCGTGGGCACCGGGTCAGGGCGGGCCGGGTCGGGATGGGACCGCTGATCGATCGGGGACATTGGGACTCCTTTCCTGCGAAGTCATGTCGGTTCGACCACGCCGAGCCGGATCGGACCCGGCTCGGCGGTTGCGCCACTCGTCGAAAACGACGGCTCCCGTGACCAGGACCGTCGCGGCCACCCCCAGAACGAGCGCGACGACGCCGGCGGTGTGCTGATCGGCGGCCAGGCTGGACCCCCAGGGCCGACCCAGTCCGCCGAACCAGTCTGCGGCCAGCACCCGGTTGCTCGCCAGGATCGCAAGGCCCACGGCAGCCTGGAACGGGATCGTCAATGCGACGATCAGCAGCCGGACCCTCGGTCCCGGCCGGGTCGGCAACGGGTCGGGGCTCAGCAGCGGCCAGAACAGCAGGCAGCCTGCGGCGAGGAAGAACAGCTCCATCAGCAGGTGCCCGGCGTGCTGACGCATCAGCGTGTCGAACACGCCGGAGAAGGAGACGCCGAAGGTGCCGACGACCACGAGCCCGAGCGCGACCGCCGGCGCGCTGAGGACCCGGATCAGCGGGCTGCGGATCCCCGCCACGAGCCATCCGCGAGCGCTGCGGTACCCGGCACCGGTGACCGGCAGGACGCGCAAGGCCAGCGTCGCGGGGGCGCCAAGCGCTAGCAGCGGCGGCGCGACCACCGTGAGCAGCAGGTGCTGGGCCATGTGCACGCTGAACAGAACCCCGCCGTAGCGGCTGAGCCCACTCTGAGTGGCCAAGGCGACGACCGCGAGACCGCCGTACCAGGCGGCGCTCCGGCCGCGGGACCAGGCGGCGCCGCCAGACCGGAGCCGGCGAACGGCCCGGGCGTAGAGCAGCACACCGACGGCGCCGAGCAGCAGGAAGACCAGCTGCGGCTGGACGGCGACCAGCAACCGTCCGGCGCTGACCGGCCCGGGCATCGCGTAGCCGAGCGCCGCCTTTGCCGGGGAGACGTCGGGGACGGCGCGGGCAACTGGCGTCGGACTCCGGGAAAGCGCGACCGCCAGCGCGACGGTCGCCGCCAGCAGCACGAGTTCGACGGCGGCAAGGCGAAGGAAGGCCGTGGGTCGCCCGTCGGCGGCGGGCACCAGCGTGCGGCGACGATGTCGGTAGCCGAACCCGCCGAGGACCAGCAGCAACGTCACCTTGCCGAGGACGAGCAGGCCGTACCGGTCCTGCCAGAGGGCATCGACGCGGCCGAGCCGGATGGCCGCGTTGACTGCTCCGCTGATCAGCACCGCGACGAAGCAGCCGAGGGCGAGACTGGAGAAGCGGGGCAGCGCCACCGCGAGGTCGTCCCGCCGGGCCAGCGCGAGCCAACCGACGGCTACCAGTCCGCCGACCCACAAGGCGGCGGCGCCGACGTGAACGGTGAGGCTGGTCATCGCGAGGTCGTGACCGCTGGCGCTGGCCGAGTGCCCGGTCAGCAGCGGCGGCAACAGGATGCCCAACCCGGCGACGCCGAGCAGCACCGCGGCGGAGTTGACCTTCCGCACAGGCGGCGCGGCGAGCACGACGGCGGCGGCGACCATGCCGGCGAGGGCGACCTGACCTTCCAGCACCGAAGTCAGGTACTGCCGGATCAGGGCGAACGAGAAGATCTGCGACACCGGCTGGGCGGCGGACAGGGACAGGTTCAGGACCGACTGAACGGCCAGCGCGGTGAGCCAGAGCGCCGCAAGGATCCTCGCCCGCACGAGCGCGGCCCCCGCGGTACCGCTGAGCAGCCCGCGCCGATCCGGCAGGAGGGCGACGGCCAGCACCAGGAAGCCGAGCGTTCCGACCGCGGTCAGGTCGGACAGCAACCGTGCGACCGGCAGGCCCCACTCGGTTCCGGCGCCCGGATAGGGCAAGTCGCCGCTCGGACGTTGCTCGATCGCCCGGCCCACCAGCAGCCCAGCCGTGAGAGTCCCGCCGGCGGCGAGGCCGGTCGCCAGGGCGAGCGGGAGGGCGGCCGTCCGGCGGTCCGCCGCCATCGAGGCGGTCACGTCGGCCGAACCCGCTTGCGGGCCTTCCACCAGCGTTCCCCGAGCAAAGACAGCCCTAGGAGCGCGGCAACCGCGACGGCGAACCCGGCGTGTGCGAGATGCGCACCGCCATTGTTGGTCGCGTTGCGCGACGGAGCGGGCGGCGCCGGCGCGGCCGCGAGGTCGGCGGCGGCCGTCGCGGTGAAGCGCCACTGACCGGAGACCGGGTGACCGTCGTCGGACACGACACGCCAGTCGACGGTGTAGAGACCGGCCGGGCTCGCGCCGGTCAACGACTCGACGACGGCAGAGCCCTGGACGGCCACCGGTCCGGAGTCCCGGCGAACGCCGTCCGGACCGGTCACGTGCACCACCGAGAACTGGGTGCGCGGCGGCTCGTCGAAGTCGAGCCGAACGACGTCCGGCGTCGTGGGGACGGTGCCCGACGGCGTGGTGCGGACGAGAACGGCGTGGGCGGACGCGACGGACGGCACGAACCAGAGCCCGAGGAACAGCAGGCCGGCGAGGGCTACCGACCTCGGGTGGACGAGCCGCCACCGCGCTCCGTGCGTGCGGAGCACAGGGATCCCTTCCGGGAGGTGGGCGACGGTCAGATTCGGACCGTGCCTACCGGAGGGCCGCGCCGGCGCAGGCCGACGAGCGGATCGCGTCCGTCGAGGCGAGGAAGCGACGGGGCGGACATCGGCCGGCGCGCGCCGATCGGCATGATCGTCGGCGACGATCTCGCCAGACGACCGACGACGCTCCCGGCTAGAGCGACCAACCGGGCGGCTCCTCGGTCGAGCCACCACACAGTCACTCCGGCCGCGGTGAGGTGCGCGAGGACCATCAGGGCAGTCGTCGCCGTCGGTGGCCCGGAGGAGACGCGCAGATCGAAGAGTGCGTGCAGAACGGGTTGGAGCGCGACGGCGGCGGCGAGCCGGAGGCGGACGGTCCGGCATGGGGCGGGAAGCCGGTCCGCCACCGTGGCCAACGCCCACACCGCTGTCACCGCCGCGGCCAGCAGAACCGGGGAGGGCAGCGCCGCACCCCCGCTGACGTGCGCGACGACGGCAGCAGCTCCCGTCCCGGCGGCCCCGAGCGTTCGAACGCTGCCGACGGACGAGCCGAAGGGTGGACGTCCCACCGGCTGAGTATTCATCCGCAATCTGTGAGTTCCCGGCCCTGCTCCCGCGGAGAACGGGAGCAGGGGCCGGGTGCTGCTTCTCAGCCGTTGATGAGATCCGGGTCGCTGGAGAAGACCTCGGCCATGAAGACCTTCCCCTGCTTCAACGACGATCGCGTGAACGGCCCGTCCTCATCGAGGTTCGTGAAACCGGTGATCTTCAGACCGTAGGTGCTCTCCAGCGCGCCCTGGCAGTCCGAACGCGTGTGGCACTCAGGCGGCCCACCCAGCGTGATACCGCCACCGCACTTCGCGGCAACGTCGGAGATCGTCTTGAGCCCGTACTTCTGTGCCGAACCACTGGAAACCGCGAAGGCGACCTCATCGGTTGCGACCGACGGCTCGAGCGCCACCAGCTGGCGCTTGGCCAGCAGTTGGTTCAGCGCCTCCATGGAGGGGCCGATCTGGCCGGTCGCCTTGATGTTCGGTGTCTTGTCCTTGTCGGCGAGGAAGGTCACCAGGTTGCTGACGTACTCGGCCACGACCTGCGCCTGGTTGCTCTCCAGGGCGGGCTCGTACAGCGCCCGCGCGCCGATAACCTTCACCGTCGCCGTGTAACCCGCGGCGTTCAGCGTCTCGGCGAAGATGTTCGCCAGCACCTGGTTCTCCGAGAAGTTGGCCGACGCCACGGTGATCGGGCCGGAGCCCCCGGATAGCCCCGTCGCGAGGTTGTTCGACTGGACGTAGCTCTTGGCGGCGTCCTCGGGACGCTGGTTATCGGTGCTGACCGCCTTGTTCAGGGCGACGAGCTTGTCCTGCGTCAGCGACTTGGTCACGTTGTTCAACGCGGTGGTCAGCGGAGGCTTCGCTACCTCCTTGCGGACGATCGGCACGATGGCGCTGATCGCCTGCGATGACTTGTCATCCTTGAGGACAACCAGGTCCTGACCCTTGACGGGTGTGCAGGCCGCCGTCGAGGTCCCGCCGCCGCTACCGCCGCTTGTGCTGCTGCTGCCGCCGCAGGCGACAAGGCCCAAAGGCATCGCGAGCAACACACCCGCGAGTGCCGGTGTCCAACGATTCATGAGGTCCGCGCCTTCTGTGTCCCGTGCCGCCGGAGCGACACGCGTGTCCGGCGGGCGGTGGCCCGCGCGTCAGGGCAGCTTAGCCGTGGCCTCCGCGGGCTCGGCCGCACGCCGGTCGGCGACACGCCGAAGCGGATTGGCGGTCCCCGGCGTCACCAACGCCTGCACGGCCCCCAGCAGCAGATCGAGGATGACGGCGATGACGGCGATACAGATCGCGCCGGCCAGCACCTGGTCGTAACTGGAGGTGGCCTGCCCGTCCGCGATCAGGTTGCCCAGGGTGGAGGCGCCGACGAAACTGGCGATCGTCGCCGTGGCGAACACCTGGAGCACGGCCGTGCGCAATCCGGCCGCGAGCAACGGCAGCGCCAGCGGTAGTTCGACCCCGAGTAGCACCTGCCGGCCGGACATGCCGAGCCCCGACGCAGCCTCGAGTGTCTCGGGATCGACAGTGCTCATGCCGGTGTAGGCGTTCGTGAGGATCGGTGCGATCGCGAACACGGCGAGCGCGAGGATCGCCGAGGTGGCCGTGACACCAAGACTCCCGTTCGTCGCGAGCAGGGCCAGCAGGCCGAGGACCGGCACCGCCCGGGTCAGGTTCGCGAGAACGGTGACGACCGCGCCGCCACGACGAGCATGTCCCAACGCGATCCCGAGGGTGAGCCCCACCGCGGCGGCCAGCAGTACGGCGATCAACGTGATCTTCAAGTGGGACAGGGTCAGCGGCAGGATGCCGTCGTAGCCGGTCCAGTGGCCGGCGGCACCCAGGTAATCCAATGCGGAGCGGAACAGTCCCACGCGATCAGGTCCTCTCGCGCATCAGCCGGGTCGAGGTCGAGCGCGCAGGCCTCATGTGCGCACCCGGGCCCACGGGGTGGCCAACCGCTGCACCAGCAACAGCAGCAGGTCGGCGACCAGCGCAAGAGCCACAATGATGATCACGCCGGTGACCACCTGCGCACGGATATCGCGTTGCTGGCCGTCGAGGATCAGCTGACCCAGCCCGCCCTGCTGGATCAGGCCGCCGACGGAGAGCAGCGCAATGGTCGACACGGTGGTCAGCCGGATGCCGGCGAGGATCGCCGGCACCGCTATCGGGATGCGCACGCCGAGCAGCAGACGTAGCGGGCCGTAGCCGGTACCGCGCGCGGCCTCCAGGACCTCCTCCGGCACCTCTTCGAGTCCGACGAGGACGTTGCGCACCAGGAGCAGCTGGGCGTAGCCGACCAGTGCCACCACCACCGGGGTTGAGTGGGTGACGCCGAAGACCGGCTGCAACAACACGAAGAGCGCGAGTGACGGAATCGTGTAAATGATGCCCAGCAGCGACAGGATGGAGCTGCGGATAAGGCGGCTGCGCAGCGCAAGCAGAGCGAGCGGGAATGACAAGACGATCGATATCGCCAGGATGAGGACGGACAGCCGCACGTGCTGAATGAAGGCGTGTTGAATGTCGCCTGAGTAGTCGTGCACGTACTGCGAGCAGAACCACGCATTGACGCTCCGGCTGTAACAGCTCGGAGCCGCCGAGAGGATCACGGGTGGACGCTACCGCTACACGCGCCGCCACCGCAGGCAGCGCGGCGGGGAGTACGCCCGCCATCTCACTCGATCGGGTGAGCAAGCGGTTCCCGGACGGGACCGTGGCGGTTGAGGAGATTTCCCTCTCGGTCCCCCGGGGCGAGCTGGTTTGCCTGGTCGGTCCCTCCGGCTGCGGCAAGACCACGACTCTCAAGATGGTCAACCGGCTCATCGAGCCGACCGGTGGCCGCATCTTTCTCGAGGGCGAAGACGTGACGCAGGCCGACCGGGTGCAGCTGCGACGCCGCATCGGCTACGTCATCCAGCAGGTGGGGCTGTTCCCGCATCTCACCGTCGCGGCCAACGTCGCGACGGTGCCCAGGCTGCTCGGATGGGACAAGCGGCGGCAGCGCGAGCGAGCAGACGAACTCCTCGAACTCGTCGGTCTCGATCCGAAGCTGTACGGCCCCCGGTACCCCAGCCAGCTGTCCGGCGGCCAGCGTCAGCGGGTCGGTGTGGCCAGGGCGTTGGGCGCAGACCCCGAGGTCCTGCTGATGGACGAGCCCTTCTCGGCTATCGACCCGATCGCCCGCGCCCGGCTCCAGGACGAGTTCCTCCGCGTGCAGCAGGAAGTCCGGAAAACGATCCTGTTCGTCACGCACGACATCGACGAAGCGGTCCGCCTCGGTGACCGCGTCGCCGTCTTCCGTCAGGGCGGCCTGCTGGAGCAGTACGACACCCCTGCCCGGATGCTCGGCGCTCCGGCGACTCCGTTCGTCGCCGATTTCGTCGGGATGGACCGAGATCTACGGCGGCTGGCCGTGACGCCGATCGACCTGAACGAGCTCGAGCATCCGCCCGTCCTGCCTCAGGGGGCGACGATGGCCGAGGTTCGTCGGGCGCTCGCCGGGGGTCACCGGGGGGTCGTCGTCGATGACCGGGGGCGGCTGCTCGGCGACGTCCGCGCTGACGCGCTCGGCGAGAGCGGCACCGCTGCTGCGGCCGCGCGACCGCCCACGGGCACCGTGTCCGTCTCGGGCACGCTCAAGGACGCCCTGTCGCTTCTACTCAGGGACGACGAAGGCTGGGTCGGCATCGTCGATGGGGAGCGTTACGTGGGCACGATGACGCCCAATTCGCTCCACGCGGCATTGCGGCGCTCCGTCGACGCCGACGCCGCGGATGCCGCGTCCTCGGATGTGCCCGTGGTCTCCGTCGACGGCTGAGATCAGCGGTCGGCGTCGCCGAGGACGAAGAACAGCGATGCGAGGACCATCGGCAGCTCCGGCAGCGTGACCCCGGGAAGCACATCGGGCAGCGCGGAGAGCGTGGCGAACGACGCGGTGCGCGCCTTGAGGCGCCACGGCGTCGTGCCGCCGCGGGAGACGAGGTGGTAGCCGGTGATGCCGAGCGGGTTCTCGGTCCAGGCGTAGGTCTCGCCTTCCGGGGCGCGCACCAGCTTCGGCAACCGCACCGCGATCGGGCCGGCCGGCAACGTCTCCAGGCAGTGCCTGGCCAGCCCGAGCGCTCCCGCCACGTCGTCGGCGAGACAGGCCAGCCGAGCGGGCACGTCGCCGTCGGTCCGGACCGTCCGCGGGATGTCGAGGTCGGCGTAGTCGAGGTAGGGCTCGTCACGGCGCAGGTCGAGGTCGACGCCGGAGGCGCGGGCCACCGGGCCGGACAGCCCGTGGCTGCCGACGAGCGCGGCCGGCACGACACCGACGCCCGCGGCGCGGCGCACGGCGGGATCGTCGAGGAGGGTCGCGGTCCGGCCTGGCAACACCGCGCCGATCCGGTCCAGGACGGCGACGGTGCGCTCGATCCAGCCGGCCGGCACGTCCTCCTTCACGCCGCCGACGCGGTTGAACATGACGTGGACCCGGCCCCCGGTCACCTCCTCGAGCACGGTGAGCAGGGCCTCCCGCTCGGCGACGGTGCGCACCACCGAGCGGCCGTCGTCGCCGGGGACGGTGCCGAGGAAGGCGAGGCCCGCGCTGGCCCGGTTGATCTCTGCGAGGGCGGTGCGGAGCCGCACGGCACGCGGAGGGACGGTGAGGCCCATCATCCGTTCCACCGCGAGCGCGATGCCGAGCTCGTTGGCGAACGCGGACAACCAGTCGTGCCGGTTGGCCAGCATGAGGATCTGCCGGTAGTCACGGACCTCGAACAGCTTCTCTGCGCCGCGGTGGACGAAGCCGATGCGCGG
>DATITC010000099.1:0-16711 GCA_035468175.1 Frankiaceae bacterium | reverse complement strand
GGATGCCCACCGAGGCGACCTCGACCAGTCGCCGGGTGACGCCCGCCCCGCTCGACAGCGCGTCGAGGACCGGTACGACCTCGGTGGGGACGCCCGCCGTGTCCTGCTCGCCCGTGTCGTCTGCGTTGTCTGCGTTGCCTGCGCCGCCCGCGCCGCCCGCGTCGTCCGGGGGCGTGGTCACCAGCACGGCCCGAACCCGTCGGAAGGGTTGCGGCGTCGCCGCGCCCTGCACGCCGGCGATCCATCCGGCGATGCCGGGCAACCGTCCGAGCCCGCTGCCACGCTCGGCCAGCAGACGTGCGGCGGCCCGTCCGGCCCTGGCGTCAGGAAGCGGGGGAGTGGGGAACGGGGAAGAGGAGCTCACTTCAGTCGACATGCCACTCCCGCCACGCATTGCCACACTTCGTCGGCCTCGGCTGCCATCCGTGCGTTGAGTCTCCCCAGATCGTCCCGGAAGGTGCGTCCGGCCGCACTCGCCGGCACGACGCCGGACCCGACTTCGGACGTGACGACAACCGTCGTCCGGCTCGTGGCCCGGAAGGCGGTCACCAGCTGGTCGGCCGATTCCTCGCCGCGCGTGACCCAGAAGCCGAGGTCGTCGATCAGCAGCGGCGGCCCAGGGACGCGCAACAATGGCGCGAGCTCGCCCGTCGCCACTGTCGTCCAGTGCGGCGGCCGGCGGGCGCGATGGGAGTCCAGCCGGGCGGTCCACTCCTGGTCGTCCGGCAGCTCGCAGGCGGTGGCCGCGTAGACGACGGTGGGCTCGGCGAGCAGGCGTCGTTCGGCCTCCTGAGACTTCCCGGACCGGCTACCCCCGGTGACCAGGATCCGCCTCGGTCGATGCGCCGGCGGGTCCTGGACCCTGTCCCCGAGCTGGAGCAGGGCTCCGTCCGGATGCAGCTCGGCGCCCAGTTGCTCGAGCCGACGACGCAGCTCGGGGCCGGGCGGGTTGGCGTGGCCGAGGTGCACCGCCACGACCCGGCACCCCTCCGGAGCAGCTCCGGTCCGTCGCAACCCGGCCAGGGTCTCGGCGAAGGTGGCCAGCCCCAGATGATCGCCGAAGCGGTCACCGTCCCCGTAGGTCTCCTCGAGCAGAACGAGGTCGTAGGGGCCGCGGGGGAGCCGCTCCTCGGGCAGCGGCAGCGTGTCGGTGCCGTACAGCATTCGCCGGGAGGCGCCGGTTTCCCCGTCGGTCTTCTCGACGTCCCAGAGCAGCGACGGGCGAAGGTCGGGGCCGCCGTGGTCCGCCTCCCAGGCCCGCAGCCGGTAGGGGCCGCGTTCCAGGACGTCGCCGGGGGTCACCTCGACGAAGGAAATCGACAGATCGTCCGCGCGGGAGCCCAGGAAGGCCCGGCAGGCGCGGATCGACGCGGGCGGCCCGAGCACCTCGAGGGGCTCGTCGGCGACGGTGGCCCAGCCGCGCCACTGCAGGGCGGCCGGACCGGTGTGGTCGGGATGGCCGTGCCCGAACAGCAGCCAGCGCACCCCGGCCAGGCTCACCCCGGCGCGGGTGGCGGCGCGGGGCACGTCGGGACCGCAGTCGAGCAGGATCTGCCCGTCGATCAAGGCCGAAGTGTGCGTCCGGTACTCGCCGGCCCGCCGAGCCCAGTCACAGGACGCACAGGTGCACCAAGGGTTGGGCCATCCGTCCGCCGACCCGGTCCCGAGCAGGCGCACCTCCACCGCGAGCAGGCTACCGGTGCGTGAGCGTCCCGGGTTCGACGTCAGATCGCTTGCCGCCGTCGGCGGACGCCATAGACGACGCCGATGACGGCGAGTGCTACCGCCCCGGCCCCGAGCAGCGAGATCGCAGAGAAGGAATCGGAACTCGTCGACGTGGCCGACGTCGTCGTCGTACCGGACGAGGTGGGGTCCTGTCCGCTGCTGTCCGCCCCGAGCGGGTCCGGAGCGGCGAGCGGCAGTGGCTGACCGGCGGCCGCAGGGATCACGCGGCTGGTGAGCGACGGGTCGGGCGGGCCGTTCGGCTGCAACGAGAACCCGCCGGAGGTGTCCGTCGCGAAGCGGAGCAGGACGTCGAACGGGGTGGCGGAATCGGCGCCGGTGCCTTTGCGCCACTGCTGCGTGTTGGGGTCCTGGCCCGCCGCGATCAAGCCCTGCAGTGCGAGGGCGGTGCCGAGCGAGTCGCTGACGGTGCCGTTCAGCCCGAAGCCACCATCCGGCTGCTGCATACGTTCGAGGGCGCGGATGGCGCGGCGCGGCACCTCGCGCCCGACCGCCGCCAGGCCCATCATCGCGTAGCCCGTGACATCCGGGGTGGCCGAGCAGGACGACGTCGGGTCCACCCGGCGGAACTGCCAACCGCCGTCGGGGCACTGACGCTGCTCCAGCCAGTCGGCGGCGCCGGCGTCGGTGCGACCGGCCGAGCCGAGGGCGCTGAGCACCAGCCCCTGGCGGGAGGCCACCCCGCCGACCGGGTCGGAGTTCGGAAGGATGGTCACCGGACCGAAAAGCCCGTCCGGCCCGCGGGTGGCGAGCAGCCTCGCCACGAGGTCCTGCCCACCGAAGGCCTCGGCGGGCCGGTTCTCCGCCCGGGCGGTGAGGATCAGCATGGCCAGCCCGGCAGGCGAGTCGCGGCCGCTGTCGCGGGCGAGCGCGTCCGGGTGCTGCTCGAGCCAGCCGGCGGGGCGCGTCGACTCGGGCTCCAGGCCGGTAGCGCGCATCGCCAGAGCAGCCCAGGCCGTCGTCACCGGGTCCGATTTACCGGATGGGTCGTGGACGGCTCCATCGCTGCCGACGATCGATCCGGCCAGCCACCCCGCGGCCTGACTGGCGACGGAGAGCGACTCGTCCGGCGCGAGGGTGGGACGGGTGTCGGCCGCCGCCGGTCCGGCGACGCACAGCAGGCCCGCGAGCACGACGGCCAGCAGCGTGGCCAGCGAAGTCAGCGCGGTCAGCGGCCGCCGCCGCGGGGCCGCGGCGGCCGTCATCGCGCGGTCGCGATCTCGAGCGGAATCTCGCACGTCCATCGGGCGCAAGTATGGCCGGATGATCGAGCACAGCCGGGCCGCGACCGACCGGGTGTGAGCGGCTCGCGGCCGGGGAGAACCGCCGCCGGTGCCGTTCTCGCGGCGTCGACGGCGAATGAGGAGGATCCGGTGGCTTGGACGTGGCGGTACGAAGGCCCGGACGGCAGCCCGGTCGAGCCCGACGAGGCACCGGCGGCCGAGGTGTTCCCGTCCCAGGGTGACGCCGAGTCCTGGCTCGGGGAGACCTGGCAGGAACTGCTCCACGCCGGAGTCGCCCAGGTCACGCTGCTCGACGGGACCCGCGAGGTCTACGGGCCGATGGGGCTGTCCCGCGAGTAGCGGTCAGCTTCGCCAGATCGTCAGCCCCTCCGACCAAGCGACCGCACGCTGGCCGGCAGCCACCCGGCCACCTCGCCGCGTGGCCGGGGCATCCGGAAGCGACCGGGCAACAGCCCACGCTGGATGCTGTACATCTTCACGGCGACCCGGGAGTCGGGGTGGCGCGCACGAACCGCGGCGGTCACGCCGCGGGCGAGGACCACCGCGTCCAGCACGAACACCAGCAACCCGAACATCAGCAGGTACGTGAAGATGATCCGGATCTGAGTTGACGGGATGACGCTGCTCGCGAAGTTCAGCAGCAGCAGAACCAGAAAGATCGGGCCGAAGTTGCGGCGCCGGTCCACGTACTCCCGGGCGAGAACGCGCTCCGGTGCCCGTTCCCGCGGTGGCAGGCGGCTGATGTCGCCGGAGAGCATCGCTTCCCGGTAGGACTGGGACTTGGTCCGCCGGTCCTCTCGGGCGAGACGCTTGGCTTCCTTCGGGTCGCTGCTGGTGCGGGCGGCGGGCCGACCGCGACGAGCCGCTTCGGCTTCCTTCCGCGACGGGGTCGCCCGGCCCTTGCCGCCCGGCTTGTCGACGACGGGCTTCTCCAACTCGACGGGCGGAGGGGTCTTCTTGCGCAGGGACGGCATCAGGGCAGCGCCAACATCTGGTCGAGGGCGGTCCGGGCATCGGCCGCCGTACGGGCATCGACGGCGATCCGGTTCACCGGGTCGGCTGGGTCACCGGCGACCAACGACTCGAGCGCCCACACCAGGTGGGGCAGGTCGATGCGGTTCATAGTGGAACAGAAGCACACCGTCCGGTCCAGGAACGCGATGGTCTGCTCCGGGTGCGCCTGGGCGAGCCGCTGCACGAGGTTGAGCTCGGTGCCGACGGCCCAAGCCGTTCCGGGGGGAGCGGCCTCGATGGCCTTGATGATGTATTCGGTCGAGCCCACCTCGTCGGCGGCGGCCACGACCTCGTGCCGGCACTCGGGGTGCACGAGGACGCGGACCCCGGGAATGCGGGCCCGGACGTCGTGCAGGCTGTCGAGCGAGAAGCGGCCGTGCACCGAGCAGTGGCCCTTCCAGAGCAGCATCCGTGCGTTCCGGATCTGCTCGACGGTCAGTCCGCCGTTCGGCTTACGGGGGTCGACGACCACGCAGTCTTCCAGCGACAAGCCCATCTCCCGCACCGCCGTGTTGCGACCGAGGTGCTGGTCGGGGAGGAACAGCACCTTCTCGCCCCGGCCGTCCAGCGCGGTGCCGAACGCCCAGTCGAGCGCGCGCTTCGCGTTCGACGAGGTGCAGATGGTGCCGCCGTGCCGGCCGGTGAACGCCTTGATCGCGGCCGAGGAGTTCATGTAGCTGACCGGCACCGTGACGTCCGCGACGCCGGCATCGGTCAGCATCTCCCACACCTGCTCGACCTGCTCGGCAGTGGCCATGTCGGCCATCGAGCAGCCGGCGGCGAGGTCGGGGAGGATGACCGCCTGCTCCGGCCCGGTGAGGATGTCCGCGCTCTCGGCCATGAAGTGCACGCCGCAGAAAACGATGAACTCGGCCGCGGGCCGGGCCGCCGCTTGCTGGGCCAACGTGAACGAGTCGCCCGTGACGTCCGCGAACTGGATGACCTCGTTGCGCTGGTAGTGGTGGCCGAGGACGAACACCCGGTCGCCGAGGGCCTCCTTGGCTGCGCGGGCGCGGGCCACGAGGGACGGGTCGGACGCGGCCGGCAGCTCACCGGGGCAGGCAACGCCACGCTCGCTGGCCGGGTCGGACTCCCGGCCGAGCAGCAGGAGGGCGAGCGGGCTCGGCTCGGGCTGCGGGACGGTTCCGGGTGCGGGCACGGCGTCCGGGAAGTGAACGGGCTCGAGGTCGACGGTCATGGTCGCTCTCCTCGGAGACGGTTCACCCTCAGTGCCGGCGCTGGCGGCGCTGTCCGGCCGACTGGCTCGGCGCTGGGACTTATCGTCGCACAGACTCCTTCTCGGGGTCGGTGCCCAACCCAGAAGTGCGAGGCGTCTCAATGCGCGTGGTGATCGCCCCCGACAAGTTCGCCGGAACGCTCACGGCGACGGAGGCGGCGGAGGCGATCGCGGCCGGCTGGCGGTCGGTGGCGCCCGACAACGAACTTGCGACGATCCCGCTCTCCGACGGCGGACCCGGCTTGTTGGACGTCGTAGAGCACGCGCTCGGCGGCGCGCGGGTCCCGGTGGTGACGCGCGACCCGCTCGGCCGGCCGATCCCCGCCGACGTCCTGGTCACCGACGACGCCGTGCACGTGGAGAGCGCCCGCGCGATCGGGTTGCACCTGGTCGCTCCGGAGGAGCGGGACCCCGAACGGGCGACCTCGGCCGGGCTCGCCGATCTGCTGCGGGAAGCGCTGCGTCGTCCCGGCCGCCGCATCCTCGTCGGGCTCGGTGGCTCCGCGACGACCGACGGCGGTCGGGGGCTGATCGAGTCCCTCGGCGACGACGAGGTGGCGGCACTGCGGCAGCGCGAGCTCGTGGCCCTCTGCGACGTCGACAACCCGCTCCTGGGTCCGAACGGAGCTGCGGCCGTCTTCGGGCCGCAGAAGGGGGCCGACGCCTCGGCCGTCCAGCGGCTCGACCGTCGGCTGTCCGAATGGGCTGCGCAGATCGGGCTGCCCGTCGACCGGCCTGGTGCCGGTGCGGCCGGCGGTCTGGGAGCGGCGCTGTTCTGGCTGGGAGCGACGGCAGCGCCCGGGGCGCGGACCCTCGCCGAGGTCGCCGGGTTTCCGGCGGCTCTCGAAGGGGCGGACCTGGCGCTGACCGGCGAAGGGGCCTACGACTTCACCTCCCTGCGCGGGAAGGTCGTCGCCGGGGTCGCACGGGCGGCTGCGGCGGAAGCGGTGCCGTGCCTGGTGCTCGCCGGACAGGTGACGGTCGGCCGTCGGGAGATGCTCAGCTCCGGCGTGGATGCGGCGTTCGCTCTGGTCGACGAGCCGGGCGGGGAGCAGCGGGCGCTGGCGGACCCGGCGGGGGCGCTCGTCGACCTCGCCGCGCGGGTCGCTCGGCAGTGGGCCCGGCCCTGACCGGTCGTCCCGGCTCGGACCGCGGGACCAGAGGAGATCTGGTCCGAGAACGGCCGCTGGGGAATAGCCCGGGAGCCGCCGGTGTCGCTACGATGGACGCGTCGGGAAGGAGCACCCACACATATGAGTCTCGAGACCACCACTGAGTCCGCTGAAACCACGGCAACCGCCGAAGCCACCGAAACGGCTACCGCGGTCAACCTCAGCGAGAACGCCGCTCTCAAGGTCAAGGCCCTGCTCGACCAGGAGGGCCGGGACGACCTCGCGCTGCGCATCGCCGTGCAGCCCGGCGGTTGTTCGGGCCTGCGGTACCAGCTGTTCTTCGACGAGCGTCAGCTCGACGGGGATGAGCGCACCGATTGGGGCGGCTTCGACCTGGTCGTCGACCGGATGAGCCTGCCGTACCTGGGTGGAGCGACGATCGACTTCGTCGACACCATCGAGAAGCAGGGCTTCACGATCGACAACCCGAATGCGACGGGGTCCTGCGCCTGCGGCGACTCCTTCAGCTAAGCAGTACCAGCAGCTGAGCAGTTCCGGCAGCTAGGGCAGTACCAGCAGCTGAGCAGCACGCAAGGAAGCCCCCGACGCCGGTTGGCGTCGGGGGCTTTCTGCGTCCTGGAGCCGGCTCAGCGACCGTGGGTGATAATGCCGACCAGCGGGTCGCCGACCAGTGCGGTGGCTTCGTCGCTGATCGCGATCCCGCGCTGCATGGGCAGCTCCGCAGTGGCGGCCGCGCGTATTGCGCGCATCTGCACGTCCGCGGCGAGTCGCAGCAGCGCGGCGTGGTCGTCGGGCAGTTCGTCGTCGTGGGGGTACATGCGAACGACGCTAGGGGCGCCGGGGATCGACCGCCACCCCTACCCGCTGGTAGTTTGCGCGGTTCGGGTTCCGCAGGTCAGCGGGGTTCTCGGGGTCGCAGCAGGATCCCCCGGGGCCGCGGTGGCCGCGGGCGGAGAACTCGCCAGGAGACCGCCCGCTCGTTCACGATCGGCGGCGGCCAGCTAGCGTCACCGCACGTGCGTATTGCTGTGACGGGATCCATTGCCACTGACCACCTCATGAATTTCCCCGGGAGGTTCGCCGAGCAGCTGCTCCCGGACCAGCTCGCCTCGCTCTCGTTGTCGTTCCTCGTCGACGAGCTCGTCGTCCGCCGGGGCGGTGTGGCCGGCAACATCTCCTTCGGCCTCGCCCGGCTGGGGCTGACCCCGCTGCTCGTCGGTGCGGTGGGCGAGGACTTCGCTGACTACCGCTCCTGGCTGCAGCGTGCCGGCGTCGAGACCGGCGCCGTGCACGTCAGCGAGTTGGCCCACACGGCTCGCTTCGTGTGCACCACCGACCAGGACCAGTGCCAGATCGCCTCGTTCTACCCGGGGGCGATGAGCGAGGCGCGGGGCATCGAGCTGGAACCGGTGGCCGCGCGCGTCGGCGGGCTCGACCTCGTACTGGTGAGCCCCAACGACCCCGAGGCGATGGTCCGGCACTCCGACGAGGCCCGGGAGCGCGGTTACCCGCTCGCGGCCGACCCGTCGCAGCAGTTGGCCTTCCTCAATGGCGAGCAGATCCGCTCACTGCTCCAGGGCGCGAAGTTCTTGTTCTGCAACGAGTACGAAAAGGGTCTCCTCGAAGCGAAGAGCGGCTGGTCCGACGCCGATGTGCTCGAGCGCGTCGAGATCCGGGTGACCACCCGCGACGCGAGCGGTGTCCTGATCGAGAGCCGCAAGCAGGACCTGCGGGTCGAGGTGCCGGTCGTCCCGGCGACCGAGATCGCTGACCCCACCGGAGTCGGCGACGCCTTCCGGGCCGGGTTCCTCGCCGGTCTGTCCTGGGAGCTGCCGATCGAGCGCGCCGCGCAGGTCGGCTGCCTGCTCGCGACGATGGTGCTGGAGACCGTCGGTCCGCAGGAGTACGAGGTCGACGCCGAGACGATGGTGGACCGCTTCCGCAGCGTCTACGGCGACGGGGCCGCCGACGAGGTGGCGCCGCATCTGAAGGGGCTCCGGCCGGCCGTTCCGGTCGTCTGACCCTCCGGTCCGGCGGCTGTCACGACAGCCGCCGGACCCGGTGTGCCATCGCCGCACCGCCCTCGATCGGTGCGAAGCCCAGATACCCCTGACCGCGCATCCGGCACCACGCGGGGATGTCCGTGGCCGCCGCCGGGTCGTCGGTCAGCACGTCGATGAGCCCCCCCGGATCCACCTTCGCCAGTGCCCGGGCGAGATCAATCACCGGCAGCGGACACCGACGCCCGCGGGCGTCGACCAGCAGGTCGGGCTCGCCGGCGTCACTCGGCGACCCGCTCACAAGCCGCCCACCCCGGCGTCGGCACGCAGTGCTGAGACGACCTCGGGCACCGTTGCCAGCAGCCGCTCCACGTCGTCCGCGGTGGTGTCCCGGCCGACCGAGATCCGCACGTTCCCGTGCGTGAGGGCACCGATCGCTTCCAGGACATGGCTGGGCGTGACGCTGCTCGCGGTGCAGGCCGAGCCGCTGGAGATGGCGAAGCCGGCCTCGTCCAGCGCACCCACGAGCCGCTCGCCGTCGACGTAGAGGAACGACGCGCTCAGCAGGTGCGGTAGCCGAGCCGCGGGATCGGATGGGCCCACGATCTCGACGTCGGGTACCCGGCCGGGCAACCCAGTTCGTAGCCGCTCGACATAGCCGGCCAGTCGGGTCGCTTCCGCGTCGATCTCGCTGCGTCGCGCCTGCAGGGCAGCCGCGGTGGCGACGATCGAGGGGACGTTCTCGAAGCCGGGAACCCGGCCAGCGCCTCGCTCGTCGGTGGGCGACGGGCTGCGCCAGCGGGTGCCGGTGCGCACCACCAGGAGGCCGACGCCGGGGGGGCCGCCGAACTTGTGGCCGCTCGCCGTGAGCAGGTCGGCGCCCAGCGCCTCGCGAGAGACCGGGACGCGGCCCACCGACTGCGTGGCGTCGACATGCAGCGGGATGTCGACCGTCCCGCACAGCCCGGCCAGGTCGGCGACCGGCTGAAGGGTGCCGATCTCCTGGTTCCCGGACTGCACGCTGACCAGGGCGGTGTCTGTCGGTAGGCGGTCCGGCACGATGACGCGCCCGGTGTGATCGACGGCCAAGAGCTCGGTCGTCCCGCCGCCCGTCTCGTGCAGTTCGCCGGCGTGCAGGACGCAGGAATGCTCCACGGGGCTGGTGACGAGGCGTCGGCCGACCCGACCTCGGGCCGAGAGTGTGCCGAGCACGGCCAGGTGCGCCGCCTCGGTGCCGGTGTGCGGGAAGAACACCTCGTCCGCCCGCGCGTCCAAGGCCTCGGCGACGGACTGGCGGGCCAGGTCGAGGAGTTGGCGGGCGCGCCGCGCCTCGCGGTAGAGCCGGGACGGATCAGCCCAGCCCTCGTCCCAGGCGGCGAGCAGCGCGGCCCGGGCCGCCGGGTGCAGCGGCGCGGTCGAGGCCCAGTCCAGGTAGGTCGCTCTCGGACTCGCAACCGCCAGCGGCGACGTCACCCGCCCGACAGTAATAGGGAGCGTCCTCGGAACTGCGCAGTGACGCGGCTCAACCGGCGAGCCAGCGGAGACCGCAAGCAGGGGTCTGAGATACGCTCCCCGAAGGCGTCTCAAGTGCGGAAACTGCCCGGTTTTGGCCGGCACTGGGAGGAACACCTTTGATGGGCACAGCCCGCCGAACCGGCACCGCTCGAGTCCGTGGCAAGCGCCGCGGAACCGTGGTCCGCGTCGGCCTCTTGGGTGCGCTGGTCATGCTGTCGGCGACCGCATGCGAGTTGCCGAGTTTCGGCTTCCCGCACGGCATCACGCCTCAGGCGACGCTGATGTACAACATCTGGTCGGGTTCCGTCATCGCGGCCCTCTCCGTCGGCGTCTTCGTCTGGGGACTCATCCTCTGGGCGACTTACCGCTACCGCAAAACGACCGATGAGCTCCCGCAGCAGGTGCGGTACAACCTGCCGGTCGAGGTCCTGTACACGATGGTCCCGTTCGTCATCGTCGCCGGCCTGTTCTACTTCACCGCGCGCGATGAGATCGAGGTCAACAAGACCACGCCGCACCCGGACGTCACCGTCTCGGTGGTCGGCTTCCGGTGGCAGTGGCAGTTCGGCTACGTCGAGAACGGCCGCGTGATCGGTCAGGTCACCGGCCGGCCGGGCCAGACGCCCGTGCTCGTGCTGCCGAAGGACCGGAGCATCCGCTTCGTCGAGTCCTCGCCGGACGTCATCCACTCGTTCTGGGTCCCCGAGTTCCTGTTCAAGCGGGACGTGATCCCGGGCCACCCGAACCAGTTCGAGATCAGCAAGATCAATCGGACCGGCACCTTCGTCGGGCGCTGCGCCGAGTTCTGCGGTACGGACCATTCGCGAATGGACTTCACTCTTCAGGTCGTCGAGCCCGCTCAGTTCGACCAGATGATGCAAGGCTTCCGCTCCGCCGCCACCCAGGCCGCGGCGCCCGCACCCGCCCTCGCAGGGAGTGGACAGTGACCCTTCTCCACGATCCGGCAGCGTCGCCACGGCAGATCGAGGCCGAGGTCTCGCACTCTCCGGAGCGCACGCCGCTACTCGGCTACATCACCACGACCAGTCACAAGACGATCGGTGTGATGTACACCGTCACGTCGTTCATCTTCTTCGTGCTGGCCGGCATCATGGCCGAGCTGATGCGGGCCGAGCTGGCTCGCCCAGGCCTCCAGTTCCTCTCGAACCAGCAGTACAACCAGCTGTTCACCATGCACGGTACGATCATGATGTTCCTGTTCGCGCCGGCCATCGCCTTCGGCTTCGCGAACTACCTGATCCCGCTGCAGATCGGTGCCCCGGACGTCTCGTTCCCGCGGCTGAACGCGCTGGCCTACTGGATGTACGCGTTCGGCGGGACGATCGTCGTCGCCGGCTTCCTCACTCCCGACGGCGCTGCCGACTGGGGCTGGTTCGCCTACGCACCGCTGAACAGCGTGCAGTACTCGACGCACATCGGATCCGACATGTGGATCCTCGGCCTGGCGCTGTCCGGCCTCGGCACCGTGCTCGGTGCGGTCAACCTGGTCACCACGATCATCACGCTCCGCGCGCCCGGCATGACCATGTTCCGGATGCCGATCTTCACCTGGAACATGCTGGTCACCGGCATCCTTGTGCTGATCGCGTTCCCGGTGTTCGCCGCGGCAGCCCTGGCGCTGTTCGCCGACCGGAAGTTCGGCGCGCACATCTTCGACGCTGCGAACGGCGGCGCGTTGCTCTGGCAACACCTGTTCTGGTTCTTCGGGCATCCAGAGGTCTACATCATCGCCTTGCCGTTCTTCGGCGTCGTGACGGAGATCCTGCCGGTGTTCAGCCGCAAGCCGCTGTTCGGCTACAAGGGCCTGGTCTTCGCGACCATCGGCATCGGCGCGCTGTCCATCGCGGTGTGGGCCCACCACATGTTCGTCACCGGCGGGGTGCTGCTGCCATTCTTCTCGCTGCTCTCGTTCCTCATCGCGGTGCCGACCGGCGTGAAGTTCTTCAACTGGATCGGCACGATGTGGCGTGGCCAGATCACGTTCGAGACGCCGATGCTGTGGGCGGTCAACTTCCTGATCACCTTCCTGTTCGGTGGCCTGACCGGCGTGCTGCTCGCGAGCCCGCCCATCGACTTCCACGTCAGCGATTCGTACTTCGTCGTCGCCCACTTCCACTACGTGGTGTTCGGAGCGGTGGTGTTCGGCGGGTACGCCGGCGTCTACTACTGGTTCCCGAAGATGACGGGCCGGATGCTGGACGAGCGGCTGGGCAAGATCCACGCTTGGACGCAGCTGATCGGCTTCCACCTGACCTTCCTGATCCAGCACCTGCTGGGTATTCAGGGCATGCCGCGACGGGTTGCCGACTACTCGGCGCTCGACGGCTTCACGACCTTCAACACGGTGTCGACGGTTGGTGCGTTCCTGCTGGGAGCGTCGCAGATCGTGTTCTTCTACAACGTGTTCAAGTCCTACAAGCACGGCGAACTCGCGGTCGGCGACGACCCTTGGGGTCACGGCAACTCGCTGGAGTGGGCCACGTCCTGTCCGCCGCCGCGGCACAACTTCGTGTCGCTGCCCAGGATCCGTTCGGAACGGCCAGCCTTCGACCTCCACTATCCGGAGACGGTTGGCCGGGCTGAGTATCACGCCTCACCTGAAACGGTCTGACGATGAAGATCGAAGGAATCGTCTTCAGCATCTACGCCGTCTTCCTCGGCGTCGCGGGGACCGTCTACTGGATCCTCATCCGGCACGGCGGCGACCGGACCGAGACCGCGGGCGTCGTGGCCTTGCTGATCAGCATGGGTCTGGGTGCGCTGATCGGCGGCTACCTGCTCTTTACCGCGCGTCGGATGGAGCCTCGGCCCCAGGACCTGCCCGACGCCGAAGTGGCGGACGGCGCGGGTGAGCTCGGCAACTTCAGCCCGCGGAGCTACTGGCCCTTCTTCATCGCCTTCGCGCTGTTCCTGGCGATGCTCGGGATGATCGTGGGTGTCTGGCTCGGCCTGATCGCCGGCGTGATCGTGCTGTACGCGGTGATTGGCCTGGTCTTCGAGCAGTACCGCAACCGCTTCTCACCTGAGGACAGCTGACCGCCGCGTCACCGCTCGTCGAACGCCGCCATCCCCGGAGAGGCGGCGTTCTGCTGTGCCGGGGGATTAGCCGCCGGCGCTGGGCAACCTGTGGATGGCTATAGCCCTACGGACGTCACCCAGTCTGGCCGGCCAACGCGGGTCCGTCATCGAGGCGCCGAGCAGGCGAACGCCCGGGCCGCCTGATGGCTGGCGGCCCGGGCGTCGGCGAACCAAGCGGTGAGCTCAGGCGAAAAGCGGAACCTGCTGGCCCTCCTGCGCCCCGGCGTAGCGGTCCCAGATCTTGTTGATCTCGAACTGCAGGTACAGGACACCGGTGCTCGAGATGAACACCCAGAGGATGAACGCGAGGATCGGCGAGCACTCCGGCACCCCGGCCCCCCGTTGCGCCTGCTGCACCCGCGTACTAAGCCGCCATATGGCGACCAGCGGCGGGATGAACAGGAGCAGGAACCCGGGGAAGAAGGCGAGCACCGACAGCGTCGGGTTCACCTTGATCCGCCGGTCGTATTCCGAAAGCTCCTTGTTGGTCTTGTAGATCCAGACCAGGCTGTAGATGCCGAGGGTGATCAGCGGCAACCCGATCCACGACGCGAACGGGTTGCGGCGCTTACCGATGAGGCCGCTGTCGCCCGTCGGGTACTGCGCCTGCTGCTGCGGGTAGTTGCCGTACTGGGCCTGCTGAGGGAGGCCCCCCTGCTCGGAGTAGCTGCCCTGCTGAGGGAGCCCCCCCTGCTCGGAGTAGCCGCCCTGCTGGGCGTTGTCGCCCTGGGCGTAGCCGGATGTGGCCTGCTGCTGCGGATAGTTGCCGCCGTACTCGCTCACGCGTGTCCCTCTCGACCGATGATCGGATAGACGGATTGAAACATCCCGGAGGCCGGAAAGCCTGCGCTTTGCCGCACGTCCCGTCAATCGGGTGGCCGGGGGTGCCGATCGGACAGTGCAGCTTCCACCCACCGCCGAATAGCGGGGGCGCCGTCATGCACGGGGTCCAGCACGGCGCCTGCTACCCGAAGGTGCGCGGAGGGGGCGTCGCTCACGACGAGGACGTGTCCACCGTGCCGCCGGCCGAGCTGGGCGAAGTCGCCGTCGCCGCTAGCCAGGATCAAGGGGCCGTCGTCGGGTCGGTACGCCGCCGCGAGCTCGAGGTCGGCTCGCTGCCAGCCTGAACGGGGGAGCAGAGTGGCTCCCGCGGGCCAGCGCACGCGTTTCAGGGCCCGGGGACTACCCGCGGCGACGATAGACGCATCGTCCGGCAGAGCCAGGAGGAGGGCGGTGAGCCGGGCCGGATGCAGGTTGTCGGCGTCGACGAGCACCTGCAGCACCGGACGAACGCTATCGAGAGACCGGCCGCGGACAGGTCAGGACGCCCCGGTGCCGCTCTGAAGCGGCGCGGTTCGGCAAAGCGCAGTTCGGGAGAGCGGAAGGCCCCCGGAACCGAAGCTCCAGGGGCCTTCTGCTGCGTTGCGGGTGTTCAGCTCCGACGGCCGCCCACGTTCTCCTCAGGAGTGTGCGAGCCCTCCTCGTCACCACGTTCGACGAAGAAGTCCTTCATCGCACGTCCGGCGCGGTCGAGCACGCCGCCCTTGGTCTCCACCTCGTGCGAGGTCAGATTGTCGGGGGGAACAGGGGTGAGTTCGATGTGCGGCGCGACCGGCTTCGGAATCGTGACCTCGACGAACTCACCACTCGGCAGCTGCCGGATGATGCCGGTCTCGATGCCGTGCTCCTCGAGTTCGTGATCGTGCCGCTGCAGCGCCTCGCAGACCCGCTTCGTCCAGAAGTAGGCGATCGGCGGCACCACGAACAACCCGACGCGGCCCGCCCACGTCATCGTGTTCAGCGAGATCGAGAACGTCGTCGCGATGACATCGTTACCACCTGAGATCACCAGCACGACGTAGAAGGACAGGACACCGACACCGACGGCTGTCCGCTTCGGATTGTCGCGGGGCTTGTCCAGCAGGTTGTGGTAGTCGTGATCCTTCGTCAGGAACGACTCGAGCCACGGGTAGACCATCAGCAGCGTGAAGACCATCCCGGCGAACACGATGGCCGGCCAGAACAGTGGCGACAGGGTCACTCCGAAGCCTCGGAACTCCCACGGCAGGAACAGTCGCGTCGAGCCGTCGAGGAAGCCGACGTACCAGTCGGGCTGCGAGGCCGCCGAAACCTGAGCCGGGTCGTACGGACCGTAGAGCCACACCGGGTTGATCTGGGCGAGTCCACCGAGCAGGGCGCACATGCCGAACACGATCATGAAGAAGGCGCCGGTCTTAGCCGCGAACACGGGGTACATGCGCGAACCCACCACGTTGTGCTCGGTGCGGCCCGGGCCACGGAACTGCGTGTGCTTCTGGTGCCACAAGATGCCCATGTGCGCGCTGATCAGCGCGAGGAGGACCCCGGGGACCAGCAGGATGTGGATGACGTAGAGCCTCGGGATGATCGACTCACCCGGGAACTCACCGCCGAACACGAGGAACGCCGCCCACGTACCGATGACCGGCAGTGATTCCGCGATGGAGTACGCGATCCGGAGTCCGGTGCCGGAGAGCAGGTCGTCGGGCAGCGAGTAGCCGGCGAACCCCTCGAGGATCGCCAGGATGAGCAGCAGGACGCCGATGAGCCAGTTCATCTCGCGAGGCTTGCGGAATGCGCCGGTGAAGAAGATGCGGCAGAGGTGCACCACGATGGCCGCGACGAACAGCAGCGCGGCCCAGTGGTGGATCTGGCGGAAGACCAGACCGGCTCGGACGTCGAACGACAGATGGATCGTCGACGCGTAGGCCTGGCTCATCTGCACGCCGTGCAGCGGCGCGTACGACCCGTTGTAGACGGTCTCCGTCATGCTCGCGTCGTAGAAGAAGGTCAGATACGTCCCCGTGAGAAGCAGGATGACGAAGCTGTACAGCGCGATCTCGCCCAGCAGGAACGACCAGTGGTCCGGAAAGACCTTGTTCATGGCGCGCCGCATGAAATTGGCGCTGGCCATGCGGTCGTCGAGGCCTCGGGAGACCTTGCGAGCCGCCGTCCCGGTCAAAGTGCTCATCCGCGCTCCCAGAAGGAAGGTCCAACAGGTTCTGGAAAGTCGCCCCTAGCCACAAAGTACCCCGCTTCGTCCACCTCGATAGGCAGCTGGGGGAGAGGCCGCGCTGCTGGCCCAAAGATGGGTCGACCGTGGTCGAGGACGTCGAAGACGGACTGGTGGCACGGGCAGAGCAGGTGGTGGGTCTGCTGCTCGTACAGCGACACTGGGCAGCCCGCGTGCGTGCAGATCTTCGAGTACGCGATGTGGTTGTCGTACGTCCAGTTCTCGCGGCCCGGCTTCGGGTTGAGCACCTGGTCCGAGCGCAGCCGGAGGAGGAGGACGGTCGAGTCAGCCTTGGTCTGGATGTCCGGCTTCTCGTACTCGTCGGTGCTGCCCTCCTTCAGCTTTCCCGGGAAGACCGTCAACAGGCCACCGCCGGCCAGGTCACCGAGGCGCACCGGGATCCCGTCCTGGGTGACCAGGTGCTTCGGCGGCTCACCGGGCGTGGTCTTCCAAGCCGTTTCCTTGAGATCGGTGTGGCTGCGACCGACCAGCTTGCCGAAGTTGAGGATCGGCACGACGGCGATGAGCCCGAGCGCTCCGCCGGCCGCGAGCAGGGTGCGGCGCAGCAGCGGACGCTTGCCGAAGCCGAATTCCTCCAAGCCCTTGACGAAGGTGGCCTCGGTGGCCTCGACCTCCTCCGGCTTGGAGAAGTGCGGCTCACGTTCCTGGACGGC
>DATITC010000098.1:0-23283 GCA_035468175.1 Frankiaceae bacterium | reverse complement strand
CCGACGACGAGCCGGTCCGGCCGCATCCGCAGCGCCTGCCGGAGCAGCTCGCGCAGCGAGACGCCGCCCGCGCCTTCGACGTTGACCGTGCGCCCCTCGAGGCGGACCACGTGCGGATGGTCGATCTGCAGCTCGCCGGCGTCCTCGACGACGACGATGCGTTCGGTGGCGTCGGCGAGTCCGAGCAGCGTCCCGAGCAGCGTCGTCTTGCCCGTTCCCGTTCCACCGCTGCACAGCAGCGCCAGCCGGGCCGTCACGATGCGGCGCAGCAATCCCACGTCCTCGTCCGTGAGCGTGCCCATGCCGCGAAGGTCATCGAGGTCGAAGCGCCGTGCGGACAGCACGCGGAGCGACAGGGCGGTGCCGCGGGGCGCGACCGGCGGCAGCACCGCGTGCAGCCGATTGCCGTCCGGGAGGCGCACGTCGACGAACGGCGCGCCGTTGTCCAGCCGCCGACCGGCCGCGGCGGCGAGCCGGACCGCCAGTGCGCGCACCGCCGTCTCGTCCGGGAAGCGAATGGCGGTCCGTTCGAGGCCGGTTCCCCGGTCCACCCAGACGTCGTCGGGGGCGTTGACGAGAACGTCGGTCACGGCCGGGTCCTCCAGCAGCTCAGCCAGCGGACCGAGGACGGGTGAGCTCACCGGACCGGCGCAACGGGCCGGTCGGCTACGCCGTCGAGCAGAGTGCCGCTCAGCTGGGCGAGGACGCTCCGAGGCCGGGTGCCGGGCGGGATGCCGCGTTCGACCTCGGCGGTCAGGCCGCTCTGGGTGCGACAGCGACCGGCGACAGGGAGCGCGAGGGCGTCCGAGATCGACGCGCCCGCCAAGGAGCCGCCGGTGTCCCGGACGACCAGCCGGATGTCGTCCGCCGCCGCGGACAGGAGGGTCACACGTGCCGCGGCCGCGGCGCAGGCACGGACCTGGTCCGGCACCACGAGCAGCAACTGCCCGCCGTCCGGTACCTGCTCGGCGTCGGCGTGCCGGGGCAGGTCGATCACGAGCAGTTCGACGGCCTCGACCAGCAGCCCGAGCCCGCTAGCGACGTCGAGTGGTTCCTGCGACGCGGGTGCGCGCCCCGCCGACAGCAGCCGGAGCGAACCCGTCCCCGTGGGCAGCGGGAGTCCAGGGAGCGCACGCACGACCGAATCGGGCGACTTTCTGGTCAGCAACTCCACGACCTCCGGCCATCGCGGGCCGGGGGAGTCCTCCAAACCCAGGGCGATGTCGAGACCGCCGCCGAGCGGGTCGAGGTCGACCAGCAGGGTCCGCAGGCCGCGTCGGGCGCCGGAGACGCCGAGCGCGCAGGCCAGGCTGGACGCGCCACAGCCTCCGCACGCCCCGGTCACCGTCAGCAGCCGGGCAGCGGACGGGAGGCGGGGAGCCGTCGAGGCGGACGCGAGCCAGGCGGCGGCTTCGTCCAGGTCGAGGGCTCGTTCGATGCCGAGCCGCAGCCCGGCGGCCCAATCCGGCCCCGTCGAGTCCGGCCCAGCTTCGTCTCCCCCACGCTCGTCGCCGGGCAGCAGGAGCACCACGCCGGGGCGGCGCGGGAGCCGGCTGCGAGCCAGGGGTGCGAGCAGATCGGGGTCCACGAGCACGACGGACGCGGCGCTCCAACCCCGGCGGGCCGCCCGCGGTTCCGCGGCGACATCCGGGGCGGGAGCACCGTCGGGCAGCCGGTCGAGCAGGGCATCGACGATCTCGATCCGGTCCGACACCAGCAACGGTCGGGAGGTGGTCGGGGCAGCAGCGCGTCGCCTCATGCGGGGCACCGTGCCGCAGTCGCCCTGTGGATCGTCGCCGCGATCCACAGGCCCACCGTGCTACCGAAGGGCCCCGGACAGCCGACGACCCCCGTCCGGGGAACGGGGGTCGTCGAGGGTCGGACTCCGGGGGGTGAGCCGACCCGTTCTGGGGGGTGAGCCTTGTCTCAGCCCAGGACGTTACCCGGGCGAGTCAGGCGAAAACGACCACAGGAGTACGGGCTGTCGCGCTCTCAGCCACGCTGCAGCGCCTCGCATACCGCGAGGGACTCCCGGGCCCCGAGTTCCAGCGCGGTGCAGCAGTGCCGGACGAAGGCGGCCACTCCGCTCGGTCCGCCCGTCACGTAGGCGGCGGCGGTTTCCCGGTACTCGTCGACCCGCTCGAGATGTCCGACGTCCGGTGCGGTGAGCGCCTTCGGGTCGAGCCCGCGGCCGAGCAGGATGACCCGCGCCGCGCCCCGGGCGACGAGTCCGTTCGCCGAGACGAACGGCCGGACCGCGAGCAGTTCGGCGTGCAGGACGGCCGCGACGACCACCGCGGGTGCCGAGGTCGGCTCGGCGAGTATCCGCATCAGCCCCTCGAGCCGCGCGTTGGCCTCCAGCGTGTCCGGGGCCGGACCGTCCTCCGCCGGCTGGCCGGCGATCCGCGGCCGGCCGACCGACTCGGCGGGCGCGTAGTCCGCGGCGGCGAGCAGGTGCATCCGGGCGAGCGCCTGCAGCGGGACGCGGCTGAACGTGTCGGAGAGCCCGCCGAGTTCGCTGCTGATCCTCAGCGCGCCCTGCACGACAGGGTCCTCGCTGCCGGAGGAGCGCAGGACTTCGAGCGGGACGTCCACCCCTTCGAGCGCCGCCGAGGCCCGAGCCGAGCGCAGCCCGGCCTCCACCGAGATGTCCGCGCTGCGTCGGCGCATCAACCGGTGCGCAAGCAGCCGGTCGACCGCGCGGCGGGCCTCGTCGGCTGCTTCCCGCACGCCGGGCAGGGCGGCCACCCGGCCCAGCGGGTCGCCCGCGGCCGCCGGAGCGGTGGGCACCGATGGCACGGACACGCTCGGAACGCTACCGAGGCGTGACCCGTAAGGCTGCCCGGGCGCGGCATGATGCGTGTGCTCCCCGTCGCACCGGGCCGGGAAGCGGGTGGTCCGGGTGTGAGGATGCGGGCACCGGGGCACTCGAAGCCTGGAGACCGGTCAAGGAGCAGGAGGAACCGCGGTGACGACGGACTCGGAGGGTCACACTCCCGATCGGCGGACGGTTGAGGCCTCGCAGACGGTTGAGGCTTCGTTGGGTGAGCTGGTCTCGACCGCGACGCGGGATCTCTCGCTGTTGATGCGGCAGGAGATCGAGCTCGTGAAGGCCGAAGCCCGGCAGGCGGCCATCTCGGCCGGCCTGGGTGCGGCGTTCCTCGGCTTGGCCGGTGGCCTCGCCCTGTTCGGCTCCATCGCGCTCACGATCGGGGCCGCCGAGTCGCTGGACTCCATCGGCCTGACCCGCGGATGGGCCTTCCTCGCCGTCGCCGGTGCGCTGCTGCTCCTGGCGTTGCTGCTGGGTCTGTTCGGGGCGAGTCGGCTGAAGCGCGTCAAGGCGCCGGAGCGCACGATGAAGACCGTGAAGGACGACGTTGCGTGGATCAAGCACCCCACCGTGACGCCAAGGTCGTGATGCCCCGCCCGGGAGACCGGGCGTCCGTGCGACCGCACCCCCTCCGGTGACCGTCGAACCTTCGGCGGTCCTGATCGACGGACCCTGGACCCACCGCGACGTCTCGGCGAACGGGACCCGGCTGCACGTGGCGGAATGCGCCCCGAAGCAGAGCCGGCCCGGCGGCGGTCCACCTCCGCTGGTGCTGTTCGTCCACGGCTTCCCGGAGTTCTGGTGGAGCTGGCGGTTTCAGCTCGAGGCCCTCAGCGACGCCGGCTTCCGCGCGGTCGCCTGCGACCTCCGTGGCTACGGGGCGAGCGACAAGCCGCCGCGGGGTTACGACGTGTTCACGCTCGCCGAGGACATCGCCGGGCTGATCCGAGCCCTCGGCGAGCAGGACGCCGTTCTCGTCGGGCACGACTGGGGTGGGTTCCTGGCCTGGGTGACCGCGACCGTCCGGCCCGATGTGGTCAGCCGGCTCGCTGTGCTATCGATCCCGCACCCCCTCGCCATGCGAGCTGCGCTCCGCCCTGGCGGCCCGGCGGGGGCCCGCGGTCAGGCCCGCGCCAGCTCGTACATGCTCGGATTTCAGCTGCCGTGGCGGCCGGAGCGGCAGCTGGTCGCCTCGGACGCCGAACTCGTCGGACGCATCCTGCGCCGCTGGGGCGGGCCCGGCTTCCCCGATCGGGAGACCGAGCGGCGAAACCGCGAGGCGATGCAGATCCCCGGGGTCGCGCACTGCTCGATGGAGTACTACCGGTGGGCGATCCGCTCGCAATTCCGGCCGGACGGGCATCGGATGGTGAAGGCGCTGATGTCTCCGGTGACAGTGCCGACGCTGCAGATCCACGGTGCGCTGGACCCCTGCATCCTCCCGGCGGCGGCACGGCGCTCGCGCCGGCACGTCGCGGCTCCCTACGAGTGGCGCCTGCTGGAGTCGGTCGGGCACTTCCCGCACCAGGAGGCCCCCAACGCGGTGAACGAGCTGCTGATCAGCTGGGCGGGTGGCGGTGAGTGAGGGAACCGGCCCCGCTCGGCGCCCGCAGGGTTCCCGGAGCCGGGATACAGCCGGTCGACCTCGCAACGACCGCCCGCGGGACAGCCTCGGTCAACCGCTGCCACCGGGCAGCGTCGGTGTCGAGCCGGTGCCGGACGAACTCGACGACCTGCCGCCGGACGAGGCGATCGACTACGCCCAGCGACTGCTCGACGAGGGCCGGGCTTTCGGCGCGCACGAGGTGCTCGAGGCGGTGTGGAAGTCCGCTCCGGACACGGAGCGGGAGCTGTGGCGTTCACTCGCGCAGCTCGCGGTCGGCGTGACGCACCTCCAGCGCGGCAACCTCCGCGGGGCCCAGGAACTGTCCCGGCGGGGGGCAACCGGGCTCGGGCCGTTCCGCGCGGGAGCACAGTACGGGCTAAGGATCGACGACCTCGCCCGGGCCGGCGAAGAACTGGCCGAAGCGATCGCGGCAGGTCAGGTGCCGTCGGTGCCGCGCTTACGACTCCGACGCTGAGCCGGCGAGCCTGGGAGCAGGCTCAGGCCCGCACGGAACGGCCGCCGGCGAAGGCGGCGACGTTGTCGAGGAATCGTTGTGCGGCCTCAGCGATCTCCCGCTCCACGACGGCGTCGAAATCGACGTCGGACTTGAGCTCGAACTGGATCGAAGCGGCGACGTTGGCAGCGTGATCGGGCTGTTCCGGGACGACCGTCCCGCCGATCCAGTCCAGCCCGGTCACCCGCAGGATCCCGGACGCGGATGGCAGCCCGTCGGCGTCGACGGAGAAGGCGGTGATGTACGCGGTCGCGGTGCGGCGGGGCGGCTGTGCGCACACGACAAGGCGGCGCTGCGAATCCCCGGCCAGCTCAGCGAACGCCGAGAGGGGGCTGAGCACGCCGTCGACCCTCGTGACCCCGGGCCAGAATTCGATTGCAGATGGCCCGGCCAAGAGCAACGCGGTCGATGCCGGATCGATCGGAACGGTGCGGGTGGCGGTGACGGTTGTCATGGGGCTCCCTCGCCGAGAGTGTGCTTGCAAACGTACCCACTCGCTTGCAATTGCAACCGGCTTACGAGCCTTTCTTACCGGCGGGTAACCCTCAGCCCCGGCGGTAACCCTCAGTCGCAATCCTGCGTGCTGACCCGCTGCGTGGCCGCCCGACCAGCCTGCGCGTCCTTCGTGACCTCGGCGGCGGTGAGGGCGTACCCGGTCTCCGGATCGTCGGAAGCGGCCGCGAACACCACGCCGTAGACGCTGCCGTCGGTGGTCAGCAGCGGCCCGCCGGAGTTCCCGGGACGAACGATGCTCCGTACGCCGTAGATGTCGCGGGTGACGTCCTTCTGCGAGTAGATGTCGCTGCCGCGGGCTGAGAGCCTGTTGCGGACCCGGGCCGAGCGGGCCGAGAACGGCCCATCTTCGGGATAACCCATCACGATGGCCCCGGCGCCGTCCGGGGCGCCCTGCTGCGCGAAGCGCAGCGCAGGACGCTGCAGGTCCGGGACGTAGAGGACGGCGACATCCCGGTCCGGGTCGAAGACGACGACGCGGGCCGCGAGGCTGCTGTTGCCGAGCTCCACCCGCGGGCTGCTCACCCCGGCGACCACGTGGGCGTTGGTCATGATGTGTTGCGGGGCGAAGACGAAGCCGCTGCCCTCGACCTGCTTGCCACAGGACGCGTTACCGCGGATCTTGAGCACGCTCGGCTGAGCAGTGCGGACCGCGGCGCTGTTCGCCAGCGCCGGATCGGGCGGCTGGACCGGGACGATGTTCTCGCCGGCCAACCCGGCGAACACCTGGGGAAAGCCCTGCTCCTCGACCAGGCGCAGGAAGTTGTCGAACCAGTCGCGCACGAGGCCCGGGACCAGCGAGTCGACGCTGACGATGATCGCGCTGTTGCGGACCTGCCGGCGCAGTGTCTCGAACGGCGAGCGGTTGACCGCGCTGGCCACGAGCCACGCGACCAGCAGCACCGAGATGCCGGAGACGACGGCCCCGGCGACCGCGTCAGCGGTCTGCGCGGAGTGCCAGCGGATGCGCTGCCGGATCGAAGCGGCGATGCCGGCCGCCGCCAGCTGTCCGAGGCAGGCCCCGAGGAAGACGACGACGATGCCGAGCAGGGGCGACTTGTCGCCCTGCCCGAACAGGCCCGCGATCGTCGGTGCCAGCTTGGCCCCGAGGACTGCGCCGCCGAGAAAGCCGATGAAGGACAGGGCGCCGATGACGAAGCCCTGCCGGTACCCGGAGACCCCGAACAGCACCACTGCGATCAGCAGGACACCGTCGAGGAGGTCGAACACAGAATCAGGCTAGTGCTGCTGGCTGGCAGGCGGTGTCAACCCGTCGGGGGACGGAGCCGGGGATGCCGCGCGGAACGGCAGGTCGCGGACCTCGCTCGCCTCCCAGGGTCGTTCCCAGCGGCCGAGACGGAGCAGGGTGTCAACGATCCCGGCGGTGAAACCCCAGACGAGCAGGCCGTGCACGGTGAAGGCGGGACCGACCCAGCCCGAGGGGTGCCGGACCTGCATGCGGTTCGCCGGATCGGCGAGTTCCGCGATCGGCACGTGCACCACGGCGGCGACCTCGCCCCGGTCCACCGGGCCGACCGCCGTCGGAGAGTGCCACCAGGCGAGGACCGCCGTGACGACGAACCCGGTCACCGGGATCCACAGCGGAGGCAGTGTCGCCAGGACCTGCACCGACGCGCGGTGCAGCCCGACCTCCTCCTCGGCCTCGCGGAGGGCGGCGTCCACCGCGTCGTCGTCCGTCGGATCGATCGAGCCCCCGGGGAAGGCGGGCTGGCCGGCATGGTCCCGCAGCGTGTGGGCGCGTTCGATGAGCAGGACCTCCGGCCCGGCAAGGCCCTCGGCGAACAGCATCAGCACCGCCGACTGTCGACCGCCCTCGTCGGGCGGCACGAACCGGCTGATCGCTTCGGCCGGGACGCGGCGCACCTCGTCGGCGAGCCGTACCAGCCATTCGGGAGGATCCTGCGGCGGCTCGGGCGGTGGATCCAGGGGCGGATTCAGGACGCCGCCTCCGCATCCGCACGGACCAGCTTCGCGGCGACGGCCACCTCGGTCGGGCCGATCCCAAAGCTCGGGCAGAGCGCCGACACGCCGCAGGCGCCGCACGCCGGGCGCTTCGCGTGGCAGACCCGGCGGCCGTGGAAGATCAACCGGTCCGAGGCGAGCGTCCACTCCTTGCGCGGCAGCATCGCGGCGAGGTCGGTCTCGACCGCGACCGGATCGTCCTCGGTGGTGAAGCCGAGCCGCCGGGACAGTCGCCCCACGTGCGTGTCCACCGGCAGAGCCGGGATGGAGAAGGCGTGCCCGAGGACCACCGACGCCGTCTTGCGTCCGACGCCGGGAAGCGTCACCAGGTCGGTCATCCGCGCCGGCACCTCGCCGCCGAACCGCTCGACCAGAGCAGCACCCAGGCCGCTCACGCTCCGTGCCTTCGCCCGGTAGAAGCCGGTCGGCCGGAGGAGTTCCTCCAGCGTCTCGCGGTCGGCCCCGGCATAGCCCGCTGCCGTCCGGTACGTCGCGAACAGCGCCGGCGTGACCTCGTTGACCTTCTTGTCCGTCGTCTGTGCCGACAACACGGTCGCGACCAGCAGTTCCAGAGGGGTGGAGTAGTGCAGGGCACAGGCCGCATCCGGGTGCAGATCGCCGAGTTCGCGGAGCACGCGCCGGGTCCGGCGGGTGCGCCCCAGCGGGGTCTCGACCCGCCGCTCGCTCGGCGGGGTGGAGGAAGGCTCGGACACGACCGTTCAGCCTAGTGGCCTGCCCATTTACTCACTCTCGGTGACGAAGTCGGCGCTCGGAGCCTCAAGGGATTCGGGAACCCGTCCGACGACTTCCTCGACAACACTGAAAGGGAAATCCGTGGCGAACAACCCCCATTCCTCCGCCGCCGACGGCTACACCGACGGTCCTGCCGACGGCGCCGGCGACGGTGCTGCCGGCGGTGGTGCCGACGGCGCCGGCGCGCGCCAGGTCAGCCCGGAGGAACGCCGCCGTGCCCAGGCCGAGGCCCGGGCCTCGCGGGCGTCCGCTCGCGCAGCGGCCCGGGCGATCCCACCGCAGCGCTCGGACGACCTCGCCCACCTGAACCTGGACGCGCTGCGCGCCTATCGTGGCGCGCTGACCGCCGAGGAGGACCGCGTCTCCTACTGGCGTCGCATCCTGCAGGCCCGGCTGGACACGCTGCGTGCCGTCGAGGGAGCTCGCTCGGCCGACCCGAAGGCGGTGGCGCCGGCTTTGACCCCGGAGCGGATGACCCGCGGCCGCACCGCGCTGGTCCGGATCGTGCCGCAGGACGACATCCCGCAGCTGCCGGACCTGGCCCGGCTCTGGGAGCAGGTCGCGGACGAATCCGACGACTTCGCCACGACCGAGCTGGTCGCGGCGCTGGAGCGGGCCGAGGAGCAGCTGTCGGCCTACCGCGCGGCGCTGCACCACCGCATGGGCGCCGCGAACAACGAGCTGATCGCCCGGTACCGCGAGAACCCGAGGGCCTGCTTCAGCGCACTGCCGCTTCCGCCGTCGGCGGTCGTCTGAGCCTTCCTCGCCGAGCGCGGGTGCTTGCCCGTGGCTAACGAATACCGCTCGGAACGTGTACGGGACCGATCGGGGGGGATTGCTAGGGCGTCATGCTGTTGCTGACTGCACTCGCGATGCCATTCGTGCTGATGCTGCTCATGCTCGCCATGGAGCGGGTCGAGGAGCCGCTGCGCGTCGACCAGGCGGGCCAGGACGTCCGGGGCCTGTTGCATCCCGATCACGATGCAAAAGTACTGGCGGATCAGGTCGAGAGTCTCGTCCGCGAGAGTTACGGTCCTGCTTTGGAACGGTACTGGCGGCGGCGGCGCGTCCTCGCCTTACTTCGGCGGGAGGGTTAACCCTGGCATGCTGACGGCTGTGGACGATCTACTAGCACGGATGCCGGTTTTCTCCGGCCTCGCCGAGGATGCCCGTAAGGGCTTGGCCGAGCAGCTGGACCGCAAGGTCGAGCGTCGCGGAGTCGTGATCTTCACCGAGGGCGAGTCCGGCGACAGCGTCTTCATCGTCCTCAACGGCAAGGTGAAGATCACCCGTCGGTCGGGGGACGGCCGGGAGAATCTGCTTGCCGTTCTGGGTCCCGGCGACATCTTCGGTGAGCTCTCGCTGTTCGACCCGGGCCCGCGCACCGCGACGGCCAGCGCCGTCACCGACGTCGAGGTCGCCTCGCTCCAGCATTCCGCGTTGCGTCCTTGGCTGGGACGTCGACCCGAAGCCGCCGAGCTGCTGCTCAAGGTGCTGGCCCGTCGGCTCCGGCGGACCAACGAAGCCATGGCCGACCTCGTGTTCACCGACGTTCCGGGTCGCGTTGCCAAGCAGCTGCTGGATCTCGCCGAGCGGTTCGGCTCGCCGGCTCCCGGCGGGGCCGTTCGCGTCGAGCACGGTCTGACGCAGGAGGAGCTGGCCCAGCTGGTCGGCGCGTCCCGCGAGACGGTGAACAAGTCGCTGGCCGACTTCGCGACCCGTGGCTGGCTTCGGCTGGACAGCCGAGCCGTCGTCCTGCTGGACCGCGACCGCCTGTCCCGCCGCGCCCGCTGAGCCGCCGCGCTACCCCGGCATCGCCGGGTACGCGCCAGCGGGTCAGGACAGTTGCTGCAGCAGGTCGGCCGTGATCGGTTCCTCGGAGCGCGCTTCGGTTTCCCGCGCGATCACGAGCGCTTCGGTGTAGGACCGCCGGGCGCCTGCGGCGTCGCCCACCGTCCGCAGTGCCGTGCCCAACGCGCGCAGGGCCAGGACCCGGGAGCGGACGTCCTCGGCCGGCACCCACACCGCGCGGCGGGCCACCTCCAGGGCCTCGTCCGGGCGACCGTCGTCCAGTAGTGACCCGGCCAGATGTGCCAGTGCCTGCCGACGGGGGAACAGCAGGGTCTGCTGCGGGTCGCCCGATAGGGCGGAGCGCAGGACCTGCACCGCCTCGGCCGGCTTTCCGCTGGCGCGCTGGGCCTGCGCGTTCAATACCGCGACCCCGAGCGCGACGTGGGGTTCGAGGTCGAGCCGCTCAAGCGCGGTTGAGGCCCGCTCGGCCGAGGACCGGGCGAGGGTGAGGTCGCCGGCCTCGAGCGCCGCAAGACCGAGGTTCACCAGAGCCAAGAGCCCGGGGAGCGGATGCCGGCCCTCCGCGGCGACGTGCACGGCGCCGTGCAATCGCTCCAACGCGATGTCGGGCGTTCCGGCCGATCGGGCCGCCATCCCTTGCGCGACGAGCGCGAGAGATTGGCCCCAGGTGTCGCCGGTCTCCCGGAACAGCCGCTCCGCCTGCGTCGACTCCTTCTGTGCCTCGCTGACGTCACCGAGTTCGGCGGCCGCCATCGCGTCCACCAGGAGGCAGATCGCTACGCCCCAGCTCTCGGCCAGCGTCTCGGCCAACGGGACCAGCCCGCGTGCGACCGTTCGCGCATCCTTCAGCCGGCCCTGCAGCAGGCGGACCAGCGACTCGGTCCCGGCGCACCAGGCCAACCCGCCGGTGTCCTCGAGAGCCGCGAAGTGTTCGGTCGCGTCGTGCAGACAGGTGTCCGCGAAGGCGTAGTCGCCCCGGGTGGTGGCGGCCCAGGCGAGGTGCTGGAGCGCCCAACCCGAACCGCGCCGGTCCTGCTTCTCCCGGGCGATCTCCAGGGCCTGACTGAACCGGTGTTCGGCCGCCTTCAGCCGTCCCCCGTAGTAGTCGACGAGTCCGAGTTGCCGGACGGCGACTCCGGCGGTCTCCGCCGCGCCGCACTCGGTCGCCTCCGCGAAGACCCGCTCGAGCAGCTCGACGGCGTCGGCGTCGCGGCCCTGCTTGTAGCGGATGTCGCCGAGCACGGTGAGTGCACCGAGCCGGGTCCGGTCTTCGCTGCTGCCGAGGGCGGGGCGCAGCGAGTCCTCCGCCTGGTCCAGCCGCCGCAGCGCGGCGAGGGCCTCCGCGTAACTGAGCCGGACCTGCAGCTGCCGCTCGGGGCCGATCCCACCGCCCTGCTGGCCTTCGCCCATCGCGAGCGCCCGGCGGAGCAGGTCGGCCGCGGAGCTGTACTCGTCGCGGACCAGGGCAGACTGCCCGAGCCGTAACAGGGCGGCGAGACCGAGCTCGCGGACCTGCCAGACCGGGTCGGTTGCCGGGAGCTGCATCGATGCGGCCAGACCCAGCGCGGCCTCGGACTGCGCGGCGAGGAAGGCGTCCACCTCGGCGGGCGTGCCCTCCAGCGAGGCGGTGGCCCAGCGGGCCGCGCGGGCGTGCCGCCGGGCCCGCTCGGCCTTCGGCAGGCTGCCGTAGGCGACGTCGCGGGCCATCGGGTGCACGAACGCCCAGGCGCGAGCGGCCCGTCCGGAGCGCCCGCTGGCTTCCGATCCGCCCTCCGCCGGCCGCAGCAGCTGCCGGGCGGCGAGCTCGTCGACCGCGGCGCGGACCTCGGACTCGCTGCGTCGCTCGACTTCGGCCAGGGCGTCGACTGGGAAACGGGAGCCGAGGACGGCAGCCGCGCGCAGTACCGCCCGGGCCGTGGGGTCCAGGTCGTCGATTCGCGCGGCCAGCACCGCCTGCACGCCGGCCGGCAGCACCTCGTCCGGCAGCGACCCGACCGGGGTCAGCCGGACCCCATCGCGCCGCAGCAACCCCCGGTCGACGAGCAGGTGCAGTAACTCGGCGAGGAAGTACGGGTTGCCTCGCGCCCGGCCGAGCAAGTTGTCGCGGGCCCGGGGGTCGAGGTCGGCGCCGCCGAGGAAGGCCGACAGCAGCCGGTCGGCGGCGTCGTCCTCCAACGGCTCCAGGGCGAGCTGTACCGGCTGTGACACGCTCGGCAGCCCTTCGCGGCCGACGAGGGTGAGCAGCACCGGCCCGCGCAGGCGCTGCGCGGTCTCCACCACGGCGCGGCGCAACTCGTCGCTGGCCCAGTGCATGTCGTCGATGACGACGAGCAGGGGGCCTTCCTCGGCGAGCGCGCGCAGCAGCATCGCGACCCCGTCGAGCACCCCGTCGCGGGGCACCGGGTCGGACGGCGCGGACTGGCTGGGCGGGCCATGTCCGCTGTCCGGAGTGAGTCCGAGCAGAGTGAGCAGCCGGTCGACCAGCGTGGTCGGGGCCCACCAGGCCGAGCTCGGATGGTCGAGCCGCTCGACGGTGCGCCGGACCCGGTCGATCGTGACCTCGCGGGCGTCGCCGTCGACCACGCCGCAGGCGGTGCGGACGATGTCCACGAGCGGGGCGAGGTGCCGGTTCTCCCCGTAGGGGGTCGCGCGCCCCCACAACACCCGTGCGCCGGGCAGCTCCTGAGCGAAGCGGGACAGCTCCTGAGCGGCGCGGGTCTTGCCGACGCCGGCCTCTCCAGTGATCACGAGCGTCTGGGGACGGTCGCCGTCGGCCACGGCGACGAAGGTGCCGATCATGCGGCCGAGCTCGACGTCCCGCCCGATGAACGCCACCTCTTCACCGAGCCCGAGCCGGTTGGTCACCGCGGGCCGGAGCGTCACCAGCTCGTAGGCCTGGACGGGCTCTCGCTTGCCCTTGAGGCGCAGCGGCGGCAGTGGACGCCAGGAGGCGACCGCCATCGTGGCGAGCGCCGTCTCGCGACCGGCGTACACACCGCCGACCAGTGCGGCGTCGGACAGTCGGGAGGCGGTGTTCACCGTGTCGCCGACGACGGTGTAGGCCAGCGCGGCCTGAACCCCGGCCAGCACCTCACCGGTGTTGAGCCCCACCCGCAGGCCGAGCCGCCGTCCGCCACCGCTTTCGTCCGCGACGAGTTGGCGCACCGTTTCCTGCATGGCGGCGGCGGCGCGTACGGCCCGTTCGACGTCGTCCTCATGCGCCGTGGGGGCGCCGAATACGGCCATGATCCCATCACCGGTGAGCTTGTCGACGTGCCCGTCGAAGTCCGTGACCGTCCGGGCGAGCCCGGCCAGGACGCGGTCGGTCACCTCGCCGACCCGCTCGGGGTCGAGGTCCTCGGCCCACGCGGTGAAGTCGGACAGGTCGCCGAACAGCACCGTGACGACCCGTCGTTCCGCGCCGTCGGAGCGGCGCAGGGTGGTCAGCGGGACACCGCAGGCGTGGCAGAACTGGGCGTGGGACAGCACCGAGGTGCCACAAGCCGGGCAGGTGGTGGCGCTGGCGTCCTCGGGGGAGGCGCCGGTGGAGATCCGCTCGACCGCGGAGCGGCCCTCCGGCGGCGATGTCATTGCCGGGCCAGGCCGGGCCGGGTCGTCGGGCAGGTGCGGCGGATGGGTCATCGCTGCGCCGTCCCGGTGCCGGAACGGGGGTCGGAGCGGGGGTCGGAGCGGGGGTCGGAGCGGAGTTCGGAGCTGGGGTGGCCGCCGGCCCGGAGGTATTCGAGCTGGGCGCGCACCGACAGCTCGGCCGCCGGCCACAGCGCTCGGTCGACGTCGGCGTACACAACCTCGACGACCTGACGAGGCGTCGTCGCCCCAGCGCCGAAGGCCCGCCGGACCTCCTCCAGCCGGGCTGAGCGGTGCTGCAGGTAGGCCTCGGCCACCCGCCCGGCCGCCGTCAGCTCCGGCCCGTGCCCGGGGAGCACGGCGGCGTCGCCGAACTCGCGGAGCCGGCGGAGGCTGTCGAGGTAGGGACCGAGGCGGCCGTCCGGGTGCGCGACGACGCTGGTGCCACGGCCGAGGATGGTGTCGCCGGTCAGGACAGCGTCGTCGTCCGGAAGGTAGAACGACACCGAGTCGCCGGAGTGCCCGGGCGTCTCGATCGCTTCGACGCGTACGCCGGCGGCGTCGATCGTCTCGCCGACCGGCAGGTGGTCGCCGAAGGATCGGTCGAGGGCCAGGACCGGCGCGCCGGTGAGCTCCGCGAGCCGCGGCGCACCCTCGCTGTGGTCGAGATGGCCGTGGGTGAGCAGGATCAACGTGACGGTGGCTCCGGCGCGGGCGACGGCGGCCAGGTGCCGTTCGTGCAACGGGCCAGGGTCGACGATGGCGCACCGATCAGAACCGGGCAGCCGCAGCAGCCAGGTGTTGGTCCCCTCGAGCGTCATCGGTCCCGGATTAGGGGCGAGGATCACCCCGGTGCTGCGCGTCACCTCGCGCAGCCCCGACGCCGCCCCGATCGTCGCGTTCCCGCTCGAATCGTCGGTGTCGCTCATCCCTCCGCCGCGAATCTCGTCGTGCCCGAGCCGCATGCCGCCGCCGCCAGGGCGCGGCCCAGCCGATCAGTCGTGCTCGTACCCCTCGTCGGTAGGCAGAAGCAATTGCGCTTGCTCTCCGGTAAGGACGACACGTGGGAGAACGGGTTTGATGTCCCGTTCGTTCGCCGCGGCCAGCACCGAATTTACCGACGAGTATGCGGTGAGCTCGGCGAGCGTGAACGCGGTCGGGGGCAACATCGCGAGCCCGCCGGCCTCGTGCAGGTCGAGGGCCTCCTGGGGCCGCAGCCACACCATCCGATCCGATTCTCCGCCGACGTCCCGGGTGGCCTGTCCCGCGGGCATGGCCGCGACGAAGAACCGGGTGTCGTAGCGCTTCGGCTCCACCTCGGGGGTCACCCAGTGCGCCCAGGGACGCAGCAGGTCGGCCCGGAGCCGGAGCTGGCGTCGCGCCAGCAGGTCGGACAGGCTGAACGCCCGGTCCAGCAGCCCCTGCCGGTCTGCTTCCCAGCTCGGGTCGGACGTGTCGGCGACGTCGTGCTCGTCGGCGCCGGCCAGCAGGACGGCTGACTCCTCGAACGTCTCGCGCACCGCCGCGCAGATCAGTGCGCGGGCGAGGCCGTCGTCCGCGGTGAGCAGCCCGGCCCAGGTGTCGGGGGACGGCCCCAGCCAGTCGCTCCCGTCGCCGGGGCCGGCTCGGTCGGCCGGGTCGACGCTGCCGCCGGGGAACACATGCATGCCGGCGGCGAAGGCCATGGTGCTGACCCGGCGGAGCAGACAGGCCTCGATCCCGGGTTCGTCCTCGGCAACGTCGCGCAGCAGGACGACGGTGGAGGCGTGCTTCGGCTGCGCGGGCCGAGCGCCGTCGGCCAGGGCGCGGACCCGTGCGGCGAACTCATCGGGCAGTCGAGTCCGGGGGTCGGTGGCCATGCTGTGAGCCTAATTCGGGACGCTGTGAGCCCGGCAGCAGTTGATCGCCCGCGCAGAAGTTGATCAACTGGCCGGACGCCGCCCGTTTTGCGCCCAATCGGGGCAGTTGATCGACGGAGGCGAGCCGAGGTCAGTTCGGCACCTGCAGGATCAACTCGATCTCGACCGGCGACCCGAGCGGCAGCGCCGCCACCCCGACCGCGGACCGCGCGTGCCGGCCGTGGTCCCCGAACATCTCGCCGAGCAGCTGGCTCGCCCCGTCGACGACTCCGGGCTGGCCGGTGAAGCCGGGCGCGCTCGCCACGAAGCCGGTCACCTTCACCACGCGCAGTCCGGCCGGGAGTCCTACCAGCGCGTGCACGGCGGCGAGCGCGTTCAACGCACACCGTGCCGCCAGCTCGCTCGCGCGCTCGGCGGACACCGTGCCGTCGGCTCCGTCGGCGCTGACCAGGCCCGTGGCGGGCAGGACACCGTCGACAAACGGCAGCTGGCCGCTGGTGAAGACCAGGTCGCCGCTGCGCACCGCCGGCACGTAGGCCGCGACCGGAGCCGCGACGGGTGGCAGCCGGAGGCCCAGGTCGGCCAGCCGGGCCATGGCGTTGTGCTGCGACTCCGACGCAGCCGCCACCATCAGCTCTCGATCGGACGCTTGAGGTAGGCAACGAGCTGTTCACCGGTCGGGCCGGGCAGCACCGTCACCAGTTCGAAGCCCTGATCACCCCAGTTGTCGAGGATCTGCTTCGTCGCGTGGGTCAGCAGCGGCACGGTCACGTACTCCCACTTCTGCATGGCGGAAGCGTAACCAGGCGGGGCCGCGGGCGCCGATGCGTGCCGCAAGCCACGGCGCGGTTGGGGGAGCGCGGCCCGCAGCTGGGTAGGTTTCGGACGTGACCGGCTCGCAGGCGCAGGTGCGCCACCCCTTCCGCGATATCCGGCTGCACATCGTCACCGGCAAGGGCGGCACCGGTAAGACGACGGTGGCCGGGGCGTTGGCGCTCGCGCTGGCCGCCGACGGTCGTCGCGTGCTGCTCATCGAGGCCGAGGGCCGCCAGGGCATCGCGCAGCTGTTCGACGTGCCGCCGCTGCCCTACGAGGAGCGCAAGATCGCGTCCGCGCCCGGGGGCGGCGAGGTCTACGCGCTCGCGATCGACCCCGAGGAGGCCCTGCTGGACTACCTCGAGATGTTCTACAACCTCAAGCGGGCGGGTCGGGTGCTCAAGCGTTTCGGGGTCGTCGACTTCGCCACGACGGTCGCCCCCGGCATGCGGGACGTCCTGATCACCGGAAAGATCAAGGAAGCGGTGGTCCGGACCGGTTCGCGCGGTCGGCTCGCCTACGACGCGGTGGTGCTGGACGCCCCGCCGACGGGCCGCATCACCCGCTTCCTCAACGTCACCAGTGAGGTCGCGGTGCTGGCACGGATGGGGCCGGTCAAGAGCCAGGCCGACAGCGTGGTCCGCACCATCCGGTCGCCGCAGACCGCCGTGCACATCGTGACGATCCTCGAGGAGATGCCCGTCCAGGAGACGATCGACGGCGTCGCCGAACTCAGCGGAGCGGACCTCCCCGTCGGGGCGGTGCTGGTGAACATGGCTCGCGACCCGATCCTGCGGGACGACGACCTCGAGAAGGCCCGGACCGCCTCCCTGGATCTCGATGAGCTGGAATCCGGACTCAAGTCGGCCGGCATCGACGCCACCGACGACCTGACCGCCGTGCTCGCCGCGGAAGCCGCGGACCACGCGAACAGGGTGGCGCTGGAGACCCGCGAGCGGGCCGACCTCGACGAACTCGGCCGACCGCTCTACGAACTTCCGCTGCTGCCGGAGACGATCGAACTCGGAGCGCTCTACCGGCTGGCGGACATGCTGCGCGCACAGGGGATGGCCGGATGACGCACCCGAGGACCGACAAGCCCACGTCCGGGAAGAGCGACACCGCTCGGCTCGGCTACCGGGCCGCCGCTGGCATCTCCGACGCCGCCTCGGCGGGTCAGGCGCCCGTCTTCGACGTCGACGCGACGTTGCGCAGCGCCCGGATCATCGTCTGCTGCGGCTCAGGCGGCGTCGGCAAGACGACGTCTGCGGCGGCGCTCGCTCTTCGTGCCGCCGAGCTGGGCCGCAAGGTTGTCGTGCTCACCATCGACCCGGCCCGCCGGCTGGCGCAGTCGATGGGGCTCACCGAGCTGGACAACACCCCGCGGCCGGTGCCCGGCGTGAGTGCGGAGACGACGAAGAGCGGTGGCTCGCTCGACGCGATGATGCTGGACATGAAGCGCACGTTCGATGAGATCGTGCTGCAGCACTCGACCCCAGAGCGGGCCGAGCAGATCATGTTGAACCCCTTCTACCAGTCGCTGTCGTCCTCGTTCTCTGGGACGCAGGAGTACATGGCGATGGAGAAGCTCGGCCAGCTCAAGGCGGCCGGCATCTGGGACCTCGTTGTCGTGGACACCCCGCCGACCCGGTCCGCGCTCGACTTCCTGGACGCGCCGCAGAACCTCGGCCGCTTCCTCGACGGGCGGCTCATCCGGCTGCTCCTCGCCCCGGCGAAGGCGGGCGGCAAGGCGTACATGAAGATGCTGTCGGTCAGCGTGCTGACCGTGGCCCGGATCTTCACGAAGGTCATCGGCGCCCAGGTGCTGCAGGACGTGAGCCAGTTCGTCGCGGCATTGGAGACGATGTTCGGCGGCTTCCGACAGCGGGCCGAGGAGACCTACCGCTTGCTGGGTGCGCCCGGCACCGCCTTCGTCGTGGTCGCTGCGCCCGAGGCGGCCGCGCTGCGGGAGGCGTCCTACTTCGTCGACCGGCTGAACGAGGAGCGGATGCCGCTCGCCGGGCTGATCGTCAATCGGGTGCACCGCACCACGGCGCCGCAGTTGACGCAGGAGCGCAGCCTCGCCGCCGCGGAGACGCTGGAGGAACGCGGGGACTCCGAGCTGGTCGCAGCGATCCTGCGGGTGCACGCCGAACGGACGGCGTTGGCGACCCGGGAACAGCGGCTGCGTGGCCGATTCACCAGCGCGCACCCGGAGGTGCCGCAGGTGGAGGTCAGTGCGCTCGCCGGCGATGTGCACGATCTTGACGGACTGCGCGGTGTTGGCGCCGAGCTGTCGAGTGGGCTGGCGGCGGCGGCTCCCACCGCGGCCGACCTGGAGCGGGACGCGAGCTAGCGCTGTTCCCAGCGGGAGATCACGTCCGGCAACCGGCTCAGCCGGTGCGGACCGACTCCGATCGGGCGGACTCGAGCAGCTCCCGCCATGAGCCGATATCCGGCCGGCGCCGCAGCAGTGCACGACGCTCACGCTCCGTCATCCCGCCCCACACGCCGAACTCGACGCGGTTGTCGAGAGCGTCGGCCAGGCACTCGGTGCGGACGACGCACCCGAGGCAGCGGGTCTTCGCCCGGTTCTGCGCAGCCCCCTGGACGAAGAGCTCATCCGGGTCGATGTCGCGGCAGGCGGCGCGAGCCGTCCAGTCGCCCTCGACCGACGAGCCGACTAGCTGAGTATTTCCCATCGAATTTGTCCTTTGCTGCCAGGTTCACAGTCCCCGTACGGCGACCTGGGCGAGATGCCGTCGTAAACGTACGGAAAGGGCCAGGAATCCGACAGTCCCCAACCGGGTAGTAATCCCCTAGCCCCTGTGGACCATTACGCTCTGCTGATGGTGGAGCTGATGTTGATCTGTAGTGCTGGCGTAGTGAAGGAGCGCCCGAATCAGCCGATAGACGGACGGTGACGGCGTTTGGGCCTGTCAGACTGGACCTGTCGGCCGGCTCCGGAGCCGGTCCGCTTCGTCACCGTCAGTGCAACATCCTGTCCGATCGTCGCCGTCGGGGCGGTGCCTGGAGCCCGAGGAGTCCGCTCGTGAGCACCACGACGCCGACATCTCCTTCGGCGCAGCAGCCGCCGGGCATGTACCCGCCTCTGCCACCGCAACGAATCGGCGGCGGCCCGGGTGGCTCGGGTGGCTCGGGTGGCCGTGCTCCGCTCCCGGGCCTCGTCGACGACGGGCCACGGCCGCCTGGGGCCAGGCTCCTCACCATGCTCGTGCTGCCGGTCCTGACCGGGCTCGTGCTCGCCCTGCTGCTTCTCCCGCTGGTGGGTGGCCTGGCGCTGACCGCCAAGTCCGCCGCCAACGGCTTCAACGATCTGCCGGCCGAACTCGTCGCGCCGCCGCTGCCCGAGCGCAGCGTGATCCTGGACCGCAACGGCAAGCCGATCGCCGACCTGCACGGCGCCGAGGACCGGGTCAATGTGCCGCTTGCCAGCATCCCGGTGTCGATGCGCCAGGCGATCGTGGCGATCGAGGACCGCCGGTTCTACGAGCACCACGGAGTCGACTACAAGGGCGTGCTGCGGGCGGCGATCAGCAACCAGGAGAGCGGTGAGGTCACGCAGGGTGGTTCGACCCTGACCCAGCAGTACGTGAAGAACGTCCTCATCACGCTGGCCGACACCGACCAGGGCAGGGAGGCCGCTCAGGAGCGGTCGCTGCAGCGCAAGCTCCGCGAGGCCCGTTACGCACTGGCGTTGGAGAAGACGCTGAGTAAGGACCAGATCCTCACGAATTACTTGAACATTGCGTATTTCGGGGACGGGGCCTATGGCGTCGCCGCGGCGGCCCAACACTATTTCGGTAAGGACATCAGCCAGATCAGCCCGGTCGAGTCGGCGCTACTCGCCGGACTCGTGCAGAACCCGAACCTGTACAACCCGAAGCTGCACGTGAAGGCGGCTACTGAGCGGCGCAACCTCGTCCTCGCTGCGATGCGGGACTCGGGGTACATCACTCAGCCGGCGTTCGCCTTCGCCTCCGGCACACCACTGCGGGTGCGGAAGACCACTACAGCCAGTGACGGTTGCGAGGCGGCCGGTACCGCGGCCTTCTTCTGCCAGTACCTGCGCCAGACGCTGCTCAACGACCCGGAGTTCGGGGCGAGTCCGGACGAGCGGCAACGAAAGCTGTTCGAAGGCGGGCTGCAGATCCGCACGTCGCTCGACCCGACGGTGCAGACGGCCGCCCAGGCGGCTGCCGACGCGACGATTCCGGCCGGCAACCGCGTCGCGACCGCGGCAGTGGTGCTGCAACCGGGCACCGGGCAGGTGCTGGCGATGGCGGTGAACCGGGTCTACGCGCCGACGACGGACAAGCAGTCCGTCGCGTCCACCACCGACCGCGTGCACACCAAGCTCAACTACGCCCTGCAGGCCTTCCAGCCCGGGTCGACGTTCAAGGTGTTCACGCTGGCCGCCGCGCTCAAGCAGGGCATGCCGCTGTCCACGACCTACAACGCCCCGAACTGCTACCGGTCCAGGGTCTTCCTCAACCCGGGCGGCACCTGCTTCCACAACGCCAGCGACGGCGAGGGTGGCGTCTTCTCCATGCCTCAGGCCACCTGGCACTCGGTGAACACGTACTTCATCCAGCTCGAGGAGCACGTTGGCGTGCTGAACGTGCGCGACATGGCGAGGGCGCTGGGCGTGACCTCGCCGCGCTTGGACTCGGTCGACGCGGGCAGCGGCTCGCTGACCCTCGGCGCGTTCGAGGTGACGCCGCTCGAGATGGCGACCGCCTATGCCACCCTCGCCGCGCACGGCATCCGCTGCATGCCGAAGCCGGTCCTGGCCTTGACCGAGAACAACCAGCTGAGCAAATACAGCGGACCCGGCGGCCAGTGCCAGCAGGTGCTCGACCCGACGGTCGCGGACACGGTCTCCAACGTGCTCGAGGGCGTGATCCAGCAGGGCACCGCGGCGTCCTACGGCTCGATCGGCCGGCCCGCCGCGGGCAAGACCGGGACGACCGACGAAAACCAGAGTGCCTGGTTCGACGGCTACGTCCCGCAGCTCGCCGCCTCGGTGTGGGTGGGGGACTACCGCAACCCGGTGCAGTACCCGTTGCGCTACTCCTCGACGACTCCGGAAGGGGTGCCGGTCCCGGGCTGGGGGCAGGGCACGGTCTTCGGTGGGGGTCTCCCGACCGAGCTGTGGGCCCGGATGATGCGAACGGCCACGGCGAACCTGCCGGTCGAGAACTTCCCGCCGCCGAGCCAGGCGGTCTCCGTCGGCCCGGTGGCGCCACCCCAACCGACAGGTCCGGCGAACCCTGGCCCCGCTGCACCCCCGCCGGCTGCGCCACCCTCGCCCAGTACGTCGCCGAGCACCTCGGCGACCCCGGCTCCCAAGCCGACCGCGTCGGCGTCGACCGGTCCACCCTCGCCGAGGCCGACCACGACGTCGCCGTCGCCGTCGCCGAGGCCGAAGCCGTCGAAGGTGAAGGCGACGACGAGGCCGACCCGCTAGTGACGCCGGCTCAGCCGAGCTGGCGGCGCACGGAGGCGGCGACCCTGCCTCCCTCGGTGCTGCCCGCGCCCGCCGCCAGCGCAGCGTTGACCGCCTTCATGGCCGGACCGATCGAGGTCTTGCCGGACAGGCCCTGCTCCGCGAGCACCCGGGTCACGATCGCGTCGAGCTCTTCGTCGCTCAGCTGTGCCGGCAGGTACGCCGACAACACCTCACCCTCGGCCCGTTCCTTCGCTGCCAGCTCGGCTCGCCCGCCGCCGTCGAACGCCTCGGCCGCCTCCCGCCGCTTCTTCGTCTCGCGGGTCAGCACGCGCAGCACCTCGTCGTCGGTGAGGGTGCGGGCCTGCTTGCCGGCGACCTCCTCCTCGTGGATGGCGGTGAGCGCCATGCGCAGCGTGCCGGTGCGCAGAGCGTCGCGCTCCTTCATGGAGGCGGCGAGGTCGGTGCGCAGGCGTTCGGCGAGGGAGCTCACGTCTCGACACTAAAGCGTCCGCCGGGAGCGGATCGGCCTCCGGGCACACTTGCTCCATGCGTCCGCGTTCGTTGCTCGCCACCGGTGCCGCCGTCGGCGCGGTGGCCCTGGGCTACGGCGTTGGGATCGAACGCAACGCCTGGACGCTGCGCCGGGCCGAGGTCCCCGTCCTGTCGTCCGGCACCGCACCGATGCGCCTCCTGCACCTGTCCGACCTGCACATGTTGCCGCGGCAGCACGGCAAGCAGCGCTGGCTGCGGGACCTCGGCCGCTTGGTGCCCGACCTTGTCGTGCTGACCGGCGACGTGCTGTCGTCCGTCGATGCCGGGCCGTCCGTGTTCGACGCGCTCGAGCCGCTGCTCGACCGGCCGGGCATGTTCGTGCCGGGCAACAACGACTACTTCGAGCCGACGCTGAAGAACCCGTTGCGCTACTTCACCGGCAGGGAGGACGAGCCCGACGGAACTCCGCTGGACTGGGCGGCCTTCGCCAAGGAGCTGGCCGGGACCGGCTGGCTGGACCTCACCCAACGGCGGATGTCCCTCGAGATCGACGGACGGCGGATCGACGTGCGCGGTGTGGACGACCCGCACCTGGAACGCGACCGGATCGACGAGGTAGACGGCCCGGCGGATCCCTCGGCGGGACTGCGCCTCGGACTGGCCCACACGCCGGAGCCGCGGGTGCTCGACGCATTCACCGCCGATGGCGTCGATCTCCTGCTCGCGGGCCACACCCACGGCGGGCAGGTGCGGTTGCCGGGGGTCGGCGCGGTGGTCACCAACTGCGGCATCGACCGCCCGCGGGCCCGTGGGCTGGCGCGCTACGGGGCGCGCGGGAAGAGCGCCTGGCTGCATGTCTCGGCCGGGATCGGGACCGGGCCCTACTCGCCGATCCGCTTCGGCTGCCGCCCGGAGGCGACGCTGCTGACGCTCACGCCACGGACCTGCTCGTGAGCCGACCGCCGACCGAACGACAGCGGCGGGACCGCCCCAGCGTCCGCTAGACTTGCCCAGGCCACCGGGGTGTGGCGCAGCTTGGTAGCG
>DATITC010000097.1:0-24723 GCA_035468175.1 Frankiaceae bacterium | reverse complement strand
TCGGGCCGCCGTCGGAGTGGCAGCGGCTGGCCGGCTCGCTGCGCGCCGGGCTGCGGAAAGCATGTCTCCGTCTACCCGCCGACGCCCGCGGGCTCCTGCCCGGGCTGGTCGTCGGGGACACGACGGAGCTGCCGGCGGACCTCGCAGACGACGCCCGTAGCGCCGGGCTCTCCCACCTGACCGCGGTCTCGGGGGCCAACTGCGCCATCGTTCTGGCCCTGGTCCTCGCGCTGGTCCGCCCGACCCGGCTCGGCCGGCGTGGCCGTGGCGCTGTGGCGTTCCTCGGCCTGGTCGGCTTCGTGATCCTGGCCCGTCCGTCGCCGAGCGTGCTCCGGGCGGCGCTGATGGGCGGCATCGCATTGCTTGCGCTCGCGTTGGGCCGGCAGCGAGCGGCCGTACCGGCGCTACTCGGCGCGGCCATGCTGCTCGTGCTCGTCGACCCCGATCTCGCGTTGGACCCCGGCTTCGCGCTGTCGGTCCTCGCGACCGGAAGCCTGCTGCTCATCGCGCCGGCGTGGGCGGAAGCGTTCGCCCGCCGGATGCCGCGGTGGGCGGCAGAGGTGCTCGCGATCCCGTTGGCCGCACAGGTCGCCGTGACTCCGGTGGTCGTCCTGCTCAGCGGGTCGATCAGCCTCGCCGCGGTGCCGGCGAACCTCCTGGCGGCACCGGCTGTCCCGGTTGCGACCGTGCTCGGCGTGCTGGTCGTCGTCCTCGCCCCGGTCGCTGGTGGGCCGGCCGCGCACGTAGCGGCGGTCGGGGGATGGCCGTGCTCCTGGATCGCCGCGGTCGCGCACCGGATGGCGCACGTCCGTGGCGGGTCGCTGGCGTGGCCGCAGACCGGGCTCGGCGCGCTCCTGGCGGTCCTCGTGGTGGCGACGACCGTGGCGGTCATCCGTCGTCGGCGGAGCCGTCGCCTACTGGTTGCTGCGGTCTGCGGGATCGTGCTGGCGGCCCTGCTGGTCCCGAGAACCCTGCCGTCGTGGCCGCTACCCGGCTGGCGCCTTCTGGCCTGCGATGTCGGGCAGGGCGATGCGCTGCTCCTCCGTGGGGAAGGGAACGAACCACCGGTCCTCGTCGACACCGGTCCGGACCCTCGGCCGCTTCGTGACTGCCTCGGACGGCTCGGCATCCGGCGGCTGTCCGCCGTCGTGCTCAGCCATCTGCACGCCGACCACGTCGAGGGTCTCCCCGCCGTCCTGGGCCGCATCTCGGTGCCCGTCGTGTTCGTCAATCCACTTGACGAACCGGCGCTGGAAGGGCGGCGCGTGCGGGGCTGGGCGGCCAGGGCCGGCGCGCCGGTCACCGTGCTGCAGGCCGGCGAGCACCTCACCGCGGGCGGGGTGAGCCTGGACGTGGTCGCGCCGGTGCGGGTGCTGCACGGCACGGAGAGCGACCCCAACAACGACAGCCTCGTGCTGCTCGCCCGCGCCGGCGGGCTTTCGGTGCTCATGACCGGCGACGTCGAACCGGAAGGGCAGGCCGCGCTGCTCGCTCGCGGTGTCCCACACGTCGACGTGCTCAAGGTGCCGCATCACGGCTCGGCCCACCAGGACGACCGGTTCCTGGCCGCGACCGGGGCCCGGGTCGCGGTCGCCTCGGTCGGCCGGGACAACCCGTACGGGCATCCGTCGGGCCGCACCCTGCAGACCTTGGCTCGCGAGGGGATGGTGGCGATGCGGACCGACCTCGACGGCGGGGTGGCCCTCGCACCCGCCGCGGGCGCGCCGCGCGTGCTCCCGCAGCGCTCGGGCACCCGGCCGGCGCTGCAAGCCGCGGTCCTCCAGCCCGACCGGCACGCCGGACTGATCCCGCCGTCCGCTCGTCAGGCAGAGCGAACGGTCGGGCCGACCCCGGACGGGGCCGACCCGACCGGCCCTTCCCAGCGGGCTAGCGACGTGCCGCGTAGTCGCGCGCGGGCCCCGCCGGCCCATCCGCTCCCGGGGCGCCGTCGTCCGGCTCGGCGTCGAGCGCCGTAGAGCGCCGTCGCGCGCCGGGCGTGGATGACGTGGTCAGCGATCGCCCCGATCAGCACCGTCGCCGCCATGAAGATGAGCGGGAAGTGGTGCAGCACCGCGGGGTTGCCCTCGATGTCGTAGACCTCATCCCGAGGCCAGCCGATGTTGATCAGCATCACCACGCCGTAGATCACGGCCACGATGTTCACCGGCTTGCCCACACTCAGGTGCCGACAGGTTCCGGGCTCATAGCACCGGCGCAACGCCGTCGTCCCCAAGCAGGCGTGCAGACCCGGGCGCGACGGGGAAGCCGTGACATGCTCGACGGGATGGCTGCCTCCGTCCCCCCGCTCACCCTCGTCACCGGCGACGAGGATCTCCTCATCAGCCGGGTAATCGCCGACGTGGTCGCGGCGGCGAAGTCCGCCGACCCCGAGGCGACCTCGGAGGAGTACGCCGCGTCCGACTTCTCCACCGCGGCGGTGCTGGACCTGCGCAACCCGCCGCTGTTCGGCGGCACTCGGGTGGTGATCATCCGCGGTCTCAACGAGTTGCCGGACGAGGTGCTCGACGCGCTGGTCTCCGCCGCCGAGCAGCCGATCGACGAAGTGGTGCTCCTCGGCATCGCCGGAGGCCGGGAACGCAAGCAGGTCGCGGCGATGCGCAAGCTCGCGGGCAAGAACGTCCGCAGTGCGGCCAAGCTCACCCGCCCGAAGGACCGGCGGATGTTCGTGCTGGACGAGGCGAAGCGGGTCGGGGTCCGTCTGACCGACGCGGCCGTTTGGGGTCTGATCGACGCTATCGGTACGGACCTCCGCGCCCTCGCCGGAGCGATCGTCCAGCTACGCGACGCCGCGGCGAGCCGCAACTCCCGGGCCCCGCTCGACGAGGACGACGTCGCGAAGCTGTTCCGCGGCAAGGCCGAGACGCGCGGGTTCGCCGTGGCCGATGCCGTCGTCGCTGGGGACACCGCCGCGGCGTTGTCACTGCTGCGGTCAGCGCTCGAGACCGGCCTCGATCCGGTGCCGATCGTCAGCGTGATCGCAAGCAGCCTGCGGGACCTCGCCCGGGTCACCGGAGAGACCTCGGGTGGCCGCAGCATCCCGCGGGCCGAGCTCGCTCGGCGGCTCGGGATGCCGGACTGGAAGCTCGACAAGGTGCAGGCCTCGGCCCGGCAGTGGAGCGACGCCGCTCTCAGCATCGCGCTGCAGGCCGCGGCCCGCGCCGACGCCGGCGTCAAGGGTGCCGCGGCGGACCCGATCTACGTGACGGAGCGCCTGGTGCTGGAGGCGACCTCCGCGAGGAACGGCCGTCCTGCGTTGGCGGCCGGCGGCGTCCGTCGGTGAGCGCGTACAGCCGCGCGTTGCGGTTACAGCATGTGCGGCTGGCGGGCTGGCAGCGGGAGTTGCTCAGCTGGGGGATGGTTGCCCTCGCCGTGCTGCTCGCGCTGACGGGCCTGCTGAGTCCCTGGGGGATCCTCGTCCTGCCGCTGCTCGCAGCGGCGGTGGTCAAGGCGCACGACAGCCTCACCGGTCGGCTCGCCTCGGCAGCGGCGGCGTTCCGCCCAGACAGCAGCGAGCCCCCGATCCAGCGGACCGGGGGCTCGGACTGAAGGGCTAGCGGCCCGAAGCTCTGAGGTGTTCAGAGCTGGGAAGCTCAGAGCTCGGCGACCTGCTTGGCGAGCGCCGACTTCTTGTTGGCGGCCTGGTTCGAGTGGATGACGCCCTTGCTGACGGCCTTGTCCAGCTGTCGGGCAGCAACCCGGACACGCACCTCGGCGGCCTCCCGGTCGCCGGAATCCACCGCGGCACGCGCGGAACGGATAGCCGTCTTCAGGGAAGACTTGACCGACTTGTTGCGCACGCGGCGCTTCTCGTTGGTCTGGATGCGCTTGATCTGCGACTTGATGTTTGCCACGCGAGCGAAACTCCGGTCGTACGGGGAACGAGGTCATGCGGACTGGCGCGGCACGGATCGCCTGACTGCAGGCAACCCAACGCACACGCTTCCGCGCAGCCCCAAGTTAGCACGGGCGGGGATGCCGAGGTCAGCGGTCCGGGTCCTGCCCCAGCTCGCGCGCGTGGTGGTTCCCTCGCTGCGTGACACCATGAACTGTCAGACCCCGTCTTAAGAAGAGAGCTGCGTGCCGGCCACCGATCCCGCGACGATCCGCAACTTCTGCATCATCGCTCACATCGACCACGGCAAGTCCACGCTTGCCGACCGGATGCTCGACGTCACGGGAGTGGTCGAGGCGCGGAACATGCGCGCGCAGTACCTCGACCGGATGGACATCGAGCGCGAGCGTGGCATCACGATCAAAGCGCAGAACGTCCGGCTGCCCTGGACGTCGAAGGCGGGTCCGACCGCGGGCAACAGCTACACGCTCCACCTGATCGACACCCCCGGGCACGTCGACTTCTCCTACGAGGTCAGCCGAAGCCTCGCGGCCTGTGAGGGCGCCGTGCTGCTCGTCGACGCTGCGCAGGGCATCGAGGCGCAGACGCTGGCGAACCTCTATCTCGCCATCGAGAACGACCTGCACGTCATCCCGGTGCTCAACAAGATCGACCTGCCGGCGGCGCAGCCGGAGAAGTACGCCGCCGAGATCGCGAACATCATCGGGTGCGACCCGGACAGCGTGCTGCGCATCAGCGCCAAGACCGGGGTCGGCGTGCCCGAGTTGCTGGAAGAGATCGTCCGGTCCGTTCCGGCACCGACGGGCGATCCGGACGGTCCGCCGCGAGCGCTGGTATTCGACTCGATTTACGACCAGTACCGCGGGGTCATCACCTACGTTCGCGTTTTCGACGGCCGGCTCTCCACGCGGGAGCGGTGTCTGTTCATGTCCACCGGAGCGAGCCACGAGACGCTCGAGGTCGGGGTCATCAGCCCCGAGCCGAAGAAGACCGACTCCCTTGGGCCGGGCGAGGTCGGATACGTGATTCCGGGCGTCAAGAACGTGCGCGAGGCCCGCGTCGGCGACACGATGACCAGTGCTAGCCGTCCTGCGGAGAAGGACCTTGGGGGGTACCGCGATCCGCGGCCCATGGTTTACAGCGGTCTGTATCCGGTGGACGGGGATCAGTACCCGGAGTTGCGGGACGCCCTGGACAAGCTCCAACTCAATGACGCCGCGCTCACCTATGAACCCGAGACGTCCACGGCGCTGGGCTTCGGCTTTCGCTGCGGCTTCCTCGGCCTGCTGCATATGGAGATCGTGCGGGAGCGGCTCGAGCGTGAATTCGACCTCACGCTCATCTCGACGGCTCCGAACGTCGTCTACCGCGTGGTGATGGAAGACGGCACGGAGGCGCCGGTGACCAACCCGGCGGATTGGCCAGTCGGCAAGATCGGCGAGATCTTCGAGCCCGTCGTCGACGCGATGCTGCTGCTGCCGAGCGAATACATCGGTGCGGTCATGGAACTCTGTCAGGGTCGGCGCGGGGTGTTGAAGGGGATGGACTACCTCTCCGAAAGCCGTGTCGAGATCAAGTACACGCTCCCGCTCGGCGAGATCATCTTCGACTTCTTCGACCAGCTGAAGTCACGGACCCGCGGCTACGCCAGCCTGGACTATGAGCCGTCCGGTGAGCAGGCGTCCGAGCTCGTGAAGGTGGACATCCTCCTGCAGGGTGAGCCGGTCGATGCGTTCAGCGCGATCGTCCACAAGGACAAGGCGTATTCCTACGGCGTGGCCATGGCGCAGAAGCTCCGAGAGCTCATCCCGCGGCAGCAGTTCGAGGTGCCGATCCAGGCGGCGATCGGTAGCCGGGTCATCGCCCGGGAGAACATCCGGGCCATCCGGAAGGACGTGCTCGCGAAGTGCTATGGCGGTGACATCAGCCGCAAGCGCAAGCTGCTGGAGAAGCAGAAGGAAGGCAAGCGGCGGATGAAGATGGTCGGCCGGGTCGAGGTGCCTCAGGAGGCCTTCATCGCCGCGCTGCAGACCAACCCGACGTCCTGACCGCTGGCTCCGGTCCCGGGACGTCCGGGCGGCGTTAGCGGCGGGGCTGGCCGCGTCCCGAATGCACGCTGCCCGGAACCGGCGTTGACCGCGGATATCGGGGTTGGCGATCTGTCCGGGGCAGCGTAAGCGGCGGGCCCGACCGCACTTTGAGGCCGCGTGGAGCGGGCGCCTCATACCCGGTATGCCCAATTGTCTCTCATATTGGCCGGATTAGGGCGAGTCGATTGATGTGCGGTCACGGCAATCTGTTACCTGGCTGTGGATCGAGGGCCAGTCGAATTCGGTTCAACGCCGAGATCCATATTCCTGTCGTGTCGAGTACACGAATTGGGGAGTTATCTCATACAGTGGTAGCGGTAATACACCCCAGTAGTAGGAGGGCGTCATGGCCCAGCGCACCATTGTCCAGCTCACGGATGACCTCGACGGCTCAGAAGCAAGCGAAAGCGTCTCCTTCGCCCTCGACGGAGTCCCTTACGCCATTGATCTGAGCGAGGCCAATGCGGCCGCACTGCGTGAGGCGCTTGCTCCTTACGTCGCGGGGGCCCGCCGAGACACCGGTCGTAGCCGGCGTAGCAATGTCACGCACATCAGTAGTGGCCGTCGTGGTCGTACCAGTGATGTCGACCCGAAGACGGTTCGGGCGTGGGCGGCCGAGAACGGCATCGCCATCAGCGCTCGCGGTCGCATTCCGGCCGACATCGTCGCGCAGTACCAGCAGGCGGTCGGCTGACAAGCCGTCCCCGGCGATATCACCCCGGTTCCCATCTGGGAGCCGGGGTGATGTGCGTCCACGCCCGGCTCCGTCCATGCCCGGCCGCGTCCACGTCGGCTAAGGATGCTCGCGGTTGGCGTGGTTTCCATGGGCCGGGAAGCGCGCTGATTGCGAGCGGCCTCGGGGCGAGCGGCCCGGGTATGCCGGCGGCTTCGGGCTCCTGCAGTTGGCCGCTGGGCGATTCGCCCCCGAAACGCAGCGACCCCGCTGCTGCCAGGGGCAACAGCGGGGTCGTTGGACCAATCGGTCAGGTCGTGGCAGGACCAGGCACGTTCTGCCGGCCACCCAGGCCACCGCCGGTCGGAGCGGCACTGCCGCGCGGGTAAAGGCCGTCGCCGTCCGTGGCGTCGCGGTCACCGGAGTCGCTGTCCGCGGTACTACGTCCAGCCGGCTTGCCGCGCAGGTGCAGGAACCAGTAGGCACCGGCGACGAAGACGACAGCGCCGATGACGTTGCCGATGAAGGCGAACACCAGGTTGTTGATCACATGGGTCCAGGTCAGACCGGGCACGTGCGCGAACATCGCGGCGGGCAGGAAGAACATGTTGGCCACCACGTGGTCGAAGCCCATGGCGACGAACGCGGTGATCGGGAAGAAGATGCCGAGGATCTTGCCGCCGATGTCCTGGGCCGCGAGAGACAGCCACAACGCGAGGCACACCAGCCAGTTGCAGGCGACGGCGCGGAGGAAGATCTGCGTGTCGCTCTCGGTGATCGCCTTGGTGTGCGCGATGCCGCTCAGCCGGGCGAAGGTCAGCGAGCCCGGCGCATCACCACCGACGTGACCGATCACGCCGGTCTTGATAGCGAGGAAGTACGCCACGAACACCGACCCGATCAGGTTCGCCACGAACACCAGCGCCCAGTTGATCGGGATCCGGGACGGGCGGATGCGCTTCGCGAACGCAGCAACCGGGAGTAGCGCCATGTTGCCGGTGAGCAGGTCGCTCCCGGCCAGGATCACGAGGATCAGGCCGAGGCTGAAGACGGCCCCGAACACCAACGTGGGGAGCGTGCCCCAGAGCTTGGTGTCGAGACCGGACGTGACGCTGATCGCCAGCAACGAGCCGAACGCGATGTAGGCGCCGGCAAGGAAGCCTCCGACCATCACCTTGCCGACCGGTGATGATGCCTTGGCCACGCCGGATTCGACGGCCGCTTCCGTCGTCTCCTGTGGGGTCTTGTATGCCATGTGTGACGTACCCCTCTCTGAACGAGAGGGATCGTTCCCGCTGCAACTGTCAAGACACCCGTTTGTGACGAAATCGGGCTATCAGCCCTGTTTCAGGATCGCGTGCGGCAGCTTGAAGTCGTAGGGGGTGATCACGATGAGCGGCCAGAAGCCGGCGCCGAGGGCGAAGTTCGCGAGCTTCCAGAGCCCGTCCGCGGTGAACGCGATGCCGCCGTCGAGGTAGCCGTGGTTGATGGCGACGAGGATCCCGATGAGGAAGTAGAGCGCGACGACGATGCGGGCGATCACGACTGCGCCGCTGCGCCGCGCTTGGTCGACTCCTTCGCCAGGGCTCGGGCCGCGGAGCGGATGGCGGCGGAAACCGGGAACTGGGCGCCGGGGACGATCGGGGTGAAGGCGATCGTCCAGCGGATACGCGTGCCGCTGCCCGCGGGCTCGAGGGTCACCTCGCCGGTGTAGTCCCGGGCCGGCAGCCCGGAAAGCGCACGGTAGGCGAGCCGTCGGTCGGGTTCGAAGGCAGTGATCTGCTCGCGAATCGGGGGACCGACGAGGTGCAGGGCGCGGACGGCACCGACTCCATTGGGGTCCGGCGCCCCGCCGGCCTCCATCTCGGCCCGCCGCAGCGGCGTCCAGCGGGCCATGCCGACGTGATCGGACACGACGCCCCAGACGACTGACGGAGAAACGGGGACGTCGTGCGTGAAGGTGTAGGTGTTCACAGGTTCCTTTGGGGATGGCTCGAGCGGTCCACGGCCCGATAAGGGTAGCGAGGTGGTCAGGCCAGGACGCGCACGGCCCCCAGCAGCCCCGAGGTGTAGACCGACGAGATGCCGACGGTGGTGCCCGTGTGCGGCGCCGAGATCATCTGCCCATTGCCGAGGTAGATCGCCACGTGCGTGACGTAGCCGGGTGCCGACGGGTCGCCGGCCCAGGCGAGGATGTCGCCGGGTTGCGCGTCGGAGTAGGACACGTGCGGGCCGGCGAGCCACTGTTCCTGCGCGGTGCGGGGCAGCCCGATTCCGACCTGGCGGTACACCCAACTGGTGAAGCCGGAGCAGTCGAAGGAGTCGGGCCCGCTTGCGCCGTAGACGTAGGGCGCGCCGATCTTGCTCTTCGCCGCGGCGATGACCGCGGACGCGGAGGCCGAAGTCGGGGCTGGTGCTGACCCGGAGGACGTTCCGCCTCCGGAGAACCCGGCACCCGTTGATCCCGTGTCGCTGGGCACGCCGGATGGCAGGGCGCTCGATGCGCTGGGCTCGTCCTGCGGCACGGGAGTCGAACGTGGAGCGGCGGGCAGCGGCTTCAGCGGCCGCACGGCGATGCCTGCCCCGGAGACAGCCCGCAGCGTCTCGGTGAAGACGCGGAGGTCGGCGGAGGGAGCGCTGATCAGTAGCCCGCTACCGGCCGGAAGCCCGATCGCGGCCGCGCTCGTGTCGGAGAGCACCGCCTCGGCGTCCGGCAGGCCGACCGTGGCGAAGGAGCCGAGCCGCAACACCTCGCTGCTGCGGGCGCCGATCGGCAGCCGCGCGCCGAGGGGCAGGTTGAGATCCTTACCGGTCTGGAAGCTCGCGGAGGCCTCACCGCCGGCCAACGAGGACCAGAAGGCGGTCGAGGACGCGGTGGCCTGGACCGCCCAGCTGCGGAACGTCGAGGGGTCGACGCCATAGGCCGGCACGCGGTTGCCGGCGAGGTCGACGGTGCCGTAGCGGAACGACTCGGTGCTCTCCACGCCCGGCATCCGGGTGATGTCGGCGATCGCGTTCGCCGGGATGGTGTGGTCGGCGGTCAGCAGAACGTCGGCGCTGTGCAGCGGGCCGAGCGGCGCGACCGGCGCGGACGCTGCCCCGTTCCCGGCCGAGGCCGCCCCGGGTGCGGTGGCCGGCGCGGTGGACCGGTGGGTTGAGGCCTTGACCAGAGCCACGACCTCGGTGGCGCGGGCGACGCCGGCGAGCATGATCACGAGGATCACGGCCAGCAGGACTCGGGGGAGCCGGCCGATCGCCGAACCCGGACGGGCCGAACCCGGACGGGCCGAACCCGGACGGGCCGACCCTGGGCGAGCCGGGCGGCTGCCGGCAGGCCGACGCGGTGGGCTGTCCGCCGGCCGGGGCTCGGCGCGCGCGTCTGCGCGGCGGATCCGCTCGGGCCGATCCTCCGTCGGTTCCGGCGCCGACCGCATGCCGGGGCCCTACCCCGACCCGAGCCCGACGCCACCTCGGATCTGTCACACGCGCCAGGATCCGTCGCACCCCCCGAGAACGCGCTGCGCCCCCGAGAAACCGACGCACACTGGAGGTATGCCTTCCCGCCCCCCGGACGGCGAGCCCGCGCCCGCAGACGGTTCGCTGCCCGAGCAGGCGCTGGTCGGCGCCGCCGGTCGCGACCTCGGGCTCTACCTGCACGTCCCGTTCTGCGCCACCCGGTGCGGTTACTGCGATTTCAACACCTACACCTTCACCGAGCTCGGGAGTCCCTCCACCGGCACGACAGCGTCGACGGGTCCGGTCGGCGGCCCGCGTGACTGGCTGGCGGCGGTGCTCGCCGAGCTGCGGCTCGCGACCCGTGTCCTTGGGCCAGCGGTCCGGCCGCTGTCCACCGTCTTCATCGGCGGCGGCACGCCGACACTGCTCGAGCCGGACGTGTTGCCGACCATCCTCGAGGCGGTGCGGGCTGAGTTCGGGCTGCAACCGGACGCCGAGGTCACCACCGAGGCCAACCCGGAGTCCACCGACGTCGAGAAGCTGGACCGGTTCGTCGCCGCGGGGGTGAACCGGATTTCGTTCGGCATGCAGAGCGCGGTCCCGCATGTGCTGCGCTCGCTGGACCGCCGGCACACCCCCGGCCGGGTGGCCGCTGCGGTGGCGGAGGCGCGGTCGGCCGGCATCGGACAGGTCTCGCTCGACCTGATCTACGGCGGTCCGGGCGAGACCGACGACGACTGGGCGGCCAGTGTCGATGAGGCGATCCGGTTGCAGCCTGACCACGTGAGCGCGTACGCCCTGGTCGTGGAGGACGGCACCCGGCTGGCCCGGCAGGTCCGACGCGGCGAGGTAACGCCGGTGGACGACGACGAGCTGGCCGACCGGTACGAGCTGGCGGACGAGAAGCTGAGGGCCGCCGCCTACCGCTGGTACGAGGTCAGCAACTGGTCCCGCGGCCCCACCTCGGCCTGCCGGCACAACCTCGGTTACTGGCGCGGGACGGACTGGTGGGGACTCGGTCCCGGGGCGCACAGCCACGTCGGCGGCGTCCGCTGGTGGAACGTGCGGCCTCCGGCGGGCTACGCGGCGAGGCTGGCCGCGGGCATCAGTCCGGCTGAGGCACGCGAGGTGTTGGATCCAGGCACTCGGGCGGTGGAGGACGTCCTGCTCCGGACCCGGCTGGCCGAGGGGTTGCCGCTGGCCGGCCTGACGGAGGCGGCCCGGGTTACGGCGCGACGCCAGGCCGCTGACGGACTGCTAGAACCCGCTGCTCTCGACGGTGGCCGGGCGGTGTTGACCCGTCGCGGGCGGCTGCTGGCCGACGCCGTGGTCCGCGATCTGGTCGACTGACCGGGACGCCTCGGAACGGCTGGGGACTACTGGTTCGCGCAGTCCTGGAAGCCGTAGCCCTGCAGGTCGCCTCTGACCTCGACCAACGCCGTGTTCGCGTTGTTCGCCGTCGCCTGCGCGATGTCGGTGTTGCCGAGCTGGAACTGGTTGGCGGCGTCCTGGAGGACCTTCAGCGCGTCCCGTTGCCGCTGAAAGACATCGTGCAGCCGCGGCTGGTCCTGCTTCGGGGCCTTGAGCCTGTCGATGCTGTCGGCCTGCGCAATGAGCAGCGTGGCGTTCGCGCGCAGGTAGTCGGCAGTGGCCCGGACATTCTTCTTGTCGGGGACCGGCGTCTTTGCCGACACGGTGTTCGATTGCCGGCAGATCGCGTCGGCCTTCTTGATGTACTCCTTCTTGCTCAGCCGACCGCAGCCGGTGAGCAGGGGGAGTGCGAGCACCAGGAGAAGCAAGCCGACGACCGTTCGAACTGCGCGCGGTCGCATCGACCCCTCCTGATCTCTCCGACACCTTCGTGCCCGAGATGCGAAGCCTACGAGTCAGCAGCCCGAGCAGCGCGACGAGCGAACCCGTGCAGGCCAGCGACGTGACGGGCAGCAGCAGCACGTCGGACAGATGGGTGGCGCCGGGGCTGATCCGGATTGAGGTCCCGGCTGAGGATGGGCAGCGCGCCGTGACTACCGTCGAATCGAGCAGGGGTCAGCTCAGTCAACGTCAGCCCAGTCAACGTCAGCCCCGTCAACGTCAGCCCAGTCAACGTCAGCCCAGGCACGTGAGCCCAGTCAGGCGGAGCCGATGAACCGGGTCCGCCCGGGGAAGGGAACAGCGCATGTTCCTCACCAAGCTCGGACACTCCTGCTTCCGTGTCGAGACCGGCGGCGCCACCCTGGTCCTCGATCCCGGCGGGTGGAGCGATCCCGGCGCGCTCGAGGGTGCTGATGCCGTGCTGATCACGCACGAGCATGCCGACCACTTCCAGCCGGAGTGGCTGGCCGAGGCTGCCGCCACGAACCCGCAGCTCGAGGTCTGGACCAACGAGAGCGTCGCCGCGAAGCTGCCCGAGGCGCTGCGTCCTCGAGTGCACACGGTCGGTCCGGGCGACAGCTTCACCGCCGCCGGGGTCGAGGTGTCGGTGCACGGTGGGGAGCACGCGTGCATCCACAGCGACATCCCGCTGGTCGCCAACGTCGGCTTCTTCCTGCCGGGTGCGCTGTTCCACCCCGGCGATGCCCTGACCATCCCGGATCGACAGGTGGACACCCTGCTCGCGCCGGCTGCCGCACCGTGGCTGAAGATCAGCGAGCTGATCGACTGGCTGCGTGCCGTCGGGCCCGAGCAGGCCTACCTGATGCACGACGCGATCCTCAGCGATGTCGGTCTCGGGCTTGTCGAGCAGGTCGCGAGCGGCCTGTCGCCCGCGGCGGTGTCCAGGCTGACGAACGGGGAGCGGTTCGAGATCTGACCCCGGATCGCACGCGTCTTACGTGGCTGGGACCGTGGGAGACGCGTGCGATGTGCCGGGGTTCGCTCAGACGACCGCCCCGCTGTCGGCCCGCTCCCGTTGCCGTGGCGGTCGGGTCGGTCCCGGGCGGGCGCCCGGCGGCGGCGAACCGGGCCAGTGCCTCTCGAGGGTGACCGCGAGCGGTGTCGCGGTCAGCATGGAGCTGTAGGTGCCCACCACGATGCCGATCAGCGACGCGACCGCGCAGTCGACCAGGCTGTCCCCGCCGAGCACGGCGAGGGCCGCCAGGATAGAGATCGCGCCGAAACCGGTGTTGATGGTCCGCGGGACGGTCTGCAGCACCGCCGAAATCGCCACGGCGGCGAACGACGTCGTCCGCCGGGCCGCCCCCCAGCTTTCCCGGATCCGGTCGAACACCACCACCGAGTCGTTCACCGAGTAGCCGATGACGGTCAGCAGGGCGGCGAGGAAGACACCGTCGATGGGCTTGCCCAGCCAGGCGAAGACGCCGAGCAGGATGGCGACATCGTGGGCCATCGCCAGCACCGCCGAGGCCGCGAACGTCCAGCGGAACCGGAGCGCGAGGTAGCCCAGCTGCGCGGCCAGCGCGACCCCCAGGGCGATCAGCGCCTTGCGGCGGAGTTCGTCCCCGAGGCTCGGGCCGATCAGCTCGTCCCGCTCGAGCGTGGCGCCGCCGCCGAGGTCGGCGAGCCGTTCCCGGAGGCCTTGCACGGTGTCGTCGGTCAGCTCACCGCCGCGGACGGTGATCTCGTTGTCGCCGGAGGTCTGGACGACGGCGCGCGGCAGACCGGCGTCGGTAACGGCGGTGCGGGCGGTGTCGACGTCGACGGGGGCCGTCGTCGAGTACTCGACAAGTCGCCCGCCGGTGAACTCGACGCCGTAGTTCAGCCCTCGCGTGCCGACTCCGAGGACCGCGATGACCACGGCCAGCGCTGAGATGGCGAGCCAGGTCCGACGACGCCGCATCAGGTCCGGGTTCCGCTCGGTCAACCAGGTCCGCACCCGGCCCAGGCTCGTGAGACCGCTCCATGCGGGCCGCCGCTGCAGCCAGCCGGACGCCACGATGGTTTCCAGCAGCACCCGGCTGACGACCAGGGCCGTGAACATCGACACCAGCACGCCGACCGACAGGGTCACGCCGAAGCCGCGCACCGGCCCGGACGCCAGGAAGAACAGCAGTCCCGCCGCGAGGAGGGTGGTGACGTTGCTGTCGGCGATCGCGGAGAAGGCCTTGGTGAATCCGGTCCGGACCGCGCGTCTGAGCCCGACGCCGGCGGCGACTTCCTCCCGGGCTCGTTCGAAGACGAGCACGTTGGCGTCCACCGCCATCCCGACCGCGAGCACGAAGCCTGCGATCCCGGGCAGGGTCAGCGTCGCGCCGAGCGCGGCCAGCACCCGCGTAGGACATCCCGCCGTAGACCAGCAACCCGACAGCCGCGACCAGACTGGCGAGCCGGTAGACCACCAGCAGGAAGCCGATGGTCAGCAGCCCGCCGAGGATCTCGGCCTGCAGCGAGGCCGAGATGGCCTCTTCGCCGAGCGTTCCGCCCACCGTGCGCTGTTCGACGGTCTCGACCGGGACCGGCAGCGCGCCGGCCCGCACCAGCAGGGCGAGTTCGTCGGCCTCGGCCTGGGTGAAGCTGCCGGTGATCGAGGTGCATCCCCCCACGATCCCGACCCCGCAGCGGACGTCGTCGTTTACCTGCGGTGAGGAGATCACTTGGCCGTCGAGAACGATCGCCAACCGTCGAGCGGGGTCGCCGACCGGCGCGCAGGCCGCGTCTGCGGTCAGCCTCGCCCAACTGCCGCCGCTGCTCGACATCAACTGCGACCTACTGACGGTACGGAGTTTGTCGCTCGGTGCGAGCGGAAGGAGCGCAGCGCCGGCGCAACACTGCGTCCTCGGTGTCGCGTGCTCACACGTCCCGGTCAGACCCGGAACTAGGAGGTTGCTGTGTCGGACGAGGTGCTCTACGAGGTCGACGGTCGGATCGCGACCATCACCCTCAACCGCCCCCAACAGCGCAATGCGGTGAACCCCGAGCTCACCGCTGCCTTCAGCGAGGTGCTCGGCACCTTCGAGGCCGATCCCGAGGTCTGGGTCGCGGTACTGACCGGCGCCGGTGGGATCTTCTCCGCCGGGGCCGACCTCAAGGCAATCGCCGCCGGGCGCGCCCGCGACCTGTCCACCGAGCAGGGCGGGTTCGCCGGATTCGTGCGCTACCCGCGCACCAAGCCGATGATCGCCGCGGTCCGCGGGCTGGCCCTCGCCGGCGGCACCGAGCTCGCGATCGCCTGCGACCTCATCGTCGCCGGAACCGACACCGCGTTCGGCCTCCCCGAAGTCACCCGCGGCATCGTCGCGGCCGGTGGCGGGCTGCTGCGGCTGCCGCGGATCTTGCCCCGGGCACGAGCACTGGAGCTGGTCATGACCGGCGCCCGGCTCCCGGCGGACGAGGCCCTGCGCTTCGGCATGGTCAACGCCGTCGTCGAACCCGACGAGGTCCTGCCGACCGCGCGGGCACTCGCCGAGCGCATCTGCCGCAACGCGCCCGTGGCGGTTCGGGAAAGCCTGGCGCTGGCCCGTCAGGCGGACCAACTGACCGAGGACGAGGGATGGCGCCTGTCCGGCGAGGCGTCGGAGCGCGTCCGGCATACCGAGGACGCCCGGGAAGGGCCGCGCGCCTTCGCGGAGAAGCGCGAACCGCAGTGGAGTGGGAGATGACTGACATGAAGCAGCGCACGGTCGCGGTGCTCGGCGCCGGCACCATCGGCTTGTCGTGGGCCACCCTGTTCGCCGCGCGCGGCCTCGCGGTCAGGGTGTGGGACCCCCGGGACATCGCGGGCGAGCTGCAGGAGGCGGTCCGACAGTTCGCCGCCACCCTGCCCGAGGGCCCGCGGGACCCCGATGAGCTGCTCGGCCGCATCGAGATCGCGCCCGACCCGACGGCGGCGGTGACCGGCGCCGATCTGGTGCAGGAGAACGGACCCGAGCGGGTCGACGTGAAGCGGGAGCTGTACGCGACCGTCGAAGCGGCGGTCGGACCAGAGGTACTGATCGTCTCGTCGACCTCGGGCATCATGCCGACCGAGCTGGCCAGCCAGATGGACCACCCGGGCCGATTTCTGATCGGTCACCCGTTCAACCCACCGCACGTGCTGCCGCTGGTCGAGGTCGTACCTGGCGAGCAGACCGAGCAGGCAGCGGTGGACGCCGCCGTCGAGTTCTACCGCGCGCTCGGTAAGTCGCCGGTGGTGCTGCACAAGGAGGTCGGCGGCTTCGTCGCCAACCGGCTGCAGTCGGCGGTCTTCAAGGAGTCGGTGCACCTCGTCCTCGAAGGCGTGGTCACTCCGGAGGAGCTGGACACCATCGTCACCGCGTCGATCGGCGCGCGGTGGGCGACCGCCGGGCCGTTCCAGAGCATGCACCTCGGCGGGGGACCGGGCGGGCTTCGTCATCTGCTCGAACATCTCGGGCCTGGGATGCAGCGGCGATGGAAGTCCCTCGGGCAGCCGGAACTCACCCCCGAGACGGTCGAGTTCCTCAGCAGCATCACCGAGCAGCGCTTCGCCGACCGCAGCTACGCGGAGCTGACCGAGGAGCGGGACCGTGCGCAGCTCGCCGTCCTGGCGGCTCGGGATGCGGCGCGCGACGACGTCCGGCCGCAGCCCTAGCGCCAGCGGGCCGCTCCGCGCCCTCCCCCGGCGCCACCCCCCAGCGCCCACCCCCCAGCCAGAACCCCCAGTGAGAAGGGCAGCACGTGCGCATCGACGAGGTCCGCAAGCAGCTGACGACGCCCCTCGGGGCACCCGCCTACCCTGGCGGTGCGGTCTACCGCTTCATCGACCGCGAGTACCTCAACATCGTCTATCGCACCGACCCGGAGGCGATGCGCAGGGTCGTGCCGGAGCCGCTGACCGTCGCTGAGCCACTGGTGAAGTTCGAGGTCATGCGCATGCCGAACGTCACCGGACTGGGCAGCTTCACCGAGTCGGGCCAGGTGCTGCGGGTCGAGTACGAGGGGGAGCCGGCCGACTACCTGCACGCCATGTACGTCGACAGCCTGGCCTCGATCGCCAGCGGGCGGGAGATCAGCGCGTTTCCCAAGAAGCTCGGGGCACCGTCGCTGTACGTCGACTCGGACACCCTCGTCGGCACGCTGGACTACGGGTCGCTGCGGGTGGCCACCGCGACGATGGGCTTCAAGCACCAGGCGATGTCGGAGGAGGACGCGAAGTCCGAGATCGGCCAGCCGACCTTCGCGTTGAAGATCCTTCCGGGCTACGACCGCAAGCCCCGGATCCTCGAGCTGGCACGCAGCCAGATCACACGCATCACGGTCAAGGAAGCCTGGACGGGCCCCGCGCGCCTGCAGCTCTTCGAGCACGCCCTCGCGCCACTCGCGGACCTGCCGGTTCTCGAGGTCGTGTCCGCCAGTCACATCCGCGTCGATTTGATGCTCGGCCGGTTCTCGGCCGTCTACGACTACCTGGCTGATTCCGAGGCTGACGCAAACGCAAACGCAAACGTTGACGCAAACGCTGACACCGGTTCCGGTTCCAAGGCTGGGGACGCGTCATGACCGCGCCACTCGACGGGATCCGCGTGGTCGAGCTGGCCGGCTGGATGGCCGGCCCCGGTGCCGCCGCGATGATGGCGGACCTCGGTGCCGACGTGATCAAGGTCGAGCCGTTGCACGGGGACGCCATGCGCGGCGCCACCCGCCAGCCGGAGTTGAGCGACGCCGACCGGGCCGCAGGGAAGCCGGCGGTGGATGCCAGCTTCCAGAACGACAACCGCGGCAAGCGCGGGATCGCGGTCGCGGTGAACACGCCGCAGGGGGCCGATCTCGTCCGCCGGCTCGTCGCGGGCGCCGACGTCTTTCTCAGCAACCTGCTGCCCGCGCGGCAGGCGAAGTACGGGCTCGACAGCGAGGCCCTGTTCGCCGTCAACCCGCGCCTCGTGCACGCCACCCTGACCGGTTACGGTGTCACCGGACCCGACGCGACCCGGCCCGGCTACGACATCACCGCCTACTTCGGCCGCGGTGCGATCGTCCATTCGATGAGCGAGCCGGGTAGTCAGGCACCCCGGGTCCGCCCGGCGGTCGGCGACCACACCGCGGCGCTCTCCCTGCTGGCGTCGATCCTCGCGGCGCTCCGCCTGGTCGAGCACTCCGGGCAGGGGCAGGTCGTCGACGTCAGCCTCTACGCCACCGCTGCGTGGGCGATGTCCACGGACCTCGCGGCGACCCTGGTCGACGGCAAGAACCCGCCCTCGACCGGACGACGTGGAAGGCCGCACGCGCTGCACGGGGCCTTCAAGTGCGCCGACGACCGCTGGGTGCTGCTGTTCATGCCCGAGCCACGATGGTGGCCGCTGTTCTGCACGGCGGTCGGGCGCGAGGAATGGATCGCCGACGAGCGGTTCGCCACCTACCCCGTCCGCAAGGAACACATGTCCGAGCTGACGGACGTGATGGACGTGTTGTTCGCCGAGCGGTCGCTGGCCGCCTGGGGCGAGTTGCTCGACGCGCATCGGTTCATCTGGGCACCGGCGTCGACGGTGGCCGAGTTCGCCGAGGACCCGCAGGCGAACGAGCTGGGCTTCTTCCCGACCATCGAGCACCCGAGCGGATCGTTCCGCACGGTCGGGGCGCCGTTCAACATCGCCGGAACCGACGTCGGGCCCCGTGGCCCCGCACCGGAGCTCGGCCAGCACACCGCCGACGTCCTGGCGGAGCTGGGAGTTCCCGCGGAGGAGGTGGACACCCTGGTCGCCAACGGCGTCCTGGGCCGCGGCTGACCGGAGGGCACGTCGTTTCGGGCGTCACCGTTGTTCGGGCGGCACTGTCGTTTCGGGCGGCACTGTCGTTTCCGGACGTCACCGGCCCGCCCGGTCTGATCCGGCCTATGATTGGCACTCATCGACGCCGAGTGCCAACGCGTCGCGTCGCCGCGGGAGGTGAGGGGTCGTGCTCGAGGAGCGTCGCCTCGAGGTCCTCCGCGCGATCGTCGAGGACTTCGTCCTGACGAACGAGCCCGTGGGCTCGAAGTCGCTGGCCGAGCGCCACTCCCTCGGCGTCTCGCCGGCCACCGTCCGCAACGACATGGCCGCGCTCGAGGACGAGGGCTACATCGCCCAGCCCCACACCTCGGCCGGTCGGGTCCCCACCGACCTCGGCTACCGGCTGTTCGTCGACCGGCTCTCCTCGGTCAAGCCGCTGTCGGTCGCGGAGCGCCGGGCCATCGAGAGTTTCCTCGAAGGCGCGGTCGACCTCGACGACGTGGTGCGGCGAAGCGTCCGCCTGCTCGCGCAGATCACTCGTCAGGTCGCGGTGGTGCAGTACCCGACCCTGTCCCGTTCGGCAGTGCGGCACGTCGAGGTCGTCGCCATGACGCCGAGCCGCCTGCTGGTCGTCCTGATCACCGACAAGGGGCGGGTCGAGCAACGCGTCGTCGAGGTGCCGACGGGCGTCAGTGACGACGACGTCGCCGACCTGCGGCGACTGCTGGGTTCCGCGCTGCACGGGCAGAGGCTCGTCGACGTGCCGGCCCGACTCGCCGAACTGCCCGAGTCGGTCCCGCCCGCGCTGCGGCCGCACGTCTCGGCACTGCTCAGCGTCGTGCTCGAAGTCCTGGTCGAACGCCCGGAGGAACGGGTGGCGCTCGCAGGCACGGCCAACCTCACCCGATCCGAACCCGGGCTCGACTTCCCGTTCAGCCTGCGCCCGGTCCTCGAGGCGTTGGAAGAGCAGGTCGTGCTGCTGCGTTTGCTCGGACATCCGGCCGATGCCGATACCGTGACGGTGCGGATCGGCCACGAGAACGACGTGGAGGGCCTCAAGACGACCTCCGTGATCTCGGCCGGTTACGGCTTCGGCGGAATGGGCGTCCTCGGTCCGACGCGGATGGATTACCCGGCGACGATGGCGGCCGTTCGCGCGGTGGCCCGTTACGTCGGCGACCTGCTCGGAACTTCCTGATGAGAGCGAAACATCCCTTGATTGCACCGACTGTTCTGCTGACCGGTCTCGTTGACCGAGGCCCTGCCCGGCGCCCTGTTGGTCGTTGATGGCCACCGACTACTACGGCACGCTCGGCGTCCGGTCCGACGCCTCTGCCGACGAGATCAAGAAGGCCTACCGCAAGCTGGTCCGTGAGCTCCACCCGGACGTGAACGCGGGCTCGGATGAGCGGTTCAAGGAGGTCACCCGCGCCTACGAGGTGCTCTCCGACCCGGAGAAGCGGCAGATCGTCGACCTCGGCGGTGACCCGCTCGCGCCCGCCGGGGGTGCCGGCGCCGGCAGCCCCTACGGGGCCGGCTTCGGTGGTCTCGGCGACATCATGGACGCCTTCTTCGGCGGCGGTGCCTCCACCCGGGGACCGCGGTCCCGCGTGCGCCCCGGCGCGGACGCGCTGGTCCGGCTCGACCTGGACCTGAACGAGACCGCTTTCGGGGTGACCCGCGAGTTGCCCGTCGATACGGCCGTCACCTGCGGCACGTGTGACGGTGAGGGCTCGGCGCCCGGCACGCACCCGGAGACGTGTTCGACCTGCAAGGGACGCGGCGAGATCCAGCAGGTGACCCGGTCGTTCCTCGGCCAGGTCATGACCTCGCGGCCGTGCACCCGTTGCGGCGGCACCGGCACGGTCATCCCGTCGCCGTGCCGCGAGTGCTCCGGCGAGGGTCGGGTCCGCGGGCGTCGCACGCTGACCGTGAAGATCCCGGCGGGCGTCGAGGACGGCATGCGTATCCGGCTCGCCGGCGAGGGTGAGGTCGGCCCCGGCGGCGGCCCGGCCGGCGACCTCTACATCGAGGTCCGCGAACGCGAGCACCCCATGTTCACCCGTGAGGGCGACGACCTGCACTGCGAGCTGCGAGTCCCGATGACCGCAGCGGCGCTCGGCACCAGCATCGAGTTCGAGACGCTCGACGGCGAGGAGGAGATCAGCATCCGGCCCGGCACCCAGCCCGGCTCGGTGATGACGCTCTCCGCTCGCGGTGTGCCGCACCTGCGCCGCGCCGGTCGCGGTGACCTGCACCTGCACGTCGTCGTCGACGTGCCGACCAAGCTCGACGGCGAGCAGGAACGGCTGCTGCGCGAGCTGGCCGCCCTGCGCGGCGAGCAGATCGGTGCGGGCGGCAACGGCGGCCTGTTGCACCGGCTGCGTGGGGCCTGGGGACGCTGACCCGAGCACTCCGATCTGAAACAGCCACGGAACCCGACTCGTGACCGCGCCCGTCTTCCGGCTCGACCCGCTGCCCGATGCCGGGACGGTCGTCCTCGCCGGCGACGAGGGGCGGCACGCCGCGACGGTGCGCCGCATGCGGGTCGGGGAGCGGATCGACGTCACCGACGGTCGCGGCACCCTGGCCGAGTGCGTGGTCAGCCAGGTCGGGCGGGACCGGCTCGAGCTCCGCGTCGAGCAGCGGCGCAGCCTGCCGACGCCGTCACCCCGACTCGTCGTCGTGCAGGCGCTGGTCAAGGGTGAGCGGTCCGAGCTCGCGGTCGAGCTGCTCACCGAGCTCGGGGTGGACGAGATCGTGCCGTGGGAGGCGGAGCGTTGCGTCGCCCGCTGGGCCGGCGAGAAGTCGGCGCGACGCTGGTCGGCTGCGGCGGAGGCGGCGGCGAAGCAGTCGCGGCGGGTGCACTGGCCGCTGGTGGCCGCAGTCGCCGGGACCGACGAGGTCGCCGCCCGGCTGGCCCGCGCGGCCCTCGCGGCGGTGCTGTCCGAAGCGGCGTCACTCCCGTTGACGTCGGCGACTCCACTGGTGTCGGCAGACCGGCTCGCCTCGGCCACGCCGAACGACGGCGAGATCGCGGTCGTCGTCGGACCCGAGGGCGGGATCAGCCCGGTCGAGCTCGAGTCTTTCGCGGCAGTCGGTGCGCGTTCCTACCGGCTCGGCGATACGGTCCTGCGCGCCAGCACCGCCGGGGCCGCGGCAGCCTCCGTGCTGCTCGCGGCCACCGGCCGGTGGTAGGTCAGCCCTCGCTGCCGCAGGTCTTGAAGCCGAAGGCCTTGAGGTCGGTGGTGATCTGCTTGTCGACCGGCTCGGCGTCGGTGCCGATCTGATTCGCCTTCGCTTCGTCGTTGTTCTGGATCGCGGTGGCGAGCTGCCGGATCTTGTCGATCTGGCTGCGCTGACGGCTCAACAAGGAGTCGATCTGCGCCTTGCCGTCCTTGGGGCGGCCGACGCCGTCGATCTCCTTGGTCTGCTTGTCGGCGAGGTCCGCGATCTGGTTGTAGTAGCTCGCGAGCGCGGGCCGGTCGCTGACGTTCTGCGGCTCCGGGATCTTCTTCGACTCCTGCTGGTACTTCGCGCAGATCGGGTCGACCTTGGCGATGTACTTGTCCTTCGGCAGGTCGGAGCTCCCGCAGGCAGCAAGCCCGAGGATCGAGAAGAGGGCGATTGCGGCGACGATCGGACGCCCTGTCAGCGGAAGGCGGCGAGGCACGGCTGTCTCCTAGGAATCATGGATGCGGAACCCCGGCGTCGGCGCTGGCGTCATCTGCAGGGCTTCGCGGAGCGTAGGTCAATCGACACCCTCCGCGTGCGGCTACGCGCTGGATGTGAGCAGCCCGTCCCGTTCTCGCCTACGATGGAGGGGCTTCTGCAAGTACAGCGCGAGGGAGAGGTGCGGCGGCCGTCGGCCGCTCTCGATGCCCACAAGTCCCAGGCCGGATACATCCCGGACCATCACCAAGGTCGTCGTTCCCGGCGCACACGACATGGTGAGCGTGCTCGGTCATCGCGATGAACTGCTGCGGGTGATCGAGCAGGCGTTCTCCTCCGATATCCACGTCCGCGGCAACGAGATCACGATCAGCGGCTCGGCCGAGGAGAACGACCTCGTCAGCCGACTCTTCGAGGAGTTGCTCGCCCTGTTGGACCGTGGCGACGTGCTGGACACCAGCAAGGTCGAGCGCAGCGCAGCGATGCTGCGCACCGGTTCGGAGGAACGTCCGGCCGACGTCCTGACCCTGAACGTGTTGTCGAACCGCGGCCGGAGCATCCGTCCGAAGACGCTCAACCAGAAGCGCTACGTCGACGCCATCGACGCCCACACCATCGTGTTCGGGATCGGTCCGGCCGGCACCGGCAAGACCTACCTGGCGATGGCCAAGGCGGTCCAGGCACTGCAGGCGAAGCTGGTCAACCGCATCATCCTGACCCGGCCGGCGGTCGAGGCCGGCGAGCGGCTCGGGTTCCTGCCCGGCACGCTCTACGAGAAGATCGATCCCTACCTGCGACCGCTCTACGACGCGCTGCACGACATGCTCGACCCGGACTCGATCCCGCGGCTGATGCAGGCCGGCACCATCGAGGTCGCGCCGCTCGCCTACATGCGCGGGCGCACGCTGAACGACGCGTTCATCCTCCTCGACGAGGCACAGAACACGTCGGCCGAGCAGATGAAGATGTTCCTGACCCGGCTCGGCTTCGGCAGCAAGATCGTGGTCACCGGGGACGTAACGCAGGTGGACCTGCCTAGTGGGACCACCAGCGGCCTTCGGGTCGTCCGCGACATCCTCGAAGGCGTCGAGGACGTCCACTTCTCGCAGCTGTCCAGCAGCGACGTGGTCCGGCACCGCCTGGTCTCCGACATCGTCGACGCCTACGCCCGCTGGGATGCCGACCGCGTCCCGGCCCGACCCGTCCCTCGGGGGTCGCGGTCGGAGAGCCGACACACGGGGGCCTGATGTCGGTCTATGTCGCGAACGAGTCCGGCGTCGAGGCCGACGAGGTCGGCCTGGCCGCTCTGGCCCGGCACGTCCTGGTCACGATGGGCGTCTCGCCGCTCGCCGAGCTCTCGCTGATGCTCGTCACCGAGGACGCCATGGAGCGTCTGCACGTCCAGTACATGGGGGAGGACGGGGCCACCGACGTCCTCGCCTTCGCGCAGGACGACCTGTCCAGCGGCGCCCCCGTCACCGGTTCGGACGAGGTGCCCGAAGCGTTGCTCGGCGACGTCGTGATCTGCCCGGACTTCGCGGCTCGGCAGGCCACCACCCAGGGACACTCGCTCGAGACCGAGCTGAACGTGTTGTGCGCGCACGGTGTGCTGCACCTGCTGGGCTACGACCACGCCGAGCCGGACGAGGAACGCGAGATGTTCGGCGTCCAGGCGCGGGTGCTCGAGGCCTGGCGCGAGACGGGTCCTCCGACGGGGCGGGTACCCGGCCGGGGAGCGCCCACCGCGGATTGACCGGCCGCTCATGACCGGATCGGATGTCTCGCTGCTGCTCGGAGCGGCACTGCTGGTGCTCATCGCCGCGGCGCTGGCCGGCATCGACAGCGCGATCACCCGGGTCTCGCGGGTCACCATCGAGGAGTTCGTCCGCGAGGGCCGGCCGCGCGCCGAGCAGCTGTCCACGATCGTCGCGGACGCTCCGCATTACCTGAACCTTCTGCTCCTCCTGCGCAAGGCAGCAGAGATCGGCGCGACCTGTCTGGTCGCGCTCGTGGCCGTGCATGCGGTCGGGCAGGGGCTCGGTGCCGTGGGCCTGGCAACGCTGGTGATGACGCTGGTCTCCTACATCGTCATCGGTGTCGCCTTCCGGACGCTCGGGCGGCAGCACGCCGACACGGTTGCGTTGCGCTCGGCCGCGGTGACCGCGGGGCTGGCCCGCGTGTTCGGCCCGCTCCCGCGGCTGCTCATCGTGCTCGGCAACGCGATCACCCCCGGCAAGGGCTACCGGGACGGACCGTTCACCACAGAGGCTGAGCTGCGGGACCTCGTTGACCTCGCCGAGGAACGCGGGCTGGTGTAGCCGAACGAACGCGACATGATCG
>DATITC010000096.1:0-20925 GCA_035468175.1 Frankiaceae bacterium | reverse complement strand
CCCGTGCAGCTGCACGCACCGATCGACCACCCGCCCCTGCAGCTCGGTGCACCACCACTTGGCCTTCGACGCGTCGACCGCGGTGAGCTCGCCGGCGTTCAGGGCGCGGACACAGTCATCCACGTAGTGCTGCGCGAGGTCGATCTCGGTGTCCATCTCGGCGAGCGCGAACTTGGAGTTCTGGAACGACCCGATCGGGGTCCCGAAGGCCTTGCGCTGCCGGACGTAGTCGAGCGTCCAGGTCAGCGCAGCCTTCGCGGCCGCGACCCCGGCGATGGCGATCGACAGCCGCTCCCGCGGCAGGTTGGTGACGAGCTGGGCGAAGCCCTGACCCTCCGCCTGCTCTCCGGCGGCTCCGCGCTCACGGGACGTCCGGCCGAGCAGGTTGGCCACGGGCACTCGCACGTCCCGGAAAAAGAGCTCGGCGGTGTCCTGGGCGTGCAGGCCGAGCTTGTCCAGGTTCCGGCCGCGTTCGAAGCCCTCCATGCCCCGCTCCACGACCAGCAGGGACATGCCCTTGTGCCGCTGCGTGGGGTCGGTCTTCACCGCGACGATGACGAGGTCGGAGTTGATGCCGTTGGTGATGAACGTCTTCGCGCCGTTGACGACGTACTCGTCGCCGTCCCGCACCGCGGTCGTGGTCATCGACGCGAGGTCGGACCCGATGCCGGGCTCGGTCATCGCGATGGCCGTGATGAGCTCGCCGGACGCGATGCCCGGCAGCCAGCGCTCCTTCTGCTCGTCGTTGCAGTACCCCAGGAAGTAGGGCAGGCAGATGTCGGTGTGCAGGGTCAACCCGAGCCCACCGGAGGCGCTGCCGGTCCGGAGCAGCTCCTCGGACAGGATCGCGTTGAACCGGAAGTCTCGAACCCCGCCGCCCCCGAACTGTTCGTCGATCTCGAACCCCAGGAAGCCGGACGCACCCGCGGCCGCGAACAAACTGCGATCGACGATCCCGGCGGCGGCCCACTCGTCGTCGCGCGGAGCCACCTCGTTCTCGACGAACTTCCGGAAGGAGTCCCGGAAGGCGGCGTGGTCGTCGTCGTAGAGCGTGCGCTTCATCAGATCTCCCGCTTCACCGCGGCGCCATCCGAATCGCCCCGTCGAGGCGGATGACCTCGCCGTTGAGCATCGGGTTCTCGACGATGTGGCCGACCAGCGACGCGAACTCCGCTGGGTCGCCGAGCCGACTCGGATGCGGGACCTGCTTGCCGAGCGAAGCCTTGGCGTCCTCGGGCAGGCTCGCGAGCAGCGGGGTGTCGAACAGGCCGGGCGCGATCGTGACGACCCGGATCATCGCGGATGCGAGGTCCCGAGCGATGGGCAGCGTCATCCCGACCACGCCACCCTTGGAGGCGGAGTACGCAGCCTGGCCGATCTGGCCGTCGAACGCGGCGATCGACGCGGTGTTCACCAGCACGCCTCGTTCCTGGCGAGTGGGCACGTCACTCTGTGGCCCCGATCCGATGGGCTCGTTAGCGACCATCCGCTCGGCGGCCAGCCGGATCACGTTGAAGGTGCCGATCAGGTTGATCTGCACGATGCGCGTGAACTTCTCGAGCGGGTAGACGCCCTTCTTGCCGAGGATCCGGATGGCGTCGCCGGTGCCGGCGCAGTTGACCGCGACCCGCAGCGGACCCTGCTCGACCGCGACGTCCAGGGCTGCGGCCACCGCCGACTCATCCGTCACGTCGGCGGGGGCGAAGCGCACCCGGCTGTCGAACTCATTGGCGAGCTTGTCCGCGACCGCAGCGCCGTCGGAGGACGGCAGGTCGAGGATGGTCACCGACGCGCCCGCCGCGAGCAACCGCTCGACGGTCGCCAGTCCGAGACCCGACGCGCCGCCGGTGACGACCGCAGACGCTCCTGAGACATCCACTGAGAATCCCTTCTCGAATGATTCAGAGCAGCTCGAGGATGGTGGCGTTGGCCTGCCCGCCGCCCTCGCACATTGTCTGGAGTCCGTAGCGGATGCCCTGGTCCCGCATGTGGTGCACGAGCGTGGTCATGAGCCGGGCGCCGGAGCCGCCGAGCGGGTGACCGAGGGCGATGGCACCACCGAGGGGGTTCAGGGCCTTGGACTCGGCACCGAGGTCGGCGAGCCAGGCGAGCGGTACGGGCGCGAAAGCCTCGTTGACCTCGAACGCACCGATCTGGTCGATGGTGAGGCCCGACTTGGCCAGCGCCTTCTCGGTGGCGGGGATCGGCCCGGTGAGCATCATGATCGGGTCGGAGCCGGCCAGCACCGCGGTGTGGACGCGGGCGATCGGCGTGCAGCCGAGCTCCTGCGCCTTCTCGCTGGTCATCATCAGCAGTGCGGCGGAGCCGTCGGAGATCTGCGACGCGTTCCCCGCGGTGATCACCCCGTCCTCCGGCCGAAAGACCGTCTTGAGGCCGGCCAGCTTCTCGACGGTGGTGCCCCGACGGATGCCCTCGTCCACGCTCACGACGGTGCCGTCCGGCAGGGTCACGGGAGCGATCTGCGCGTCGAAACGACCGTCGTCCTGGGCGGCGGCCGCCTTCTCGTGCGACCCGACGGCGAACTCGTCGAGCTGCGTCCGCGAGAAGCCCCACCGATCCGCGATGAGCTCGGCGCCGATGCCCTGGTTGGGGAAGACGCCGTCGTAGCGAGCGAGGAACGCGTCACCGAGCGGGTTCTGCCCCTGCGCGGACGAGCCCATCGGGACCCGCGACATCGACTCCACGCCGCCCGCGACCACCACGTCGTACTGGCCGGCGACGAGACCCGCGGCCGCGAAGTGCACCGACTGCTGGCTCGACCCGCACTGCCGGTCGACGGTCACACCGGGCACGCTCTCCGGCCAGCCGGCAGCGAGGACCGCGGTGCGGGCGATGTCCAGGGTCTGCTCCCCGGTCTGCGAGACGCAGCCCCAGATGACGTCGTCGACCACGACGGGATCGAGACCCGCGCGCTCGGCGAGCGATCGCAGGACGTGGGCCGAAAGGTCGACCGGGTGGACGCCGGACAGGCCGCCGTTCCGCTTGCCGGTCGGTGTGCGCACCGCCTCGACGATGACTGCATCGCGCATGACTGATTCCCTCCGTGATGAACGGGAGGCAGCATAACAGTCAGTCCAGACTGTTTGAAAGGACCGTCACCGGCGGCGTCGCTCCGCCTTCACCTCGTACATCGCGCGGTCCGCTCGGGACCAGGCCGACGGTAGAGCCGGGCCGCGTAGGCCGCCTCGATGTCCGCATCCGCCTCGATGTCCGCGTCACCTGGGGGAGGCACCGCGAGGACCGCGAATTCGTCGCCGTCGATCCTCGCGACCACGTCACTCGGTCGGATGTTGCGCCGGAGCACGGCGGCCGTCCGCCGCAGGTAGCTCGCTGTGCTGGATCGCCCGGTCGAGGCGCTGCTCGCACTCGACGACGGCCACCTCCTGGGCGAGCACGGTGCTGAGCAACCGCGCCGTGTGCTCGACGAGCGGGAGATGCCGGCTCAGCGAGGGCGGCTGTGCCCGTAGGCCGAAGCCGCACAGCGTGCCGTAGAGCCCGGCGTCCTCCCGCAGCAGTGGGACACCGAGGTAGGCCGAGACCCGCTTTGCCGGACCGAAAGACAGGCCCGCGTACGCCGGGACCGCGGCGGTCACCGAGGCGACCCGCGGCCCGATCCCCGCGACCATGCGACTGCAGAAGCCTTCCGCCCACGGGAGGCCCATTCCGGGGGCGACGAGACCGCTCGGCTGGACGGCGACGGCCACCTGGCGGTCGTCCACGACCTGGGTGACCAACCAGAGGTCGAGCCCCACCCGGGCGTGCAGGAACGAGACGACACCGGACGCGGCTGACGCGAAGTCGGCGAAGGGTGACACGTCCGCGAGCGCAGCGCTCGCATCCAACACATGACCTCCCGGACATTTCGTCCCCCTCCTGCAATGCTGACCGACAGTCACGAAAAGAGCACTCGTCCACGGGGTGACAATGCGCTTCCCCTCGGCGGCACCCGATCATGTGCGCGCTATCCGCTGATCTTGGGCGTCTACTGCCGAGAGTCGGCAATGTAGGGCGCCACTAGCAGCGCAGTTGACACCTGGATCTTCCGAACTCCGGCACCCATCCTGGAGACATCGCTCCTGGTGGAGCGACCCGGACATCTGAAGGAGGAGATCGGGATGCTGCCTCGCACACCTGCGCCACGACCAGGTTCGGCCGACTCGCGCCGGCCCAACGATCAGCCCGGACGCAAGCCCACGAACGAGCCCACAGCTCAGCCCTCGGTGACCCTGTCGGCCTCGGCACCGCTCGGTCTGGTGCTGCTGGCGCTGCTGCTCGCTCTCGGACCGGCCGGCCGTTTCGACCCGGCTCTGGGCGCCGGAACGGCTTTCGCCGCCGGACTGATGGCGGCCACCGCCACGTTCGCCGCCCTCACACTCGCCGAGATCGCGACCGGCTGGCGCGCGCGTCATCTTGGGCTCGCGGCCGGCGCCGTCGTGGTCAGCGGATGGGGCCCGTCCTCGCCGCAGGCCGAGGCGGCCCGAACCTGGCCCCAGGCCCGGAGCCTCGGGATCGTGAAGCCGCTGGCCACCGCCGGAGCCGGTCTCGGCCTGCTGGTCCTCGCGGCCGCCGCGCTCGGCGCCGGCTGGTCTCCGCTGGCCGCTGCACTGGGCGGGGCCGCTCTGCTGGTCGGTGCACTCGCCCTGCTCGACCTCCTGCCCGCCCCGGGACGTTCGGGCGGACTGCTCGTGCTGGCCCGGGCCTGGAAGCGGAACGACCGCATCGCCGGCGAGCGGGCCGTCGCCCGTCAGGGCATCCGCACCGGCTGGGCACTCGTCGCGCTGGGTTTCGCCGCCATCCTGGTGATCGGTCCGGCCGGCCTGTGGTTCGGCCTCGTCGGGTGGCTGACGCTGCTCGCGAGCCGCGTCGAGCAGGCGCGGACGTCACTGCGCTCCGCAACAGCCCAGGTCCCGGCACGTGCGGCCATGACTCCGGGCGCTCCCGAGGTGGCCGGATGGCACACCGTGGACGTGGTACTGGCCGAGATCGGCCCCACGCCACACCAGGTGCTGCCGATGCGCCGCTTCGACGGCAGCCTCGACGTCGTCCTGCCGGCCGACCTGTACGCCGTCCCCGGCGACGACCGCGACGTGCGCCGGGCGCAGGACCTGGCCCGGCCGGCGGTACTGCTCGCGCCGGACGAGCCGGTCGGCCGCCTGCTCGGCGGCGGCGGATCGGCCGGCCACCACCCGCCGATCGGGCTGGTCGTCGACCAGGGGCGCGTCCTCGGCGTGGTCGGGCCGATCGAACTCGCCCGCGTCCTCGCGGGAGGTGCAGCCGGCTAGCGTCCCCGGTCAGGCGGCGATGCGGCGCTCCGTCGGCCGACCGGATGCCCGGGAGAACTCCATCGTGCCGTCGAGCAGCCGCCCGAACCGAAGGGTCAGCAGGTCGAGGGTGTAGTTCTGGCGCAGTCGCCAAGGAGCGCTCGGGCCCTGCTTCGGCAGCTCGTCGACGGATCGCAGCACGTACCCGGCGGCGAAGTCGAGGAACGGCTGCTCGCTAAGCGAGGCGTCGGTCTTCCGGGGTGCGCACGCCGTGTAGCCGTGTTCGTCCATGTAGCGGAACAGCCGCCACATGTATTCGTAGGTGAGGTCGACCTTCAGCGTCCACGACGCGTTGGTGTAGCCCATCGCGAACACGAAGTTCGGCAGGCCGGAGAGCATGAGCCCCTTGTAGGCCATGGTCCTCGGCAGCGCGATCTTCTCGCCATCGACCACGACCGACATCCCACCGAACAGCTGCAGGTTCAGGCCGGTGGCGGTGATGATGACGTCCGCCGGCAGTTCCGTACCGGAACTCAGCCGGATGCCAGTCTCGGTGAACGTGTCGATCGTGTCGGTGACGACGGACGCCCGGCCCGAGCTGATCTCGGCGAACAGATCCCCGTCGGGCACCAGACAGAGCCGCTGGTCCCACGGGTTGTAACGCGGCGTGAAATGTCGGTCGATGTCGTAGCCAGCAGGGAGCTGCTTCTCGATGCCGGAGCGCAGCATTTCCTTCATCTTCTCCGGGCGACGCCGGGCGAACTGGTAGCTCAGGCTCTGCAAGGCGACGTTCTTCCAGCGCACCAACGGATAGACCATGCGGGTCGGCAGGCGCTTGCGCAGAGCGGCGGCGAACGGGTCCTCGGCCGGCAACGCAGTGATGTAGGTCGGGGACCGCTGCAGCATCGTCACCGAGGCGGCTTCGGCCGCCATTGCTGGTACCAGCGTGACCGCGGTCGCGCCGCTGCCGATCACGACGACGCGCTTGCCGGCGTAGTCCAGGTCCTCCGGCCAGTGCTGCGGGTGCACGATCCGGCCGCGGAATCGCTCGGTGCCGGGGAAGCTCGGTGAGTAGCCCTGGTCGTAGCGGTAGTAACCACTGGCGGAGAAGAGGAAACCGCAGGTCAGCCGCACCGTTTCGGACCGACCGTCCACGGTGTGCACGGCCTCGACCGTCCAGCGGGAGTCCTCGCTCGACCAGTCGATGCCGACGACGCGGTGGCCGAACCGGATCTTCTGCTCCACGCCGTTCGCGCGGGCCGTCTCGCGCAGGTACTCCAGGATCGACGGGCCGTCAGCGATGGACTTCGCCTTGGTCCACGGCCGGAAGCGGTAGCCGAGCGTGTGCATGTCAGAGTCGGAGCGGACGCCGGGGTACCGGAACAGGTCCCACGTACCGCCGAGCCGCTCGCGCGATTCGAGGATCGCGAACGACTTGTCCGGGAACTTCTCGGTCAGCTGGTGGCCGGCCCCGATCCCGGACAGCCCGGCCCCGATGATCAGAACGTCGACGTGTTCAAGCGACATGGTCCCGCCAGTGTCCCCCACCGAGACCAGTTGCAGTTCGGGCAAGACGAAACTCACGTCCGCCCAGGATGGAAATCCGCTCCGAGACCGGGTCAGCCGGACGCTGCTCCGGTCCGACGGCTGCCCGTTCCCGCCTCGGTTGGCGAGGCCGCGCGAGGCGTCGGCACGGGAGCTGCTGTGCCAGCTGTTCCGGCTGTATCGGCTGTGTCGGCTGTGCCACCTGTGTCGAGGCTCGGACGGGCGTCCTCGGCCCGGACGGGATGGTCGCGTTCGATGATGCTGTTGGACCTCGCGAGGATCAGAAGGCCGATCGGCAGGACCAGCGCGACCAGCCCCAGCCCGATCATCACGTCCGTCGAGTTACCTGTCATGCTGGGCAGCGTCCTCTCCTCGACGCGGCGACGCCAGCCCTTCGACGATCCGGATGACGCCCCGGCACCTACCGGTACCGATCGCCGCACGTCCCCGGCTGCGCGCTCACGAGAAGCCGTGTTCCGACGGTCGCAAGCGCTTAGACCCGCTCCGGCGCCGGCTCACCGCGCGAATCGAGGGCGACCACGGCCCAGACCGCCTTGCCGTGCTCGGTGGGGCGGGTCCCCCACCGGTCGGCCAAGAGGGCGACGAGCTGCAGTCCTCGACCGTGCTCGTCGTCCGGGGTCGGCCGCATGCGGCGCGGCAGATAGGTCCCCGAGTCGTACACCTCGAGGACGACGTGCCGCGCAGCGTGCCGGAGACGGACCTCGACGGGAACGCGCCCGTACAGGATCGCGTTCGTCGTCAGCTCGCTGGCGAGCAGCTCCACGTCGTCCACGATCGAGGGCCGCACCTGCCAGGCGCCGAGCGTGGCGGTGATCCGGCCGCGTACCTGCTGCACAGCCCGCTCCGAGTCCGACACCTCGATGACGAGCGAGCGGCCCGAGTAGCCGCCGTCGACCAGCGCGACCAGCATGGCGACGTCGTCGTCCGGACCGTCCGGGAGCATCCGCGCCACCAGACGTTTCGGGACGTCAGGGGTGACGGCCTCGACGTCGTCGAGCTCCCGCGCCAGCAACGCGATGCCGTCGTCGATGTCCCGGGATCGGCTCTCCACCAGGCCGTCGGTGTACAGCGCGATGATCGATCCGGGCGGCAGCACGACCTCGGCACCCCGGGAGAGCGACGGGCCCGCGTCCAGCGGCGGCTCGGCGATCGAGGCGAGCGGTCGCGAGCCCTCCCCCGGGACGCGGAGCAGAGCAGGTAGATGACCGGCGTTCGCGTATGAGAGCCGGCGTTCACCAGGGTCGTAGACCGCGTACAGGCAGGGGACGATCTGGTCTTCCCCGAGATCGCGGACGAGGCCGTCGAGGTACTCGAGGATGTCGGCGGGAGGCAGGTCCAGCCGGGCATAGGCCCGCGCCGCCGCCCGCAGCTGGCCCATGACCGCGGCGGCCTTCACGCCCCGGCCCATGACGTCGCCGATGACCAGAGCGGTCCGCCCGGCGCCGAGTTCGATCACGTCGTACCAGTCGCCACCCACCTGGGTCCCCTCGACCCCGGCCCGGTAGTACGTCGCGACCTGCAGCGGGTCCGGATCGAACGATAGCTGCGGCAGAAGGCTCGCCTGCAGTTCGTTGGCCAACCGCATCTCCCGCTCCGCCACCTCGCGGGCCGCGCTCGCCGCCGCCAGCGCGTCGCGGGCCACGTGCTGGTCGGTCACGTCCTGCTGGCTCCCGCGCAGCCGCACCGGGCGGCCCGCCGCGTCCTCTTCCAGCTCACCGAGGACGCGGTAGGTGCGCACGTCGTCCCCCACGCGCATACGCATCTCGAGCTCCATCGGGGCACCCGAGGAAGCAGAAGCGACCGCCCGGCGGGTCTTCTCCCGGTCGTCCGGGAGGACGCGGGTGTCGAGGATGTATTCGAAGCCGACGTCAGCGAGCTCCTCGGCCGTGAGGTCGAGCTGCCGGATCAGTTCGGCCGACGCCGTCACTCGTCCGGTGGCGAGGTCCAGCTCCCAGCTGCCGACCCGGGCCAGCCGCTGCGCCTGGTCGAGCAGGATCTGTCCGCGCTCCAGTGCGGCTCGCGTCCGACGAACCCGATCCAGCTCCAGATTCGCCCGTACCCGAGCCAGCAGTTCGCGGGCCGAGAAGGGCTTGACCAGATAGTCGTCGGCGCCGGCGTCCAGCCCCTCGACCGTCGCCTCCTCACCGGCTCGGGCAGACAGCATCACCACCGGGATCTCGGCGGTGAGCTCGTCTGCACGCAAGGTGTCGAGCAGGTCGAACCCGTTCATGCGCGGCATCATCACGTCGGTGAGCAGCAGGTCCGGCGGTTCGCGGCGGATCGCCTCGAGGGCCTCCATCCCGTCGTTCGCGGTCTGCACGCGGTAGTCGCGTTGCAGCAGGCGCGAGACGTAGTCCCGCATGTCGGCGTTGTCGTCGGCGATGAGGACCAGGGGTGGACGCGCCTGCGGACCAATGCCGGAACCCGGGACGGGCGCCGGCGCCGGCTGGCTCTCCGACCAGCGGAGCGCTTCGGCCATGAACCCCTTCGCCTGCCGCTCGACCGGACTCGGCGAGTGCGTCCCGCTCTCGGCCACCGCCTCGTCCGGGAGATGGTCCGGCCCCGGGGGAGCCGGACGATGAAGGTGCTGCCCTTGCCCGGCTCGCTCTCCACCCCGACCGTCCCGCCGTGCAGGTCCACGAGCTCGGCGACGAGCGCGAGCCCGATGCCGGAGCCCTCGAAGCTGCGTGAACGCGCGCCGGAGATGCGGGAGAACCGTTCGAACAGCTGCGCCTTGTCCTCCGGCGCGATGCCGATGCCCGTGTCCGCGACGCAGAGGAGCGCGCCGTCTCCCTCGGGGTCGGGCCCGACGCTGACCGAGATCGACCCGTCGAAGGTGAATTTCAGCGCGTTGGAGAGCAGGTTCAGCACGACCTTCGCCCACATCTCCTGATCGACCCAGTAGCGGTCGGGCAGGGGCGGGCAGTCGATGTTCAGCGCCAGCCCGACGCGGGCGGTCGCTGTCGCGAACGAGCTCGCGAGCTCCGCCGTGTACTTGGCGAGGTCCACCTCCTCGTATCGGGCGTTCAACCGGCCCGCTTCCGACCGGGAGAAGTCAAGGAGGCTGTTCACGAGCCGCAGCAGTCGCTCACCGTTGCGCTGGACCAGCTCGAACCGGGCGCGGTGCTCGGCGGGCAGCGGGATGGACGAGTCGGCCAGCGCATCCTCGGTCGGCCCGAGCAGCAGTGTGAGCGGTGTCCGGAACTCGTGGCTGATGTTGGTGAAGAACGTCGTCTTCGCCTGGTCGAGCTCGGCCAGGCGCTCGGCGCGCAGCCACTCCGACTCGTAGGCGCGCGCGGTGGCGATCCGTGCAGCGATCTGTCCGGCGACGAGCTCGATGAACCCGCGGTAGCCCTCGTCCAGCGGGCGATACCGGTTCAGCCCGGCGACCAGGAACCCGAGCGGCAGCGTCTGTCCCTGCTGCGGCAGCGGGACGACGAGCGCCGCTGACGGCGGTTCCGCCCAGGAGCCGCGTGGCAGGTCGGGGAACCTGTCGGCAAGACCGTCGACCACCATCGGTACGCCGCTGCGCAGCTCGGCGGCGGGCCAGGCCGCGCCCGGGTCATCAGGTTCGATGACGGCCGGGGCCGCCGGATGGCCCTCCGGCACGGCGGCGGTTCCGGCGATGACGGCGCGACCCTCCGCGTCATACCGGTAGACCAGCGTGAACGGCAGGGACGCGGTCGCGGACTCGAGCTGGCGGCAGGCCGCAGCCACCGTCTCGGCTTCGGTTCGCACCGCGGTGGGGTCGGTCCCGAGGTCGCGCAGCGTGGCCAACTGCCGCTCGCCGATGACCCGCTCGGTGTCCTCCGTGACCACGCACAACATGCCGACGATCGCGCCGTCGTCGTCGGTCAGCGGACTGTAGGAGAAGGTGTGGTAGCTCTCCTCGCGATAGCCGGACCTTTCGAGGAACAGCAACAGCGCCTGGTCCCAGGTCGAAATGCCCTCTTTCAGCACCCGGTCGATCCGAGGGCCGATGTCCGGCCAGATCTCGGCCCAGACCTCGCTGGCCGGCCGGCCGAGCGCCCAGGGGTACTTGCTCCCCAAGGTGTCCCGCCGGTAGGCGTCGTTGCAGAAGAAGGCGAGCTCGCTCCCCCAAGCCATCCACATCGAGAATCGGCTCGCAAGCAGCGCCCGCACGATCGTCCGGAGGCTCCGCGGCCATCGGGTGGGGTCCCCCAGCGCGGTGGCGGACCAGTCCACCCGGGCCAGGTCTTCGCCCACGGTGCCGGTCCCGCGAAAGACGTCTGGCGTCATGCCCGACATTGTGGAGCACGATCGCCGCAGCAGTAACCTGCCGTCATGCCGCCGACCCGCCGGGGGACACGCACACGCCGACATCTGATCGAGTGCTGCGCGGGCGTCTTCGACCGGAACGGGTTCACCGCGTCGACGCTGAACCAGATGGTCGACGCGACCGGCTACACCCGTGGCGCCTTCTACTTCCACTTCGATTCGAAGGATGCTTTGGCGGAAGCGACCGTCGCCGATCAGGCAGCTCGTTGGGGCGAGCTGCACGACCGCGTCCGGGTCGCCGAACCCGACCCGCTCCGGGCGCTCCTCCGTCTGCTGAGCGAGCGCATCCTCATCGCACGGTCGCTGCCACAGACCTATTCCTGGTGGATGGCCACGGTGCGGACGCTGCTCGAGGAGGCCGAGGCAGCCGCGCTCCTGGCAAGGCGTCCCCAGACGTTGGACGGCGGTCCGACTGACCTCGACACGCTCGCGAATTACCTCGTCGCGACCTGGCACGGCAGCCAGCAGCAAGCCGCCGCCGGTCGCGTCGATCTGGCCGCACAGATGCACATCGGGTGGCGGTTGGTGTTGGCGCAGGTCTGCCGGGCACCGGAACCTCTCGCGTCGCTCCTCGAGCTGAACGACCGGCTCGGCGCACAGCTGCGGGAAGACCCGGCCGCTCTGCTGGCGAGTCTTCCGACGGGTCTCGGCCCGTCCCGCGCCGGTGAGGTAGCCAGCGGCGATGTCCGCAGCTGACGGCTTTGACGGCTTTGACGGCTCAGACGCCACAGACGCCACAGACGCGGCGGCCGACGAGCTCGGCGCCGGCGCGGATCTGGATCTGCGACGCTTCCGGGCCCTGGACCTCTCCGGTCGGGACGGTAGCGGCGGTCGACTCCTCGAATGCGCGCTGACCGACTGCCGGCTCGACGGCGTCGTGCTCGACGGCGCCCGCCTGCTGGAATGCACGCTGTCCGGCCTGTCCGCGACCACGCTGTCGTCGATCCGCGCGACGTGGCGTGACGTGACCATCCTCGACTGCCGCTTCGGCGCCCTGGACGCGACGTCGGCCGCGCTGACCGAGGTCGTGATCCGCGGCGGGAAGATCGACTTCGTGAACCTGCGCGGCGGCTCGCTCGCCCGCGTGAGCATCCAGGACTGCTGGCTCGGCGAGGTGCACCTCGGGGGAGCGACCATCTCTGCGCTGACCCTCACCGACTGTCGGGTGGACTCCCTGGAGATGCGGGGTGCGACCGCCACCGACGTCGATCTCCGGGGCGCCGATTTGCGAGCCGTCGATGGGGTCGAGCACCTGCGGGGGTGCCGGATCAGCGAGGCCCAGCTCCAGCACCTGGCTCCCGCACTCGCCGCGCACGCCGGCCTGCTGGTCGGCGATCCGCCGAGTAGGCCGAGTTCGGGAAGCGTCGTGCGACGTCGCCCTGACGCGGCACCGCGCACTTGCCCCGGTGCCAGCGCGCGCCACACTGGAAGAGACCGGACATCCGACAGCTGACGGAGGAAAGCGATGCCATCCGCGCAGATCGACGAACAGGTCGAACTGCTACGACGGAACGGGCTGCGGGCCACCGGGCAGCGGTTGGTCATCCTGGCTGCGCTCGGACGGCTCGGCCACGCGACGATGGAACAGCTGCTGGAAGCCACCCAGAGTGAGCTGCCGAACCTGCAGTTGAGCACCATCTACCGCTCGGTGGAGACCCTGGCTGCGCACGGTCTCGTCTCGCATACGCACCTCACCGGCGCGACCCCGACCTATCAGCTGTCCACGCACGGCGACCACGCACATCTGGTCTGCCGGGGTTGCGGCACCGTGACCGAGATGGACGACGACGTGGCCCGGCGCTTCACCGACGACATCGCGCGGGTGCACGGGTTCGACGTCGATTTCGGGCACCTGAGCGTGTTCGGGCGATGCAACAACTGCGTCGCCAGGGATCTCCGGGACGACGAACAGAGTTGACCCGCTACGCCTCCGCCGAACACCACGTGTAGAGGAGATAGACCACCGCGCCCTGCACCACGGCGACCGCGACGATGCCAGCCACTCCGCCGGCCGACGCGAGCGCCAGCGCGACGACGACGAACAGGACCAGCCCCAGCGCCAGTGACCAGGCCGGGATGACAGCCGCGCGCCACCCGGCGACCGGCGTGCGGTCCGGCGTCAGCCCGTTCTGTTCCGACATGCCTTCAGTGTGCCGGTTCCGCGGCGGCCACACCACGTTCAGCACGGCCAGCATCGAGACCGTGCGACTGCTGCAGCAGCGCAACTACCGGGCTCACTCAGCTGTAGGCGCAGGTCAGCGACCGCTCCAGAGCGGGGGCCGACGCGACGCCCAGGGCTGCGCCTGCTCGAGCTGGCTCGCGAGGCGCACCAGCAGGTCCTCGCGGCCGTACGCGGCGACGAACTGCACGCCGATCGGCACGCCGCCGGAACTGGTGTGCAGCGGAAGGCTGAGCGCCGGCTGCCCGGTGGCGTTGAACTGCCCGGTGTACTGCAGGACCTCGGCGATGCGCCCGCCCTCCTGCTCGGGCCCGCCCGCGGTGTACCAGCCGATCTCCGGCGGCACGCGGGCGATCACCGGACAGACCAGCAGGTCGAAGCCCTGGCCGCCCTGCTCCGGTGCCGCCCACCACGACGCCATCCGTCGAGCCCACTGCCCCAGCCAGCCACGAGCCGCGAGGTAGTCGGTGGCCGCCAGGCGCGCGCCGGTTCGGCGGTAGTTCGCGTTGCGCGGCTCGATCTCGTCGTCGGCGATCGGTCGGCCGAGCAGCCGCTCCAGCTGGGTCATCATCAGCGCCACGTCCGCGACGACCACGGTGAGGAAGTGGCGGGCATACGCCTCGTCGACGAAGGCCTCCGGCGAGGCCTCGTGCACGTCGTGACCCAGATCGGACAGGAGGCGGCCGGCTGACAGCACGCCGTCCACGACCTCGGCGTCGGGCGACGGCGCCCTGCGCCGTCCCGGTCCGGTGAGCAGCCCGACCCGGAGCCGCTCGAGCGGCCGGCCGACCTCGTCGACGTAGGGGCGTGCGACCGGCGGAGCGATGTAGGGGTCACCGGGCATCGCCGCCCGGAGCAGGTCCAGCATCGCGGCGGCGTCCCGAACGGTGCGGGCCAGCGCTCCGTCGGTGGTGGAGCCGGCCCAGCTCTCACCGACCGTCGGACCGTTACTGACGCGGCCCCGGCTGGGCTTGAGACCGACAAGACCGCAGCAGGACGCCGGGATGCGGATCGAGCCCCCACCGTCGCTGGCGTGCGCGACCGGGACCATGCCGGACGCGACCGCTGCGGCCGCGCCCCCGCTGGAGCCGCCGGCGGAGCGCGTGGGGTCCCACGGGTTGCGGGTGGGGGCGTAGGCGGTCGGTTCAGTGGTGATGGTCGTGCCGAACTCGGGGGTGGCGGTGCGGCCGAGGACGACCAGGCCGGCGTTCGCGAAGGCTTGGGACGTGTAGCTGGTCACCGCCCACCGGTTCTCGGAGTTCTTCAGCACGCCGCTGCCGAAGTCGGTCCGCTCCCCGGCCACCAGCGCACCGAGGTCCTTCAAGAGGAACGGAACGCCGGCGAAGGGGCCGGTCGCCGTGGCCGCCTCCCCGGCTGCTGCGTCGAACCGGGTCCGGACGAGGGCGTTCAGCTGCGGATCGAGCCGCTCGATCCGCTGCCGGGCAGCCTCGACCAGCTCGAGAGCGCTGACCGCACCGGACCGGACCAGCTCCGCACTGGCGGTCGCATCGAGGGCGGCGAGGTCGCTCATAGGGCCTCTTGGACGGTCTGCGGCAGAAGGGCTCGCTCCGCGCCGGAACGCCACGACAACAGGACTGCGGTCGCGTCGTCGCGCAGGCGGCTCCGCTCCTCCTTCAGCAGCACCCGGCGCAGCCGCCGCAGGGTCTCAGGCACGGATTGCTTGGCTGCCGCCTCCCGTTCGAGGAAGGCGATGAGCCGCTCCATCCCGAACAGCTCACCGTCGGGGAGCCGGGCCTCGGGAAAGCCGTCGGTGTAGACGAACAGCTGATCACCGGGCTCCAGCGACTCCACCGCCACCTCGGGAACTCCGGGGTCGAACGGGAGGCCGAGCGGCATCGCCGGCGGAGCTTCCAACGTCTTCACGACGCGACCCGCGCGCAGAAGCAGCGGCGGCGGATGTCCTGCACTCAGCCAGCACAGTCGACCCGTGTCGAGGTCCAGTTCCAGCAGCAGGGCCGTCACGTAACGGTCGCCGCCGAAGGTGTCGCTGATGGCGGCGTACATCGCCGCGTACGCCTCCTCCAATGAGTTGCCGTCGATGCGGGTCTGGCGGTACGCCGAGATCGCGAAGCAGGTGAGTCCCGCCGCAGTCAGCCCGTGCCCCATCGCGTCGAGCACCGCGACGTGGGCGGTACTGCCGTTGACCGCGTAGTCGAAGGCGTCGCCGCCGAGCGAGTACGCCGGCTCCGCCAGCCCACTGATCACGACGTCCTCCGTCGCGAAGGTGAGCGGTGGCAGAAGCCGCCACACCAACTCGGCCGCGACGGTCATCTGCTGCCGCCGGCGCAGGCGCTCCAGCGAGTCCCCGTACGCGGACTTGAGGACCAGCAGCTGTGACCCGAAGTGCGCGTAGCGCTCGCAGGCGGCGAGCAGATCCCCGGCGACCTGCCCGTCCGGCGCCGGCAACGTCAACTCCATTGCGCCGACCCGATTGGTCCCGTCGAGCAGCGGGATCCACAGCCGGACCCGCCCCGAGGACGGCGTCGTGGGCGCCTGCAGGATCGTCGACGTCGTGAACGCTCGGCCGAGCATGGTGCCGTCGATGGCGTGCACCTCGCGATCCGGCGAATTCGTCGCCGGGACCGGGGTCAGCACCTCCTGCGCGTAGTCGGGCACGTAGAACACGACGTCGGCCGCACCGAGCGGCTCGATGTCGCGGACCAGTTCGTCCCCGACGTCAGATGGCCGGCTGAGATGCGTCGCCGCGAGGACCCGGTCGAACGCCCGGGTCAGTTCCACCGGAAGGCTGGCGTTCATCCCGCGCCCCCGTCCGTCAGCGTTCTCGCCCACCGCGCCGCAATGCGGCGCGTCGCAGCGCCGCGCACCGCGCCGCTGCGAGCCGAGTGTTGCAGAGGCGCGCCACGGGAGCCGTCCCGGTGGCGTCCTGTCAGCGGGCGAGCGACGCAGAGTTAATGTGATCAAGCCACTCCGCCGGGTCCCCGCCGGTCGCGAGAACTCGATGAGGAGGCCGTTCGTGGTCGACACGACCCCGCGAGCCGGACAGTTCGATGGCGGAACCACCGAGGGTGGCTTCGGAAGCGACGGCAGGTCGCGCGGCGGACTGGCCTGGCTGACCGACCGGCAGCTACCGCACTACCCGGACGATCGGACCCGCTCCCGGTACCTCGCCATCACTGTCCTGGCCACGATCGTCCTCTACTACGAGCTCTACGTCGGCGGTTCCGTCGCCACCAAGGTGATCGCGGAGTACGGCTTCACCTTCACCCAATTCATCCTCGTGCTGGTCATCGGCAACGCGGTCGGCGCCTGCGCATCGCTGTTCGCCGGCCTGGCCGACCGGTGGGGACGGGCGAACCTGGTCGTCGGCGGGCTCCTGCTGACCGGCCTGCTCATCGGGCTCGGTATCCCGCACGCTCCGAACAAAATCACCTATGCGGTGATGTTCGGCCTGGTCAGCGTGGTCGAGGGCATGGTCCTGGTGGCCACACCGGCGCTGATCCGGGACTTCTCCCCGCAGGTCGGCCGCGGGGCGGCAATGGGCTTCTGGACGCTCGGGCCAGTGCTCGGCAGCCTCGTCGTGACCGTCGTGTCCTCGCACACCTTGACCGCGCACCCCAACTGGCGGTTCCAGTTCTACGTCTGCGGCATCGTCGGTCTCGTCGTGTTCGTGGTCGCGCTCATCGGCCTGAAGGAACTTTCGCCGTCGCTGCGCGATCAGCTGATGGTCAGCCTGAAGGATCGGGCCCTGATCGAGGCGCGCGCCGCCGGGCTCGACCCTGAGAAGGCGCTGCAGGGATCGTGGCGCCAGATGCTGCGTCTCGACGTGGTCGGCCCGGCCTTCGCCATCGCGGTGTTCCTGCTTCTCTACTACGTGCTCGTCGCCTTCCTGGTCGTCTACTTCGTGACCGTCTTCGGCTACACCGAGCAGAAGGCTAACTCGCTGGCCAACTGGTACTGGATCGCCAACGCGATCGCCCTCGTGACCACCGGTCTGTTGTCGGACAAGCTGCGGGTCCGCAAGCCCCTGATGATCGTCGGCGCGGTGATCGCTCTGATCAGCACCGCACTGTTCGCCAAGGTCAGCACCAATCTCGAGACGAGCTACTACACGTTCGCCCTGGTGTTCGTGGTCGGCGCGTTGGGCGGCGGCATGGCCTACGTCGCCTGGATGGCCGGGTTCACCGAGACGGTGGAGCGGCACAACCCCGCCGCCACCGCCACCGGGTTGGCGATCTGGGGGTGGATCATCCGGGTGGTCGTCACGGTGTCCTACGCCGCGCTGATCCTGGTGGTGCCGGCGACCTCGACCCTCGTCGACCACGGCCCGCGGGCGCTGGACATCGCGGCGAAGTACCCGGACCAGGTGGCAACGCTCGGCGCGGTCGACACCCCGACCCTGCTGGCGCTCCAAGCCAGCCCGAGCTCGCCTCCGCCCGCGGCGCTGAACAAGGCCATCGCCGAGCTCCAGGGGGCAGGCCTCGCGACGTCACCCACCGCGGCGATCAATCGGCTGCTACAGCTTCAGAAGTCCCCCATCCCGGCGGACGACCTGCAGTTCCTGCAGAAGAACGGCGCCCAGGTCAAGCAGGCGCAGAAGGACAACCCGAAGCAGTGGCAGCACTGGTGGCTGATCTGCCTCGCGGCGCAGGCGCTGTTCCTGCCGTTCGTGTTCCTGATGGCCGGGCGCTGGAGCCCGCGCCGGGCTCGCGAGGACGAGCTCGAGCACGAGCAGCTGGTCGAGCGGGAAATGCAGGCGCTACGGGCCGGCTGACGTGACCTGGGCTGACTGCACTGCTCCAGTCGGCGCAGCGGCAGCGGCGACCATTCGACGGTACGTGGGCAGCGCCATGCTCCCGAAGCATTTCAGGTGTGCGACTCCTGCCGGTTCAACCACCACGAACACTGCCGCCGCTGGCTCACCAGCGGCCGGCGTCTGCGCTGCCTGTGTCGGCCCTGCCTGCAGCAGTTGCGGGAACCCTCGTTCACACGCCCGAAGCTGCGGCTGCTCCAAGGTGGTGGCTGAGCCGGGTCAGTTACCACCGTTGAGTGCGCGGGTGACCGTCATCGCGCCCTGCCGGACGGCCCGCTCCAGGCCCCGACGCCGGGCCGCGAATTCGACGGACTCCAGCGAGACGGCCACCGACCCCACGACACCACCGGCTCGGGAGCGCACGGGCGCGGCCAGACAGGAGAGCCCTGACTGGAACTCGCCGATTTCCAGGGCGACTCCGGAATCCCGGACCTGCGCGAGTTGTGTCTCCAGCCCGGGCTCGTCGGTCACCGTCCGCGAGGTCCAACGGCGAAGCCCCACCCGCGCGAGATAGAGGCGGCGCTGCTCCGAGGGCATCGCGGCGAGCATCACCTTGCCGAACGCGGTCGCGTGCGCCGCTTCGTGAAAACCGATGCCCAGGACCCGCACCCGTGGCCGGCGCTCAGAATCGGCGACGTGCGCCAGCACGATCTCCACGTCGCGGTAGATCGCGTAGTACGCCGCGGCGTCCGCACTCAGCTGCAACGAACGGATTGACGCAGCCACCGTTCCCGACGTCTGAAGCTGTCGGGTCAGGCCGTGTTCCAGCACCCGTACCTGGTAGCCCAGGACGTACGCGTGGTCGTCGGTCAGGTGCACCAGGTAGCCGCCGTCGATGAGCGTCCTGAGCAGGTGATACGCCGATGGCAGCGCCACGCCGAGATGTTCGGCGACCTGCTTGGCGCTGACACCGTCCGGGCTCTGGGCGACGTACTCCAGCAGATGGAGAGCCCGACTGACCGACTGGACGGTGCCAGGGGCTGCCTCGGCGCGGGTAACCGACGCCTGGTCCATGGCGGCAGCCTAGCGCCTTGTGACGCCGATCACCCGTCGCGTTAGCGGCCTCGATTCAGAGCGAGCCGTCAGGCACGAGGATGGCGCGCCCACCCGGGATGCGGCCACCGTCCAAGTCGTCGAGCGCGGTCAGCGCGGAGGACAGCTCGTACTTCTTGGTGGCAAGGCGGACCTTGCCCTGGGCGGTGAGCGTCATCAGCTCGTCGAGGTCGTTGTAGGAGCCGACGAGGTTGCCGATGACGTTGATCTCCCGGGACACGAACTCGATGGTCGGGACATTCACGGCGCCGCCGTAGCCGATGACGAAGTAGGAGCCCGCGTCCCGGGTCATCGCGATGCCGTCCGCCTCGGTGCCGTGCTCGCCGACGAAGTCGAGGATGACCTCGGCGCCGGTGCCCCCGGTCAGCTCCTGGACCGCCTCGACCTGGTTGCCGTCGCTGAGCACGGTGTGGTGCGCGCCGAGTTGCTTGGCCCGCTCGAGCACGTCCGCCGACCGGTCGACGACGACCACCTCACCGGGGGTCATCGCCAGCAGGCACTGCAGGCCGATATGGCCGAGACCGCCGGCCCCGATCATCACGACCCGCACGCCGGGGTAGATGAGCGGCACCGCCTTACGAACCGCGTGGTAGGCGGTCAGACCGGCATCGGCGAGGGCAGCCACGTCGGCCGGCTGCAAGCCGGCGTCGAGCTTCACGACGGACCGCACGGACGTCCGCAGGAACTCGGCCATGCCTCCGTCGACGCTGATGCCGGGGAAGCTGTTGTTGGCGCAGTGCACGTCGTCGCCGGCCCGGCAGGCTCGGCAGAGACCGCACGTCACCAGCGGATGCAGGATCACCTTGTCGTCGACGGCGACGGTCGTCACCGCCTCCCCGACCGCCACCACCGTGCCCGCGTTCTCGTGGCCGATCGTGTGCGGAAGCTCGACGCCGCTCTTCTCCGCCCATTGACCTTCGATGATGTGCAGGTCGGTGCGGCAAACGCCAGCCGCGTCGATGTGCACCAGCACATCGAGCGGGCCTTCGATCTTCGGTTCGGCGACGTCGTCCAGGCTGGGCGGCTTCTTGTACTCGTGGACGCGGACGGCCTTCACGCAAGCTCCTCGAAGGTCGGGATGTGGCTCGGGTCACATCATTCGCAGGTCGTGCGATTTAGGGGAAGACGCGTTATCGCCTAGCGAGAACGCGCACGTCACAGCGTGCTGCTCGCGGGCGACACGAGGTTGGGTGGGAGACGAGGTTGGATGGGAGCGAGTTGGGTGGGAGCGATCCCACTCGCGCCGAGGAGCCGCTCATGATCCGCAACGTCGTGCTCGGCCGTCTCCACGCGGACGCGGACCGCGACCGGCTCGCCGAGGGGCTCGCGGCGATGCGGAAGCTCGAGATCGACGGGTTGCTCGAGATCCACGCCGGCACCGACGTGGGGCTGCGCGACGGCAACTGGGACTACTGCATCACCGTCGACCTGGCCGACGTGGCGGCCTACCGCCGCTACGACGAGCAGGACGAGCACAACCGGCTACGCCGCGAGTACTTCGGCCCGGTGTCGGCCGACATCGTCCGCTGCCAGTTCGAGCTCGACCGGCTCTGACCAACCGACTCGTGCCGCATCAGGCCGACCGCAAGCGCCGCGCGGCGGTGGTGAGCATGTCGGTGATGGTGGGTTGGTCGCCTGGTGGTGGGTCGGGGCGGATTTCGTAGTAGGGGTCGTCGGGTTGTCGTGGTCGGACGCTGATCTTGCCGGGTTTGTGGACGACGATGGTGAATTGGCCGTTGTGGGCGGCGTGGTGG